>DATHCP010000011.1:0-26305 GCA_035490535.1 Actinomycetota bacterium
TCGGGCAGCCCACGACCTCCACGGGGAAGTTCAGCTGCGCCGCCATGGTCCGGATCAGCGCGAGCTGCTGCGCGTCCTTCTCCCCGAAGTAGGCGCGGCACGGGCCGGCGACGTCGAACAACCGGTGCACGACCTTCAGGACACCCGCGAAGTGCCCCGGGCGCGAGGCGCCCTCGAACGTCGCGCCGACCGGGCCGGGGTCGGGCGTGGGGAGCTCGAGTCCGGGCGGATACATCTGCGCGACGCTCGGCGCCCACACCGCGTCGACCCCTTCGCGCTCGCACGCCGCGAGGTCGGCCTCGAGCGGCCGCGGATAGCGGTCGAAGTCCTCAGCCGGTCCGAACTGCAGCGGGTTCACGAAGATCGACACCGCCACGCGGTCGTTCTGCGCGCGGGCCAGGCGGAGGTTCGCGGCGTGGCCGGCGTGCAGCGCGCCCATCGTTGGATGGAACCCGACGGTGAGACCGTCGGCCCGCCAGGTTCCGGTCCGCGTGGAGAACGCGGCCGGGTCGTCGATCAGCTCCACGCCGCCAGGACCTCCTCGACCCCGGCGCGGCCCTCCGGCGCGAGGCGGCCGGCCGCGACCGCGACGTCGAGGGCGACGCGGCACAGGGCGACGTAGGCGGCCACGGCGCCCGGCGCGCGCGCCGCGAGCGCCTCGAGGTTGCGGCCGACCGTCCCGGCGTCGCCGCGGACCGCCGGGCCCGTCAGCGCGGCGCCCGGGCCGAGCCGCTCGATGTTCTCCAGCGTGGCCACCTGCAGCGGCGCCATCGCCGCCACCGGATCGGGCACACCGGCTTCGGCGAACAGCCGCTCGGCCACCGCGGACGTGGCGACCACGTAGTTCGACGCGAACACGGCCGCGGCGTGGTACAGGGCGCGGTCGGCGTCGGCCAGCGGGAAGGGGCGCGCGCCCAGATCGCGGGCGAGCCGCGCTCCCAGGGACGCGCCCTCCTCGTCGTCGGCCGTGACCGCCATCGCGGCGCCGGGGATCGTCGCGACGGCGCGCTCGACGTCCGGCAGGGTCTGCAACGGATGGATCACGAGCCTGCGTGCGCCGGCGGCGCGGCCGGCGTCGAGCGCGTCGAGGCCGACGGCGCCGGACGTGTGCGCGACCCAGAGGCCCGGCGAGAGGGCCCCCTCGCGGGCGAGCGCGTCGGTCACCGGGACGATCGCGTCGTCGGGGACCGTGATCAGCGCGAACTCAGCCACGAGCGCCGCGTCGGCGGGAGACCGCACCGGAACGCCGGGGAGCCACGCCGCTGCACGCGCCGTCGTCGCCTCCCGCCCCGCCACCGCGACGATCTCGTGGCCGGCACGGGCGAACAGCACGCCGAGCGCGGTCCCCACGCGGCCGGCACCGATCACCGCGATCCTCACGACGCCTCCACGCGCGGTGCGACGAGCGGCGGCGCGACCGGCCGCGCGGGCTGGTCGCCGAGCTGCACGTCGAGGATCCGCCGGCCGTCGGGCAGGACGGGATCGGGATCGAGGTCGAGCAGGGGCAGCACGACGAAGGCGCGCTCGGTGATCCGCGGATGCGGAACCGTGAGCGCGGGATCGTCCAGGAGGAGATCGTCGAGCAGCAGCACGTCGATGTCGATCGTGCGCGGCCCCCACCGTTCGTGACGGACGCGTCCGAGCGCGGCCTCGACGCGGTTCGCGGCCGTCAGGACGTCCCCGGGCGCGATGCCGTCGATGTCGGCGATCACGACCGCGTTCAGGAACGCGGGCTGGCCTTCGGGCCCGCCCACCGGATCGGTCTCCCACACGCGCGACGACCGGACCGTGCGCACGCCCTCCTCCGCCAGCAGATCCACCGCGCGCTGCAGCGTCGCAAGCCGGTCGCCGAGGTTGGCCCCGAGGCCGAGCGTCGCGGTGGCCACGCCCGGCCTCAAGCCTCCGGCAGCGTGACCGCCGCGGCCGCGCCGGCGATCCCAAGGCGGCCCGCCGCGTGCGGCTTGTGCACGACGACGGTCGCCCGCAGCACCCGGTCGAAGGTCAGGCATTCGCGCGCGACCGCCTCGGCCATCGACTCGATCAGGTCGAACGACCCCTCCTCGACGACCGCGCGAACGCGCTCGGTCACCACGCGGTAGTCGGCGGTGCCGTCGATCCGGTCCTCGCCCACGGTGACCTCGAGGTCGAGGTCGACCACGAACGGCTGCGTGCGATCCTTCTCGCCCGGACGCGCACCGTGATGGCCGGTCGCTTCGATCCCACTCAGGAACAGGCGGGCGCGCGTCATGCGTTCGGTCCCACCTCCTGCTGCGCCGGATCGACCGGCGCGGGATCGGCGTCGTCGTCCTGCTCGTACGGAGCGAGGTCGACCCAGGGCGGGCGGCGCTCGAGTTGGAGCATCGTGATCCCGCCGTGGTCGTGCGGCGCACGCAGGTACCGGGCGCGCAGGTACTCGACGATCATCTCCGCGACCGACGCGAACGCGTCGTCCAGGAGGAGATGTCCGGACTCGGGAACCAGTCCGAGCGTCGAGGCCGGGATCGCCTCGTTCAGTCGCTCGGCCGCCTCGGGCGGCACGAACCGGTCGTCCTCGCCCCACAGCAGCAGCACCGGGCGCTCCCAGGCCGCCATCGCCGGTTCGAGATCGCGTAGATCGTCGTCCGCATGCGCGGCTGCGCCCCGACGGTACGCGTCCGGGTCGGCCCGCCACGGCGCCAGGTAGGCGTCGGCCGTCTCGGCCGGAAGGTCCTCGACGTGCGCCTGCTCGAGCGCCTCGCCCGGGTCATCCGGGAGCGATGGCCACGCATCGAACGCCGCGGCGTCGATCAGCACCATCGCGTCGACGTCCACGCCGGCGTCCGCGAACGCGAGCCGCTGCGCGACGGCGGCGCCGGTGCCGTGCGCGACCAGCGCCACCGTGCCGATCCCGAGATCGTCGAGCAGCGCACGCACGGCCTCGGCCTGCTCCGCGGAGCCCGCGCCGGCCATCGGCGTCGGATCGACCACGACCGTCCGGAACCGGGTCGCGAGCATGGGCACGAGGCCGCGGAACACCTCCGGGCCGAACGGGAAACCCGGCAGCACCAGGACCGGCTCGCCCTCACCGGTCTCGCGGAAGGGCGAGGCGTTCACGCCTCGCCTCCCCGGACGATCGCGTCGGCCACGCGGAGGGCGCGGACGGTCGGCTCGACGTCGTGCGCGCGCACCGCATCGGCGCCGTAGGCGACGGCGAGCGTCGCGGCCGCGAGCGACGCCGGCAGCCGACCCGCCGGATCATCCGCCCCGCTCAGCGTCCCGAGGAAGCGCTTGCGCGACGCGCCGACCAGCACGGCCGCCCCCAGCGTGCGCAGGCCGGAGATCGCCCGCAGCAGCACCAGGTTGTGCTCGAGGGTCTTGCCGAACCCGATCCCGGGATCGACGCACAAGCGTTCCTCGGGGATCCCCGCGAACACCGCCGCCTCGATCCGCTCGCGCAGGTACTCGTGCACCTCGGCAACCACATCGTCGTAGCGGGGATCGTCCTGCATCGTCTTCGGCTCTCCGAGCATGTGCATCAGGACCATGCCGACGCCGCCGGCGCGCACCACCTCGAACATCCCCGGGTCGCGCCCGCCGGTCACGTCGTTCACGACGGACGCGCCGGCCCCGATCGCCGCGCGCGCGACCTCCGGGTGACGCGTGTCGACGCTCACCGCCGTTCCCGGCCGAGCCTTGCGCAACCCCTCGATCACCGGCTGCACCCGCCGGAGCTCCTCCTGGAGCGGAACCGGATCGGCACCGGGGCGGGTGGACTCGCCGCCCACGTCGAGGATGTCGGCCCCCTCGTCGGCGAGCGTCGCCCCGTGCCGCACGGCTTCCTCGGCGTTCGCGAACATCCCGCCGTCGCTGAACGAGTCGGGCGTCACGTTCACCACGCCCATCACGAGCGTGCGCTCCCCCAACGGGAACGCCGCGTCCCCGCAGATCCACGTGCGCGCTCCGTCCCCCACGCAGCCATCGTAGAGGCGGAGCGACGGGTCGTGGTCGCCGCGGTACGCTCGGCGGCGCGGAGGCAGCCGGATGATCTGCACCAGTTGCGGCACAGAGAACAAGCCGGGCCGGAAGTTCTGCTCGAACTGCGGCGCGGGCATGACGCTCGCGTGCCCGAACTGTGGCGCGGCCAACGACCCCGGGGACCGGTTCTGCGGGGAATGCGGCACGGCGCTCGCCGAGCCAGCCGCTACGGTGGCGCCCGTACGTCCCGAGCGCGTCGCCGAGCGGCGGCTCGTCTCCGTGCTGTTCGCCGACCTGGTCGGCTTCACGACCCTGTCGGAGTCGCGCGACGCCGAGGAGGTGCGGGACCTCCTGTCGCGGTACTTCGAGACCGCGCAGACCCTGATCGGCCGCTACGGCGGCACGGTCGAGAAGTTCATCGGCGACGCCGTGATGGCGGTGTGGGGCACGCCGGTCACGCGCGAGGACGACGCGGAGCGCGCGGTCCGGGCCGGGCTCGACCTCGTGCAGGCGGTCGCCGCACTCGGCGCCGAGATCGGCGCGGTCGGCTTGGCCGCGCGCGCCGGTGTCGCGACCGGAGAGGCCGCGGTGACGCTCGGGGCGCAGGACCAGGGCATGGTCGCCGGCGACCTCGTGAACACGGCCGCCCGCGTCCAGTCGGCGGCGACGCCGGGAACCGTGTTCGTCACCGACGACGCGCGGGGCGCCAGCGAAGCGGCCGTGATCTACGAGGATGCCGGCGACCACGACCTGAAGGGCAAGGCCGAGCCACTGCACCTGTCCCGCGCGGTGCGCGTGATCGCCGGGCGGATGGGATCGCTGCGCGGCGCCGGGCTGGAGTCGCCGTTCGTCGGGCGCGACCGCGAGTTCCGGCTGGTGAAGGACCTCTTCCACGCCACGGCCGACGAGCGCCGCGCCCACCTGGTGTCGGTGCACGGCATCGCCGGGATCGGGAAGTCACGCCTGGCGTGGGAGTTCGAGAAGTACATCGACGGCGTGGTCGACGATGTCTACTGGCACCGCGGCAGGTGCATCCCCTACGGCGAGGGCGTCAGCTTCTGGGCCCTCGCAGAGATGGTCCGCATGCGGGCGGGGATCGCGGAAGAGGAGGAGCCCGACGCCGGTGCGGCGAAGCTCGCGGCCGCGCTGGAAACGTGGGTGCCCGATCCGGAGGAGCGGCGGTACGTCGGCCCGAGGCTCGCCGCGCTGCTCGGCTCCGGCGACGAGGTCGACAGCGCGGGCCGCGAGGATCTCGCGAACGGCTGGCGGATGTTCTTCGAGCGGATCGCGGATCGTGGGCCGACCGTGCTGGTGTTCGAGGATCTCCAGTGGGGCGACGACGCACTGCTCGACTTCATCGCGACGACCCTCGACCGCTCGCGCGACCGGCCGCTGTTCGTGGTCACGCTGTCGCGACCCGAGCTGCTGGATCGGCGGCCCGACTGGGGGACGCGCTCGCGCGGGTTCACCTCCTTGCTGCTGGAGCCCCTTTCGGACGACGCGATGGACGCGCTGCTCGCCGGGATGGTGCCGGGGATGCCGGAGGAGCTCCGGACGCGGATCCACGCGCAGGCGGAGGGGATCCCGCTGTACGCGGTCGAGACGGTCCGGATGTTGCTGGACCGCGGGGCGCTCGTCCGGACCGACGGCAGGTTCGAGCTGGTCGGCGAGGTCGAGCGGCTCGACGTTCCGGCGTCGCTGCACGGGTTGATCGCGGCGCGGCTCGACGCGCTGCCAGAGCAGGAGCGCCGGCTCCTGCAGGACGCCTCGATCCTCGGGAAGACGTTCCACGCGCAGACCTTGGCGGCGGTCGCCGGGCTCCCGCCCGAGGAGGTGCAGCCGATCCTGGACGCGTTGGTCCGCAAGGAACTGCTCACCGTGCAGACCGATCCGCGGTCGCCCGAGCGCGGCCAGTACGGGTTCCTGCAATCGCTCGTGCAGAAGGTGGCCCACGACACGCTGGCGAAGAAGGACCGGCGCGCGAAGCACCTCGCGATCGCCGACCACCTGGCGTCGACGTGGGCCGGCGACGAGGACGAGATCGTCGAGGTGCTGGCGGCGCACCGGGTGGCGGCCTACGAGCTCGCGCCGGACGCGCCCGACGCCGCCGCGATCCGCGCGCAGGCCGCCGCCGAGCTCGAGCGCGCCGGCCGGCGCGCGGAGTCGCTGGCCGCCACCCGGCGAGCGCGCGGGTACTACGAGCAGGCCGCCGGCCTGACCGACGATCTACGCTCACGCGCGGAGGTGCTCGAGCGCGCGGGCGCGATGGCCGTCTCGGGCGGCTCCGCGGCCGACGCCGTCGAGCTCTGGAACGAGGCCGAGCGGCTCTTCAACGAGGTCGGGTTGACCCACGACGCCGCCCGCGTGGCCGGCCGGTGCGGCGAGGCACTGTGGCTGGAGAACCGCGTGGGTGAGGCGATCGAGCAGATGGAGGCGGCGTACGCGGTGCTCCGGGACGACGAGCCGGACCGAGATCTCGCGTTGCTCGCCGCGCAGATCGCGAGGTTCCGCTTCTTCCACGGCGACCTGGACATCGCGTTCGAGCACATCGAACGCGCGCTGGTGATCGGCGAAGACCTGTGGCTGCCCGACATCCTGTCCGAGGCGCTCAACACGAAGAGCCTGGTCCTGGGCTCATGGGAGCGGACCGAGGAGTCGATCGCCTTGCTGCGACAGGCGCTCGAGCTCGCCCAGGAGCACGACATCCCGCGCTCGATCGCACGCGCGGCGACGAACCTCTCGTACACGATGGACGGCCGCGACCGTCTCGACGATGCCGAGGCGTACCAGACGATCGGGATCGACACCTGCCGGCGCATGGGCTACGTCAGCGAGGAGTGGTTCCTGATGCAGCACCGCGTCGGCACGGCGTTCCGGCGCGGTCGATGGAACGAGGTGCTCGAGCTGACGGCTTCGCTCCCCGATCCGGAGGAGGAGCCGGCGGTACGGATCGCGTTGGACGCCTTCGGCATGTCCACGGCGATCGTGCACCTCGGTCGCGGAGACCCCGCGGCCGCGCTCGAGGTGCTCGACCGGCTGACCGATGACGCGGAGCTCCAGGACACCCAGGACGAGCAGCTGAAGCTGATCCGCGACGTGATCAGGACGATCCGAGCGCGGGCGGTCGGCAGCGACACCGACCGGCTGGCGGCCGCCCGGGCCGCCTTCTCGGTGCACGGGACCGAGGGCGTGTCGCACGGCTGGGTGAAGTGGGCGTTCGAGGACGGGTTGGAGGCGGCGCTGGCACTCGGCGACCTCGACGCGGCGCAGGCGCAGCTGGACGCGGTCGCCTCGATGCCGCCCGGACGGCCGGCCCCTTCGACACGGGCGGCGCTGCAACGGTTCGCCGCCCGGATCGCGCTGGCTCGCGGGAGCACGGACGGCGTCGAGCAGAACCTCAAGGCCGCGATCGGCCTGTACCGCGAGATCGGACTCCCGGTCGAGATCGCGTGCTGCGAGCTCGAGCTCGGCGAGCTCCTCGTGCGGCAAGGCAGAGGCGCCGACGCGCACGAGCTGTTCGACGAGGCACGCGGGACGTTCGAGGCGCTCGGGGCGAAGCCTTGGCTCGAGCGGCTGGCGGCGGTCGACCCCGTGCCGGCCGGCTGAGCCTCAGCGCATCCCGATGTGATCCATGGCCTCCTGGCGAGTGCGCGCGTCGTTGCGGAACAACCCGCGAACGGCGGAGGTGACGGTCACGGATCCCGGCTTCTTCACCCCGCGCATCGTCATGCAGAGGTGCTCGGCTTCGATCACGACGAACACGCCGCGCGGGCTCAGCGCGCGCTCGACCGCCTCGGCGATCTCGGTGGTCAGGCGCTCCTGGACCTGGGGCTTCTTCGCGAGCACGTCCACGACACGCGCGATCTTCGACAGGCCGGTGATCTGCTGGGACTTGTTCGGGATGTAGGCGACGTGGGCCTTCCCGCTGAACGGGATCAAATGGTGCTCGCACAGGCTGTACAGCGGGATGTCGCGCACCATGATCATCTCGTCGAAGTCCGCGCCCTCGACGACGGTGACCAGCTCGGACGCGTCGACGTCGATGCCGGCCAGGATCTCCTCGTACATCCGGGCCACGCGCGAGGGGGTCTCGCGGAGACCGCCCCGGTCGGGGTCCTCCCCGACGCCCTCCAGGATCATGCGGACGCCCTGCTCGATCTTCGCGCGGTCGAACCGGTCGGAAACCATGCGCGGGATGGTACCGGCACTCAGGGCGAGCTCGTCGCGACCGGTGCGCCGCACGGGTTCGGCCCGGGCCCGCCGGGCGCCACGCACCACGGCCCCGGCCGGATCGCAAGGATCAGCGCGGCGATCATGATCACGATGACGAACGCGGCGACGACCTTCGCGAGGAGCAACAGCACGCGGAACTCGTCGCCAGCCGAGCGCTCCGCGCCGGCGTCGGGTCCGGGCTCCGGTGCGGAGGGTCGGGAACGCGGCGGCCGTGCGGCGACGCCGCGCACCGCCGCGTTGCCGGTGGGACCCGGTGCGACCCGGGCGGCGCGCGGGCCTCGCGACCGGGCCCGCGCGAGGTCGTAGGCGCGGCGCCGGTCGATATCGCCGAGGACCTCGTAGGCCCGGGAAACCTGCGCGAACAGGATCGCGGCGCGCGAGTCCTGGGCGTTCGTGTCGGGATGGAACCGGCGCGCGAGCACGCGGTACGCGTGATGGATCTCCGCGGCGGTGGCGCTGGGTGGAACCCCCAGGACCGCGTACGGATCGGAGGTGAGCTGGGCCGGATCCGCGGTCACCCGCCGAGTCTAGGCGGGGACCAGCGCATCGAGCGAGTCCGGGAGCGCTCGCAGATCCGGGAGCTCGGCAGCGCGCGGGAGGTCCGACGTCTCCGCCAGCCGGTTGATCCACACGCACGGCAGCCTGAGCTCCGCGCAGGGCCGCACGTCGTGGAAGAGCGACGCGGCGACGTGCACGTGGTGCGCGCGATCGGCGCCGGTGCGCTCGAAGAACGTCTCCCAGTGCGCGTGCGCCGGCTTGTACGAACCGATCTCGGACGCGGTGATCGTCAGGTCGACCGGCGCGCGGAGCTGCGCGAGCGAGGCCGCCAGGTACTCGGGGTCGGTGTTCGAAAGGATCGCGAGCTTCCATCCGCGCCTCCGCAACTCCTCGAGCACGGCGGGCGCCTCCGGGAACGGCGGCCAGGACGGCAGCGAGTCGGCGAGCGCCGAGGCCCGACCGGGCGGAACGACCAGACCCTCCGAGATCCCGATCCCGACCAGGATCTCGGTCAGGACGGTCCGGTACGTGTTCGTGCCGTCCGCCTCCAACGAGGGCTCCAGCCGGTGGTACCGGCGCAAGAGCGCATCGGGATCGGCACGGGGCCACAGCTCCGCGAGGCACGTCCGGATGCCGCGGTTCCAGTCGATCAGCGTGCCGTAGCAGTCGAACGTGACCCAGCGATCCACGCCGCGAGTCTAGAGCCGACGCGGGAGGCGCTCACCGGATCCCGCTGTCGAGGCGCAGGTCGAACCGCTGCATCGGTCCGGACGGCACCACGACGGTGGCGGGAGCTGCGGTCGGGAGCGGGCCGGACACGACGGCTTCGACGGCGTACGTCCCGGGCGCCAGATGCAGCGTGTACCGCCCGAACCCGTCGCTCCGCGTCTCGAAGATCCGCCCCGACGCGTCGCTGGCACGAACGGTGCCGCTCCACGGCCGGGGAGGGCAGGGTGAGCCGGTCCGCTCGACCGGGCACGAAGGACCGACCGTGACCGAACCGAAGATCCCCGTCTGCGCGGTGCCCGGGGTCGAACGACCGCAGGACGCGAGCGCGATCGCCACGCACACGACGACGAGCGCGGAGGAGGACCGGCGCATGGGGGTTCGACGCCGATCGGGCGTCGCCCGGTTCCCGTCAGGACCCGTAGGCCGCGGGCTTCAGCGTGCCGATGTACGGCAGGTTCCGATACCGCTCCGCGAAGTCGAGCCCGTAGCCGACGACGAACTCGTTCGGGATGTCGAAGCCGACGTAGCGCAGGTCCAATTCCACCTGCTGGATCCCGACCTTCCGCAGCAGCGCGGCGACCTCGAGCGACGCGGGCTTGCGGCCGGCGAGGTTCTTCAGCAGGTACTTGAGCGTCAGGCCCGAGTCCACGATGTCCTCGACCACCAGGACGTCGCGATCCTTCAGGTCATGCTCGAGGTCCTTGAGGATCCGAACGACACCCGAGGTCTTCGTGGCGGCGCCGTAGGAGCTGATCGCCATGAAGTCGAACTCGAGCGGCAGTCGGATCGAGCGCGAGAGGTCGGCCATCACGACGAACGCGCCCTTCAGCACGCCGACGAGCAGGAGCTTGCGGCCCTCGTAGTCCCGCGTGATCTGCTCGCCCATCTCCGCGAGCTTCGCCTGGATCTCCTCGGCCGTGATCAGGACCTTCTCGATGTCGTCGGCGTAGGCGTCCACGGGGCGCCGAGTCTAGCGGCCGACGTGCACGCGCGTGCGGTCCCGGCGCGCGGTCGCGCCCGACGGGAGGTCGCGGCGACGCCCCGGCGCTCCGGCGGCGAGGCCGACCACGGCGGCCACCGCGTCGGCGTCCCACGCCAGGCCGGCCCGAACGAAGCCGAGGCGGACGACGCGCGAGCCGATCGCCGCCGGCAGCGACCGGAGCCGCGCCGCGTTCACCGCGAACCCGTCGTCGGTGATCGTCAGCACGGACCCGGCCTGGACTTCGGCCTCGCGCAGCAGCGCCTCGGCGTCGCGACGGAGATGATCCGCCGTCCGCGCGAACGTCTTCGTCACGCTCCGGCCGGTCGCGCGCTCGATCGCGGGGATCGCCTCCCGCCGGATCGCGTTGCGCAGCAGCCGCGTGTCGGCGTTCGTGGGATCGCGGCGCGGCGAGAGGCGAAGGCTCCTGCAGAACGCCTCGACCTCCGCGCGGGTCACGTCCAGCAGCGGCCGGACCAGGCGGCCGGCGACCGGCGCGATCCCACCGAGCCCGTCGAGCCCCCAGCCGAGGACGAGGCCCATCAGGATCGTCTCGGCCTGGTCGTCCATCGTGTGCCCGTCGGCGTGACGCGTGGCGCCGATCCGCTCCGCCACGGTGTCGGCCGCACGGATCCGTTCGACGCGGGCCCACAGCTCGACGGACTCCTTCCGGCCGGGCGGCTCGGCGGGATGCGCGACGACGACCTCGAGCCTGTGGCGGGCGGCCAACCGCCGGACGTATGCCGCGTCCCCGCCGCTGTCCGGCCGGAGCCCGTGGTCCAGGTGGAACACGGCGAGCCGGATCCGGAACAGCCGCCGCAGCCGCACCAGCGATTCCAACGCGCACACGGAGTCCGGACCTCCGGAGACCCACACGAGCACGAGATCGCCCGGCGTGAAGAGGTCGTTCGCGCGGACGGTGGCGGTGACGCGCTCGAGCACCCGGGCGACCGCCGGCGGCCGCGCGGCCACCGCTACCCCGCGACGCGGGAGATCCAGCGGTCGGGCTCGCCGATCTCGCCGGGCAGGGGCAGGTTCTCCCGCCCTTCCCAGACGAGGTTGAACCCCTGCATCCCGATCCGCTCGACGACCTCGCGCACGAACCGTTCCCCGCTGTCGTATTGCGCGACCTTCTGGTCGAAGCCGATCGCTCGCTGCAGGCGCTGCTCCATCCCGTGCACCTGACGGCGGGTCTGCAGCGCCTGCTTCAGGCGCGGCAGGGTTGGCACGTGCTCCTCGCCGACCTCGTTCATCACGAACGACGCGTGGCCCTCGAGCAGCGACATCATCGCCTGGGTCCGGTCGAAGATCGCCCGCTGCTCCGGCGTCAGCAGCCGGAGGACCCCGCGCGGACCCGCGCCGGTCCGCGCCTCGTCGGCCGCGCGCTTCAGCTGGTCGATCAGCTCCTTCGAGTCGAGCGACACCGTGCTGAGGTACTCCTCCACGATGCCGCCCAGGTACGACCGCAGCCACGGCGCCGACGAGAACTGGACCCGGTGCGTCACCTCGTGGATCGCGACCCACAGCCGGAAGTCGGCCGGCGTGAGCGCGAACTTCGTCTCGACGTCGATCACGTTCGGCCCGACGAAGTAGATCAACCCGTCGTCGTCGGGCGGCAGGAACACGTCGAACTGCCCGAGCACCCGCCGGGAGACGTAGCCGAGCAACGCGCCGACCTGCGCGCCGACGGCCTTGCGGGCGATCACCGGCCGGTTGCCCTTCCCCTCGAGCAGCCGCTGGGCGAGCGGCTCCATCAGCCGCTGCAACGCCGCGACGTTCTGCCGGATCCAGTCGCCCCGCCCCATCACCCACGCGCGGGAGCGGAACCCGGTGACGGTGAGCCCGGTGAAGCCGGTGACGAGACCTTCGGCGTGGACGACGTGCGCCGCGAGATCCTCGCGCAGACGCGCGCGATCGGGCGGGAGCACCTTCGGCCCCGGCCCGGCGACCCGCCGGCCGATCTGGACCGCGGAATCCCAGTCCGCGAGGCGCGCGGCGTGCGAGCCCATGGACCAGTCGACGTCGGTCTGCGGCTCCACGAGGGGCCTAGCCCTCGGTCGCCTTCTTGCGGGCCGCCAGCAGGGCGGCCCGCTTCGCACGGCCCTCGGCGATGCGGCGGTCGGTTCCCGACGCGAGGAGCTCCTGGAGCGTCGACTCGTAGACCGCCTCGTCGGGCTCGACCTCGGGGGGGCGCTCCGCCGGTGCGGCCGGAGCCGGTGCGGCCGGAGCCGGTGCGGCGGGTGGCGGCGCGGCGGGAGCCTCCGCTGCGGGCGCGGCGGCCGGAGCCTCGGCGGCCTGCGCCGGTGCTGCCGCGGCGGCCGCAGCCGGAGCCGCGACCGCCGGCGCCGCTGCGGCGGCCATCGCTGCCGGGAGCGCCGGTGGCTGCACGACGATCGGGACGGCCTGGGTCAGGTCGACGGCGCGCCGGGGCGGCTCCTTGCCCGGAAGCACCCGGTCGGCGTGGATCGCCTTCGCGCTCTCCTCGTCCTTCGCGAAGTGCGGCGCGTAGCGCATGTACGCGACCACGAACCCGACCACGGTGACCAGGGCCAGCGCGCCGAGCACCCAGGACAGCCAGTACACCCAACCGCCCGTGTTCCGGACCGGGGTGACGGAGTTGTCGATGTGGGTCTGGGCCAGCGCCGTCGTCGCCGTGATCACGAGGATGGCCGCAGACCCTGCGAGCGCGACGAGGGCCTGCCGGACGGGCTTCATCGCCACGTATCCTCGCAACCCGGGGGGCGTGCGGCAACCGCGGTCGCGGACCCGGGAACGGAGCCGGAGGGGGGATTCGAACCCCCGACCTACCACTTACGAGGCGGTTGCTCTACCCCTGAGCTACTCCGGCGGCGGGGTGCCGAGTCTAACGGACGGGTGCTGGCACCACCGGGCATCCCGGAGCTCGCTCCCCTGGTCGCCGGGGCGCGCAGGCGCCATCATGCGCGCATGAGCGACGTGGCGATGGGGCCGGTCGGCCGCGTGATGGTCGGCACCGACCGTTCGGAGACGGCCTCGCGGGCCGTGGACTGGGCGGCCGCGTTCGCCGAGCGGTACGGCGCAGAGCTGCACCTGGTCCAGATCGTGATCCCCTCGAGCCCCTCGGACACGGAGTTCGGTTCCGCCGAGCGGACGCGCGCGGTCGCGGCCGGCGAGGAGCTCCAGCGCGAGGCCGAGCGGATCGCCGGCGAGCGTGGACGCTCGCACGTCGTCGTGCACGACGACCCAGCGATGGCGATCGTGCACGCCGCCGAGGACGCCGCGATCGACGTCCTGGTGGTCGGCAACGCCGGCATGGCCGGCCGCAAGGAGTTCCTGCTGGGCAACGTGCCGAACCGGATCAGCCACAACGCGCGATGCACCGTGATCATCGTCAACACCACCGACGGCGTCGGCCACGCGGTGCGGAGCCCGACCGCGCCGACCGTGATCCGCTCGGGCGCGCCGGAGACCGACACCGAGCCGCACCTGATGGCGCGCGGGACCAAGATCGCGACCGTCTTCGCGAAGCACGGCCTGAAGGAGCTCTTCGGCCGGCCGGATCAGGAGGGCGCGGTCGGGCGCCAACGGCAGGCCAAGCGGATGCGCGAGGCGTTGGAGGAGCTCGGCCCGACGTTCTGCAAGCTCGGCCAGATCCTCTCGACGCGCCCCGACCTCCTCGGCCCGGAATTCATCGACGAGCTGTCGCAGCTCCAGGATCACGTGCCGCCGCTGTCGGAGGAGCAGGTCGTCAAGGTGATGGAGCAGGAGCTCGGCGTGCCGTGGGAGGACGTCTTCGACCACATCGAGCCGACCCCGTTGGCCGCCGGCACGATCGCCCAGGTCCACCGCGCCGTCCTCGCGAACGCGGAGCCGGTCGTCGTGAAGGTCCAGCGTCCCGACGCGAAGGAGCAGATCGAGCAGGACCTCGCGCTGTTGGAGGTGTTCGCCGAGAAGGTCGGCAACCGTGACCAGCTCCGCCAGGTGATCGACATGGAGGCCGTGTTCGAGCATCTGTCGACCTCGCTGCATCGCGAGCTCGACTTCCGGCAGGAGGCGCGGAACATGGAGCGGCTCCGCGACGTGATCGCGCCGTTCCCCCGGCTCGCCGTGCCGGTCCTGTATCCGGACTACTCGACCTCCCGGTTGCTCGTGATGCGCGACGTCGGCGGTGGACCGATCTCGATCGCGCCCGAGGGGCCGATCCGCCACGAGACCGCCGTCCAGCTCCTCGAGTCCTTCTACAAGCAAGTGATGGTGGACGGGTTCTTCCACGCCGACCCGCACCCGGGCAACCTGATGTGGCAGCCGGAGGAGGACCGGCTCTACTTCCTGGACCTCGGCATGGCCGGCGAGGTCGACGCCGAGATGCGCGAGCAGATGATGCTGCTCCTGATGGCGTTCTGGCAGGAGGACGTCGGCTTCCTCGCCGACATCTCCCTGATGTTGTCGGGCGCGATCGATCGAAGCGACCTCGACGTGCCCGCCTTCCAGAGCGAGATCGGCGCCCTGATGGCGAAGTACCGCGGCGCGTCGCTGCAGGACATCCAGCTGGGGCCGGCGCTGCAGGAGATGACCGAGATCTCGCTGCGCCACGGCGTGCCGCTGCCGTCGTCGCTGGCGCTGACGGCGAAGGCGCTCGCGCAGATGCAGCTGGCCGCGACGCAGCTCGATCCCGAGGTCGACCCCTTCGACGTCGCGGGGAAGTTCCTGATGCGGAGCGTGCTCCGCGACATGGGCTCGAAGGTCGATCCGAAGGCGCTCTTCTACCAAGCCCAACGGCTCAAGGTGCGGTTCCAGCGGCTCGTCGAGGCGCTGGAGCGGCTGGTCGGCGCGCGTCCGGGACAGAAGCTCGAGGTCAACTTCCGAGCGGTCACGCTCGAACAGACCGTGCGGCGCGCCGGCCGCCGGCTCGCGCTCGGTCTGGTCGCCGCGGCGTCGCTGCTGGGCACCGCGATCGTCACGACCTCCGACCGCGTCGCGGGCTGGGTGCCGTGGGTGCTCGGCACGATCGGCGTGGCCTTCACCGCCGGCCTGATCGCGGACCTGATCCGCGACCGACGGGACCGGCCCTAGCCCAGATCGACCTCGTTGCCGCGCGCGGTGACCGTCGTCGGCGCCGGCTCGGTCTTCACCGTCTCGCCGCGCCGCACGGACCGCATCACGACCTTCTCGAGGACGAACGCGACGACCGCCATCGCGATGCCGACCAGCCACCGTTCGACACGGCGCAGACCCCTCGGCTTCGGCGTGGCGTGGCCGCCGGTCATGCGGACGTCTCCTGCATCGCGTCGGCGGTGACCGGGATCGCGCCGACGATCGTCGTGCCCGCGCCGGGGGCGCTGCGGACCTCGAGCGTGCCGTCGAGCGTGGCGAGGCGGTCGGCGATCCCTTGCAGCCCGGTGCCGTAGCCGGTCGCGCTGGGATCGAACCCCTTGCCGTCGTCGGCGACCTCGAAGCGGAGATCGCCGTCCGGCGAGGCCAGCCGCACGGTCGCGCACGTGGCCTCCGCGTACTTCGCGATGTTCTGCAGGGCCTCGAGGATCGAGAAGTAGGTCGCCGCCTCGACCGCAGGGGAGTACCGGCCCACCCCGTCGGTCTCGACCGTCACCGGGAGCGCCGCCTTCCGCGCCTGGGCCGTGAGCGCCGCGGACAGCCCCTCGTCCGCGAGCAGCGGGGGGTAGATCCCGCGCGCCAGGTCGCGGAGGTCCTGCAACGCCGCACCGGTGTCGGTCTGGAGCTGCGCGACGAGATCCTTGGCCTTCGCGGGGTCGCGGTCGATCAGCTGCTCGACCAACCGCTGGCGCACCTGCAGCGCGACGAGCTGCTGCTGCGCGCCGTCGTGGATGTTGCGCTCGAGCTTGCGCCGCTCCTCATCCTGGGCCGACACCAGCCGCTTCTGCGCGGCCTTCAGATCGACGAGCCGGAGCTTGAGCTCCTCGGTCAGCCGGACGTTGCGCAGGACCAAGCCGGCCTGGCCGGCCAGGTCGCCCATCAGCTTCTCGTCGGCCGGCGTGACCGGGTCGCTACTGGGCTTGCGGATCGCGAGCGCACCGAGCAGCTCCCCGCCATGACGGACGGGCAGGACCCGGTCGGCGCCGTCGATCGGCGGAACGGCCCCGTTCGCCAGCACGATCGGTGCTGCGTCGCCCGCGTCCTGCGGCCAGGCGGCGACGTCGCGGAGCTCGTGGTCCACCGCGAGCCAGACATCCGCTCGCTCCGCGCCGATCCCCTCGCCGAGGACCCTCGCCATCCGCGGCAGGACGTCCTCGTCCGCGTAGGCGTCGCCCACCCGCTCGGAGAACTCGGTCAGCACCTCGTACGGCGTTGCGCGCTTGCCGTAGACGAGCCGGTTCGCGAACCGCGTCAGCCACGCGCGGACCGGCTGGAAGGTCACGGCCACCACCACGGCCGCGATCATCGTGAGGAACGAGCTGTCGCGTCCTAACGTCGCGCCCAGGCCGACCACGAGCCCGAGGTACACGAGCGTGGCGAACAAGGCGAGCGCCGCGTACACCACGGTCTTCTTCACCACGACGTCGAGGTCGTAGAGGTGGAACCGCAGCACCGCGATCCCGATCGACAGGGGGAACGCCGCGAACGCGACCGCCGTCACGCCGTTGTTCCAGAACCCCTCCGGGAGCCAGCCGGCGATGATGATCCCGAGGATCGCGAACGCGAACCCGAAGAACGCCCACTTGATCTGCTGACGCTCCACGCCCTCCGCGCGGCGGAACCGAAGGAACAACGAGACGACCGCGGAGATCGCGAACGCCGGGAAGAGCACGCCGATCACCGGATCGAACTTCGGGAGACGGCCGAGCGCGGGGACGAACAGCGGGTTCGTGACGCTGAAGTCCGAGTTCGAGCCCGAGAAGGTCGGCTGCGCCAGCAACAGGTCGAGGAACATCACCCCGAGGGTGATCGCGACCAGCCACAGGAGGATCCGCCAGCGCCGCGAGGGGAGCCTGCCGTCGGGGAACAGCAGCGGCAGCAGGAGGACCGTCGGGAGGATCGAGCACACCCATCCCACGTTGTTCATGAAGCCGCAGAACGCCGCGAGCGGGCCTGTGGACCCGTGCGCGACCAGCCAGGTGATCAACTCGGCGCACAGCGCGCTGAACACGATCACCAGCGCGGACCACAGCAGGAGCGCACCGATCACGTTGCGACGGTCCCGGCTCCAGATCAGGGCGCCGACGACCGCGAACATCCCGAACGCCACCACGAGCAGGATCTGCCCCGCGAGCTCCTCGCCGTTCAGCGCGACGACCCACATCCCGGCCGTGCCGATCAACGCGTACAGCGCGACGAGCAGCCATGGCCATCGAGCGGGCCGGACGGTGGACGCGGCTTCAGTCGTCGTCGAGGACACGGAAGACCTCCACCGGCTCTTCGCGGCCTTTCACCTGCCGGGGCCCGATCAGCTCGCACGCGATGCCGGGCGCGGCCGCGATCGTGGCGGCCGCCGCAACGATCTCGCCGGCTTCGGCCTCGGACTGCAGGCGCTGCGCGACGTTCACGGCGTCGCCGACCACGGTGTACTCGAGCCTGCCGCCCCCCCCGACCGTTCCCGCGATCACCTGGCCGGTATTCACCCCGATCCCGACGCCGAGCTCGGGCACGTCGGCGTCCCAGCCGGCCGCGTTCAGCTCGCGCTGGCGCGCCTGCATCGCGCGCGCACACCCCAGCGCCCGCGCGGCGTGGTCGTCGACCGGCTCGGGCGCGCCGAAGATCGCCATCACCGCGTCGCCCTGGAACTTGTCGATCGTGCCGCCGTGCGCTACGACGACCTCCGCCATCGCGGACAGGTGCTTGCCGACCACCGCGGCCACGTCCCGCGCCGGGAGGCGTTCGGCCAGCGTCGAGAACCCCCGGATGTCGGAGAACAGGACCGAGACCACGACCTCCTGCGGCTCGATCGCCGACTCCGGATGGGCGGCGAGCCGGTCCACGATCTGCTGGGGCACGAACGACGCGAGCGTCTGCTTCGACGTGGCCTGCTCGACCACCGCCGAGTGCAGCCGCTTGAACTCGTCCACCAGCCCGGCGCTCCCGTCCCCGCCCGCCATCCGGCGGAACAGCTCGGTGACCTGCCGGTCGACCGCCTCCTGCGTGGTGCCGAGCTCGGCGGCCATCTGCTCGTACCCGAGGCCACGGCGCATCATGTCGAGGATCCGGCGATCGTCCTCGTCGGCGTGCTCCCGGCCGGACAGGCGTTCGGCGATCGTCGGATCGACGACGCTGCCGCCCGCATGCACCTCGCGGATCGCGCGCACCAACTCGTCGCCCTGCGCGATCCGGTCCTTCAACAGGTAGGCCAGCCCCGAGTGGCCGCCCCCGAGGAGCGCCAGCGCGTACTCCTCGTCGTCGTGGGCCGAGAGCACCACCACGCCGGTGTCGGGATGGTCGTGGCGGATCGCGTGCGCGCAGTCGATCCCCTCCAGCTGGAACGACGGCGGCATCTTGATGTCGGTGACCACCACGTCGGGAACGTGCTCGGACGCGGCGGTCAGCAGCGACGGAGCGTCCTCGGCGACCCCCACCACCTCGATCCCGTCGTAGGACTCGAGCAGGGCCCGCACACCCTCGCGGACCAGCACGTTGTCCTCGCCGAGCACCACCCGGATCGTCATCGGCCGCGGGACCCCCCGTGTACGATTCGCGCGTGTTGCGCGTGGTCTTCGCGGAGGATAACTACCTCGTGCGCGAGGGAACGGTCGCCCTCCTGCAGGAGGCCGGCGCCGTCGACATCGTGGCCACCGCCGAGACCCTCGACGAGCTCCTGGGCGCCGTGGCCTCGCACGAGCCCGACGCGGTCCTCACCGACATCCGGATGCCGCCCACCGGCACCGACGAGGGGATCCGCGCGGCGAAGACGATCCGCCACGACCACCCCGCGATCGGGGTCGTGGTCCTGTCGCAATTCGCCGACGAGGACTACGCCTACGAGCTCCTGAAGGACGGCGCCGCCGGGCTCGGCTACCTGCTGAAGGAGCGCGTCGCCAACGTCGAGGAGGTCGTCCGGGCGCTCGAGGAGGTCAGCCGCGGCGGCAGCGTCCTGGATCCGAAGGTCGTCGAGGCGCTGGTGGCCGCGAAGGATCGGATGGCGCACTCGCCGCTGGCGCTGCTCACCGACCGCGAGCGCGAGGTCCTGTCGCTGATGGCCCAGGGCATGAACAACGCCGCGATCGCGAAGAGCCTCTTCCTGACCGAACGCGCGGTCGAGAAGCACATCAACTCGATGTTCCACAAGCTGGAGCTCACGGAGGAACACGACGTCCACCGCCGGGTGATGGCGGTGCTCGCGTTCCTCCGCGAGACCGACCAGGGCTGAGGCCCCGATCCTCACCGCGCTCGCCTGGTGTCCACGATGAACACGCTGCACGGCGAGTGCCGCAGGATCAGGTTCGGAACGCTGTCCTTCACGCGCCACCACGGTCCGTGGACGCCGCGGTTGCCCACCACGATCGCCTCAGCCTTGAGCTCCTCCGCCACCGCCACGATCCGGTCGGCCGGCTCGCCCTCCTCCACGCGCGCCGTCGTCGGCACATCGGGGAAGCGCTCCTTCATCCGCGCGAGGTACCCGCGGGGGTCGGCCGCCTTCGCCGGGTCGACCACGGAGCGGAGCTCCCCGTCCTTCTGCACGTACAGCACCACCAGCTCGGCGCCGCGGTCCCGGGCCAGCCGTGCGGCGTCGTCCACCGCGAGGTCGGCCGAGGCCGAGGTGTCGGTTCCTACCAGGATCTTCGTCATCGTCGCCCCGCCTCCTTCATCGGCTCCACCGTAGGCCTTCCGGGACCGCGCGACGACGGCGCGGCCACCACGTTCGCTCGGGGGTGCCACCACCCGGCGGAGGGTGGCGTCCTCCCCCTTGGTGGTGCGGCTCCGGCGCGCGAGGATTGCGCCATGGACGGATCGATCGGCGCCGCGGCGCCGGCGCACCGGGTCAACGACCGGACGCTGGGCGTGCTGGCGTACGCCCTCGGCGCGCTGATCGTCCTGTCGTTCGTCACGCAGGGAGCGTTCGCGTACCTGACCCGGAACGCGGCGACGGTGCAGACCAGCTGGTCGAGCAGCGGCCTGCTGGGCTTCCTGTCCGTGGTCGGGTTGCTCCTGTTCCCGATCGTCGGGTTCATCCTCGCGATCAAGGTTCCGCGCAACTGGATCGGCTGGATCATGTTGCTGATCAGCCTGTCGATCGCGGTGCCGTTCGACGGGTACGCCCATTACGCCCTGCTGATCCGACACGGCGAGCTGCCGGCCGGCAGGGTGCTGGAGGCGATCAGCGGTCCGTTCTGGGTCCCGCTGATCATGCTCGCCGGCGTGTTCCTCGTGCTCCTGTTCCCGGACGGCCACGTGCCGCCGGGGTGGCGGTGGTTCGCCTGGTCGGCGGGAGCCGTGATGGCCGTCGCGATGCTGGTCGTCCTGGTGGAACCGGGTCCCTTCGAGACCATGCCCTCCTACACGAATCCCTTGGGGATCTCGTGGATCGAGCCGTTCCAGCTGCTGATCTTGCTGATCCCCCTGTCGATCGTGGGCGCGGCGATCAGCATGATCCAGCGGTACCGGCGCTCCACGGGGGTCGAACGGCTCCAGCTGAAGTGGCTCGCGGCGGCCGTCTCGGTCGTCGCGATCACCTATCTGATCGTCGAGCCGGTCTCCGCGCTCGTCGGCTTCGAGAAGCAGCCGGCGTGGTTGGGCGCGCTCCAGGCCTTCGCGTTGTTCACGTTCGGGCTGATCCCGGTGGCGATCGGCTTCGCGATCCTGCGCTACCGCCTCTACGAGATCGACGTCGTGATCAATCGCGCGGTGCTGTTCGGCGCGATGGCGGTCTTCATCACGGCCGTCTATGTGGGCATCGTGGTCGGCGTCGGCGCGCTGGTCGGCAGCCGGGGGTCGCCGCTGCTGTCGGCCGTGGCCGCGGCGATCGTCGCGATCGCGTTCCAGCCGGCGCGCCGGTGGGCGCAGCGGCTCGCAGACCGGCTCGTGTACGGCAAGCGGGCCACCCCCTACGAGATCCTCTCCGCGTTCTCCGAGCGCCTCGCGGGCGCCTACGGCGACGAGGACCTGCTGCCCCGCATGGCCCGGATCCTGGGCGAAGGAACCGCAGCGGACCGCGCGGACGTGTGGCTGAAGGAGGCAGACCGGTTCCGTCCGGTCGCCGGCTGGCCGACCGACGCGCCGGCGCTCCCGGCGGTGGCCGTCGGGGACGCGCCCGGCCTGGTCCCCGTGCGCCACCAGGGCGAGGTGCTCGGCGCGCTGTCGATCACGAAACGTTCCGGCGAGCAGGTCTCCCCCACCGAGGAACGGCTGATCGCCGACCTGGCGTCGCAGGCCGGCCTGGTGCTGCGCAACGCCGCGCTGATCGCCGACCTGCGGAGCTCGCGTCAGCGCCTGGTCGCCGCCCAGGACGAGGAGCGCCGCAAGATCGAGCGGAACCTGCACGACGGCGCCCAACAGCAGCTGGTCGCGCTCGCGGTCCAGTTGAAGCTGGCCCGGTCGTTCGTGGACCGCGATCCCGCGAAGGCCGGCGCGATGCTCGACGGCCTCCAGGGCTCGGCGGCGAGCGCCCTGGAGGACCTGCGGGACCTCGCCCGCGGGATCTATCCGCCGCTGCTGGCCGACCAGGGGCTCGAAGCGGCGCTGGACGCGCAGGCGCGCAAGGCGGCCGTGCCGGTCACGGTGGAGTCGGAGCACCTCGCTCGGTATCCGCGGGAGGTCGAGTCCACGTTGTACTTCTGCGCGCTCGAGGCGCTGAACAACGTCGCGAAGTACGCCGAGGCCTCCTCGGCGCGCGTCCGCCTGCAGCAGACCGACGGGCACGTCTCGTTCGCGGTGAGCGACGACGGGCGGGGCTTCGATCCGGCGGCGACCGGCTACGGCACGGGTTTGCAAGGCATGGCCGACCGTCTGGCGGCACTCGGCGGAACCCTCGACGTACGCTCGGCGCCCGGCGGCGGAACGACCGTCGCCGGAACGCTCCCCGTGGGGTCGGCGCCGCCGTGACCATGAAGAACCGCCGAGGGCTCGCCTGGACCCTGGCCGCGACCGCGCTCCTCCTGAGCGCGGTCGCGGTGGGGTTCTACGTGGCCGGGCGGAACGTGCCGCTGCCGGCCAACATCTTCGGGTTCCGCGGCTCCGCCGTGCTGCTGTCGGTCGAGTTCGCCGTCACGGGCGCGATCCTCGCGACCCGCCGGCCCGAGAACCGCATCGGATGGCTCTTCCTGATCGGCAGCGTGGCCGCCGGCGTGGAGGCGCTGGGCGACGCCTACGCGATCTGGCGGGTCGCAGGCCATGGATCGACGAGCCTGCTCGCTCGGATCGCGGCCGTGTCCGACGACTGGGTCTGGTTGATCGCCTTCGGCTCGCTCCTGCTCGCGTTGGCCCTGTTCCCCGACGGCCGGGCGATCTCCCGTGGATGGGGGCGATGGATCGCGGTGTGCACGACCGGGACCCTCGTGGCGTCGGCGGCCTTCGCGTTCAGCGACCGGCCCGCGATCTTCCCCGGCGTCGACAACCCGGTCGGCTTCCGCGGCATGTACGACCTCGGCAGCCTCGGGACGATCCTGTTCATCGCGTTGTTGGTCACCGCCTTCGCGAGCCTGGTGGTGCGCCTGCGCCGCAGCACCGGTGAAGAGCGGGAACAGATGAAGTGGGTGGCGTACGCGGCCGCGATCGTCGTGGCGGCGTTCACCGGCTACCTCCTGTCGTACGCCGTCGCCGGCGGCAGCAACGCGGGCGCCGTCGGCAACGTGATGGAGTCCCTCGTGCTGCTCGGAGCGGCCACGATCCCGATCGCGATCGGCATCGGCATCTTGAAGTACCGCCTCTACGACATCGACGTCGTGATCCGCAAGACGGTCGTGTTCGCGATCGCCGTCGTGCTGTTGATGGCCGTGTTCGTTGTCGGTGCGGTCGTGATCGGCGCCCTCGTGTCCCGGAGCGACACCGGTGTGCGGATCGCGGCGGCGTTCGTGGTCGGGCTCCTGTTCGAACCCGCGCGCCGGCTGGCCACGAGGATCGCCGACCGGGCCGTGTTCGGCGGGCGCGCCACCCCCTACGAGGTCCTGACCGAGTTCACGCGGCGCGCCGGCGCCGCCTACGAGGCCGACGACGTGCTCGACCGGATCGCGCAGGTCGCCGCCGCCGGCGTGGGCGCGAGCGGGGCCCGCGTGTGGGTGCGGATCGGCGATGCGCTCCATCCCGACGCCTCGGCCGGCACCGTGCCGGACGCGGCGCCGACGCCGATCGAGGCCGGAGCCCTCCCGGCCCTGCCCGACGACCATGCCGAGCCGGTCTTCCACCGGGGGGAGCTCCTCGGCGCGATCGGCGTGGACATGCCGGCGAACGACCCGATGACCCCGGACAAGGCCCGGCTCATCGCCGACCTCGCGGCGCAGGCCGGCGCGATCGTGGCGAACGTCCGCCTGATCGAGGAGCTGCGCGAGTCGCGGCGCCGGATCGTCAGCGCCCAGGACGAGCGCGCGCGCAAGCTCGAACGGGACATCCACGACGGCGCGCAGCAGCAGCTCGTCGCGCTGGCCGTCAAGCAGCGGCTGCTGATCGGCATGATCGGCTCCGACGACTCGAAGGCGCGGACGGTCGCGAACGACCTCGTGGAGGAGACGAACGAGGCGCTGGAGAACCTCCGCGACCTCGCCCGCGGGATCTATCCCCCGCTCCTGGCCGACAAGGGTCTGCCCGCGGCGCTCGAGGCACAGGCGCGACGCTCGACGGTTCCGGTCTCCGTCACCGCCGACGGCGTCGCCCGGTACGCCCAGGACGTGGAGGCGGCCGTCTACTTCAGCTGCCTCGAGGCGCTCCAGAACGTGGCGAAGTACGCGAACGCCTCGTCGGCGACGATCCGGCTGTCGCAGACCGACGGGCATCTGGACTTCGAGATCGCCGACGACGGCGACGGATTCGATCCCGGGGCGACCGGGCCCGGCTCCGGCCTGCGCGGCATGGCCGACCGGCTCGCAGCCGTCGGCGGCGAGGTCTCCGTGCGGTCGACACCCGGGAACGGCACGACGGTGGCCGGTCGGCTCCCGGTCGGAGGCGGGTCGTGACCGATCGGGGCGCGCGCCGGCTCGCGTGGGGGCTGTGGCTCGTCGGGCTGGTCACGTTCCTCCTCGCGGAGATCCACCACCTCGCGTCGCACGGGCTCCACGCGAACGACTTCTCCGAGCCCGTCGCGTTCGCCTCGATCGGCGTGGTCGGGCTGATCGTCGCGCTCCACCAGCCACGGAACGCGATCGGCTGGATCTACCTGGCGGTCTGGATCGGCGCGGCCGGCGTCTTCGCCGGTCTGCAGGAGTACGCCTACTGGGCCGAGACCTCACGTCCGGGTGCGCCGGGTGCGTCGCTGGCGAACTGGCTCGTGAGCTGGGGCTGGGTTCCGATCTTCACGATGTTGCTGACGTACCCGTTCCTCCTGTTCCCCGACGGACACCTCCCATCGCGGCGTTGGCGACCCGTGGCGTGGGCGATCGGGGTCGCGGGCGCCTTGTGGTCGGTGACGTTCGCGCTCGACAACACCGGCGACTACACGGACGCCCTGAACCGACAGATCCGGAATCCGTACGCGCCCGCACCGCCCACGCCGTTGCTGAACGACGCGCGCCTGCTGTTGTCGTTCGTGGTTCTCGGGTTGATGGCCGCCACGATCGTCTCGCTCCTGCTGCGGTACCGCCGATCCGAGGGAGAGCAGCGGGCACAGATCCGCTGGCTGCTGTATGCGGGCGGGGTCACGCTCGTGTGGTTCCTCCTGCCGGTCGAGCACGGGATCGGCGGGTGGATCGACTTCGTCCAGGGCCTGGTCCTGACGCTGATCCCGATCGCGGTCGCGATCGCGATCTTGAAGTACCGGCTCTACGACGTCGACGTCGTGATCAACAAGACGGTGGTCTTCGCCGTTCTGGCCGGCTTCATCACGGTCATCTACGTGGCGATCGTGGTCGGCGTCGGGACCCTGATCGGGAGCCGCGGGAGCCCGGTCCTGTCCGGTGTGGCCGCCGCGGCGGTCGCCCTGGCCTTCCAGCCCGTGCGCCGATGGGGTCAGCGCGTCGCGAACCGGTTCGTCTACGGCAAGCGGGCCACGCCGTACGAGGTGCTCTCCGAATTCTCCGACCGGCTGGCCGGCGCCTACGCCGAGGAGGACCTGCTGCCGCGCATGGCCCGGATCCTGGCGGAAGGGACGGGAGCGGCCCGGGCCGACGTGTGGCTGCGAGCGGGCTCGACCCTCCATGTCGCGGCGACGTTCCCTGCCGATGCCCCCGCGCGGGACGACGTCGAGGTTGCAGCCTCGCCGGCCGACGTCCGCCCGGTCGCACACCAAGGAGAGCTGCTCGGCGGCCTCTCGATCGAGAAGCGACCCGGCGAGGCGCTCACCCCCACGGAGGACAAGCTGATCGGCGACCTCGCCGGCCAGGCCGGGCTCGTGCTTCGGAACGCCGCGTTGATCGCCGACCTGCGGTCCTCGCGGCAGCGGCTCGTCGCCGCGCAGGACGAGGAGCGCCGCAAGATCGAGCGCAACATCCACGACGGCGCCCAACAGCAGCTGGTGGCGCTCGCGGTCCAGCTCAAGCTCGCCGAGCAACTGGTGGGGCGCGATCCGGACAAGGAGCGGGAGCTGCTCGCGACGCTCGGCTCCCAGGCGAACGGCGCGCTGGAGGACCTCCGGGACCTGGCGCGCGGGATCTATCCGCCGCTGCTCGCGGACCAGGGCCTGCGGGCGGCCCTGGAGGCGCAAGCGCGGAAGGCGGCGCTGCCGGTGCGCGTGGAAGGCGATGGGATCGGGCGGTTCCCGCAGGACGTCGAGGCCACCGTCTACTTCTGCACGCTGGAGGCGCTGAACAACGTCGCGAAGTACGCGGAGGCCACCTCCGCCACCGTCCGGCTGTCGAACGGATCGGGAACGCTCCGGTTCGAGGT
>DATHCP010000012.1:0-22162 GCA_035490535.1 Actinomycetota bacterium
GTTCATCGTGATCGGCATCATCCTGGTGGCGCAGACCCCGCACGCATGAGCGATCCCGCGTCGGCCGACCTCGCCGTCGTGATCGTCAACTTCAACACGGGGCCCTGGCTGGACCGCTGCCTCGCCTCGCTCGAGCGCCATCGAGGCGGCGTCGCGCTCGACGTGCTCGTGATCGACAACGCCTCGATCGACGACTCGCAGGACGCCGCCCGGTCGCATCCGGGCGTTCGCCTGATCGAGAACCCCACGAACCGCTACCTCTCGCCGGCCTGGAACCAGGGCGCGCGGGAGACGAAGGCCCCGTTCCTGCTGTTCCTCAATCCGGACACCGAGTGGTGGTCGGGAACGCTGGCCGACCTCCTCGCGGTCGCGGTGGGCGATCCCCAGGCAGGGATCGTCGGGCCGACGATCCGTGACCCGGACGGGACGCTCTACGCCAGCGGCCGCCGGTTCCCGAGCGTCGTCGAGGGCGCCGGGCACGCGTTCGTCTCGCCGTTCACACGGAACAACCCGTTCACGCGCCGCTACGAGATGGAGGGCTGGGACCGGACCACGCCGCGGACCGTGGACTGGGTCTCCGGCGCCTGCATGCTGTTCCCGCGCGCGGCCTTCGACGAGGTGGGCGGGTTCGACGAGGGCTTCCCGCTGTACGCGGAGGAGCTCGATATCGCTTCGCGCCTGGCCGCCGCCGGCTGGCACGTCCGCTACACGCCGGCGGCCGAGGTGTTGCATCAGGTCGGCGTCTCGACGACGCCGGGGGGTCGCCGGCCGCACCGGCTGGTCGTGATGCACGCGCACAGCATCTACCGCTACTACCGCATCCACCGCGCCGCGGGCTGGCGGCGCCTCACGCTGCCGTTCGCCCGGGCGGCGCTGCGGGTCCAGGCCGAGCTGGCCTGGGCCTGGCGGGGGGTACGCCGGTGAACGCGGTCGTGCTCGTCGGCGGGTTCGGTACCCGGCTGCGTCCGCTGACCGAGACCGTCAAGAAGGAGCTGCTGCCGCTCGTCGACCGGCCGATCCTCGACCACACGCTGGACCGGCTCGTCGCCCACGGGGTCGACCGGGTCGTGATGTCGAGCCCGTACCTCGAGGAGGCGTTCGATCCGTTCATCCGCGCACGCCGCGGCGCGCCGGCGATCGCGTGGGTCACGGAGGAGCGGCCGCTCGGCACCGGCGGCGCGATCGTGCACGCGCTCGGAGAGCTCGGCGACGAACCGTTCTTCGCCCTGAACGGCGACATCCTGACCGATCTGGATCTGACCGCGATGCGCGGCGCCCACGAGGCCGCCGGGGCCGCGGTCACGATCGCGCTGCACCACGTGGAGGACGCCCGAGCCTTCGGTCTGGTCGAGCGTGCGGCCGACGGCCGCGTCGCCGCCTTCCGCGAGAAGCCCGAGACGCCGGTCGCCGGCGACGTGAACGCCGGCACGTACCTGCTGGACCCCGCGGCGCTTCGACGGTGGTCGTCAGATCGTGAGATCTCGATCGAGCGCGAGATCTTCCCGGAGGTGATCGACGGCGGCGCCGTCGTGCTCGGGTTCCTGGCCGACGCGTACTGGTTGGATCTGGGAACACCCGAGAAGTACCTCCAGGCGCACGCCGACGTCTTGGACGGGAAGGTCCATGGCCTGGACTATCCGAACCCCTGGATCGCCCCGGACGCGGCGGTCGATCCGGCGGCGGAGATCGGCCCGCGGACCGCGGTGGGGCCGGAAGCGCGGGTCGCGGCCGAGGCGCGGATCGACGCCAGCGTCCTGCACGCGGGCTCCGACGTGGAGGCCGGTGGACGGCTGGAGGCCACGATCGTCGGGTCGGGAGCCCGCGTCGGCGAGGGCGCGGTCCTGCGGAACTGCGTCCTCGGGGCCGGCTCTCGTGTGCCGCCCGGCCTCGAGCTGAGCGGGACGAAGGTCGGGGTCGACGCGGTGGCCGCTCCCGCGTAACGCATCCGGTCGGTTCCGCTCGCCCGGACCCCCCGAGCGACCGACTCAACGGCCGCCCGGCAACGGCCGATGCTTGACCCGACCGGCACCCGCCGGGGGATGATCGGGCTGGCGATGCGTCGACGTACCTCGTTCGCGATCGCGGTCGTGCTCGCGGCCGCGTCGTTGTTGTCGGCGCACGGGACCCCCGCGACCGCCGCCGCCACGTTCACGTTCTACGGCTCCGGCAACGGCCACGGGATCGGGATGTCGCAGTGGGGTGCGTACGGCTTGGCGAAGCAGGGCTGGACGCACCAGCAGATCCTCACGCACTTCTATGCGGGCACCGCGGTGCGGCAGCCGGCGACCCTTCCGGCGGACCTTCGGATCGGCCTGGCGACCGGACTGCGGCGGGTGCACCTGACGGCACAGGTCGGCCCAGTGAAGATCTGGGTCCGGACCGGCGGATCGCGCGCCCCCGTCGCGACGATCCCGAAGGGCCAGACCTGGGTCGTGAACGCGCGTGCGAACGACTACGCGATCCGTGACGCGGCGGGCGCCCTGGTGGGCGGCAAGGGCTGGGGAGGCCCCGACGCCAACCTGGAGCTCACGTACGTGCCGTCCGGAGCGCGGGTGTTCATCCCGGAGACCGACCAGATCTGGGGCACGGGGTTCGCCTACGGGCGCGGCTCGATCGAGTTCAACCTGACCTCGTGCGGCGATGCGAACGGCTGCATCGAGCGGCTGGTCGCGCGGCTCTCGCTGGAGGACTACCTCCTCGGGATCGGCGAGGTGCCCACGTCGTGGCCGGTGCAGGCGCTGCAGGCGCAGGCGGTCGCTGCTCGGACCTACGCGGTCTACGACCTCCTGCACGCCGGTCTCCGCGCCGACTGCGACTGCGATCTGACCGACGGCGCCGGCGACCAAACCTACCTGGGCTCCACCCGTGAGCTCGGCACCGGCGGTGCGCGCTGGGTCGCGGCCGTGCAGGCCACGGCCGGCGAGGTCGTCACCTACCGCGGCGCGGTGATCCAGGCCTTCTATGCGGCTTCGGACGGCGGGCACTCGGACTCGGTCCAGGACGTGTGGCACGGGGGGAACGCCGCGTACGCGATCCCCTGGCTGCAGGGCGTGTGCGACCCGGGGGAGTGGACGCCCGCGAACCCCTGGACCGACTGGTCCAAGAGCTTCGACGCGGCAACCCTCACCGCGCGGCTCGCGCCCTACACCGGCGCGATCGGGCAGATCGTCTCGTTCGGCCGCGTGGTCCGCGCCGACGGGGGCCGGATCATCTCGGTCGTGGCCAACGGCGCCGCCGGCGCCGCCGAGCTCTCCGGGACAGAGCTCCGTGCCGGGCTCGGTCTGAGCGATGACCGCGTGTGGATCAACAGCGACCGCAACGTGACCGGAGCCCTTCGGCCCACCTACGACGCGCTGATGTGCGCGCCGGGCCTGCCCTCGACGCCGCAGCGCGCGGTGACCGGCGGCGCCCAGCAGTACTTCGCCGACGGAGGGCTGTATCGCAACACCGCGAAGAAGCTGACCGTGTGGCTGCGGGGCGCGATCGATGCGGAGTACCGGGCGGTGGGCGCGGCGGCGGGGCCGCTCGGGGTGCCGATCGCGGACGTCACCGATCTGCAGACGCAGGCGGTGACCTGCGCGGGGTGCCAGCGGATCGGGTTCGTCGGCGGCCGGATCTACACGGAGGACGGCGTGCACGCCTTCGCGTTGTGGGGGCCGGTGCTGACCGCGTACCTCGGCGCCGGCGGAGCCACGGGCGCCCTGGGGTTCCCGACGGCGCGCGTCGCGACGGCGGCCGACGGTTCGTCCTCGGGCGCCTTCGAGCACGGCACGATCTCGTGTCCCGCCGGCGGCGCGGCCTGCACCGTCACGGCGACGTGAGCCGGATCAGGCGCCGAACGTGAACTTGTCGGGCATCGGGTTCGGCAGCTGATCGGCCGTTCCGAAGGCCACCACGATCGCGGTCAGGTCGTTCAGCGGAACCTGCGTGGGGTTCCCGCCCCATTCCTTCCCGTCGACGAAGATCCGCAGCTGGTTGTCCCCGCTGGCGCAGCTGCCGCCCAGGCAGTCCTTCGTGAGGTAGACGCCCCAGACGTCGAAGAACTGCCCGAGGACCGGTTCGAACGTCGGATCGGCCGACTCCACGTGGACCGTGCCGGTGGTGTCGTGGGTATGCAGGGGTGAGGCCGCCTGCTGCGACAGGCCGATGTTCGCCGGCACCGTGACCGGCTGGCCGTTCACGTAGACGAACAGCCGGACGTGGTGGTGCAGGATCTGCTCGTTCAGCGCCGGCAGATCCAGCGCCTGCAGGCGGGCGGGCAGCTGCTCGGTGTTGTTCGACCACGGCGGCGCGGTCTTCAGCATGCCCGGGAGGGAGTCGGGGTCCGGCAGCGGCGTGGTGATCACGTCGCGGGGATCGGTGCGAGCGTTCGTCACGAAGACCACACCGCCGATCACCAGCGCCGCGGCCACGACGCCGACGATCGCGATCGTTCGGTTGCGCTTGCGCACAGCCATCTTGCGCTGCAGGTCGATCCGGTCGAGCCGGGCCTGCTCCTTTCGCTCGGCCTTCGTCTGCCGGCCGCCGGCGCCCGCGTTCTGGCCGTCCTGGGTCTGCTTCGCCACCTGGGGATCCGTTCCGTTCCGATCGGGCTCGTGGGACGCCCGAAAGGGTAATGGACACGGAGGGTTGCGCCTCGGAACCGTTTGCGTGTCCTCGGGCCAGGTCCCTATGCTTCGGCGGCCTTCCCCGATCGCGCGCCGGCGACCGTCGCGCCGGCCTCGGAAGAGGGGGTGTGCATGGCGGACACCGACCAGGACAGCGTCGTCCGGGTCCCCGAGGCACCACACGGGAGCGGCCTCGACGGCTATTTCGGGATCTCCGCCCGGGGGTCCACGGTCCGCACCGAGATCGCGGCGGGCATCACGACCTGGCTGACGATGGCGTACATCCTGTTCGTGAACCCGGCGATCCTGGGCGCGGTCAAGGACAGCCAGGGGGTGAGCCTCACCTTCCCCGAGGTGCTCACGGTCACCGCCCTCGTCGCCGGCGTGATGACGCTCGCGATGGGCATCTACGCGAAGTACCCGTTCGCGATCGCCGCCGGCCTCGGCCTGAACGCGTTCGTCGCCTTCACGCTCGTCGGTACGCTCGGCCTGACCTGGCCGCAGGCGATGGGCGTGATCGTCGCCGAGGGCGTCCTGATCACGATCTTCGTGCTGACCGGGGTCCGCGAGCTGATCCTCAACGCGATCCCGCTGGACCTGAAGCGGGCGATCGGGATCGGGATCGGCCTGTTCATCGCGCTGATCGGCCTGGTGAACGCCGGCGTCGTGATCGCCGGGGCGAACCCGCCGATCCTCACGATCGTGCCGAAGTTCCAGACCTGGACGCTGGCGCTGTTCGCGTTCGGGCTGTTCGTCACGGCCGGGCTGGTGGCCCGCCGGGTCAAGGGCGCGCTGTTGATCGGCATCGTCGCGACCACGATCGCGGCGACGATCGTGAACGAGGTGAAGCACCTGGGGGTGATCACCGACGGCTCTGCCGCCTGGCCGGGCTTCGCGCACCTGACGGCCACGCCGAACTTCTCGCTGGTGGGCAACTTCAACTTCACGTTCCTCAGCAAGCTCGGCTTCTGGACGGCGGCGGCGATCGTGATCTCGGTGATGCTGTCGGACTTCTTCGACACGATGGGCACCGTGATCGGGATCGGCGGCGAGGCGGGCATGCTCGACGACCAGGGCCGGCTGCCGGGGATCAAGAAGGTGCTGCTGGTGGACTCGTTGGCGGCGGTCGCCGGCGGCGCGGCCTCCGCGTCGTCGAACACCACCTACATCGAGAGCGCCTCGGGCGTGTCCCAGGGCGGCCGGACCGGCCTGACCTCGGTCGTGGTCGGGGTGCTGTTCCTGTTGTGCATGTTCTTCGCGCCGATCGCGGGCATCGTGCCGGCGGTGGCCACGGCGCCGGTGCTCGTGATCGTCGGCTATTACATGATGACCCTGGTCAAGGACATCGACTGGGGCGATCCGGGGATCGGCATCCCGGTCCTGCTCACGATCACGCTGATGCCGTTCACCTACTCGATCACGAACGGCGTCGGCGCGGGCTTCCTGACCTACACGGTGATCGCGCTGCTCCGCGGCAAGGGCCGCGAGGTGCACCCGCTGATGTACATCGTGTCGGCGATCTTCGCCTGGTACTTCATCCACGGAGTGGTCGGCTAGCCGAACGACGAGAACGCGTCCGGATCCACCGGAGGGCGGGGCCGGGAGGCTCCGCCCTCCGGCATCGGACCGCACGCGACGGTCCCCAGGGCGTACCAGGCCTCGTCCAGCCCGAGGACGGCGCGCGTCTCCTCCTGACAGAACAGGGTCGAGCTGATCCAGCTCGAGGCCACGAGCTGCGCGTGCAGCGCGAGCAACAGGTTCTGGATCGCGGCGCCGCCCGCCAGCAGGAACATCTCACGCTCGGCGCCGGCGCGCTCGGCATCGGGGTACGGATGGGCGCCCGCGAAGCGCACGAGCGGCACGATCAGCACGGGCGCGGCGCCCAGGACGGCATCGCTGTGCGCGATCCGCCGCTCGATCACGTCGGGTGCGGTGCCGTCGCCGCGGAGGTCGGCCCGCCACGCTTCGGCGATCGTGCCGAGCAGCGCGCGTCGCGCCGCCGGGGACTCGAGCACCACGAACCGCCACGGCCGCGTGTGGTGCGGAGCGGGGGCGGTGCACGCGGCGCCGATCGCAGCGGTGAGCGCCTCGCGGGGCACCGCGCCCGGACCGAAGGCGCGGATCGTCCGCCGGGCGGCGATCGCCTCCAGCGGCGACTCGCGGAACAGGTCGTGCTCGGGCGGCCGGACCAGGTCGTGGGCCTTCCCGGGCGGCGCGCCCGCGGTGTCCACGCCGCGCACGAGCGCCGCCGGAACGTTCGCGGCCTTGCCCATCACGAGGCCGGCGGCGGCCGCGACCTGATCGGCGAGCGCGAGCACCGTCACGTCGAGCTCGCGGCCGGTCGCGTCCGGGGTCCCGCGCAGGTCGATCAGGGCCGGCAGCCCGGCGGCGCCGATCGCCACGTCCACCAGGCCTTCGCGCCACGGGCGGCCGAACGTGTCGGTGATCACCACGGCCGGCGCCACGCCGAGGGCCTCGATGAGGCCCTCGCGGATCGTCTCGGCGGAGGCGTCGGGATCCTCGGGCAGCAGGCTGAGCAGGCCGGCGCCGACGTTCGAGGCGTCGACGCCGGCGTTCGCGCACACGAACCCGTGCCGCGTCTCGGCGATCGTCAGCTCGCCGCGGCGCGCGACCACTCGGCGGGTCTCGGCGGCGACGGCCGCCGCCTTGTCGTCGTCGCGAACCACCCGTCCCTCGGCCTTCGAGACCACCTTCTGCGTGACGACGACGACGTCGCCGTCGGCGACCCCGAGCGCACGCAGGGGTCCGGCGAGCAGCGCGGCCAGGTCGTCGCCCGCAGCGATCTCGGGGAGCCCCTCGACCGGCGTGACGCTCAGCGTCACGGCAGCAGGTCCAGGGCGGCGCGGGCCACGGCCTCGGCGCGATCATCGTCGACCATGATCGTGTCGACGACCGCCACGCGCAGGCCGAGCGCCTCGACCACCGGTGCGAGGCGCGCGTCGGTCCGATCGAGGACCCAGCCCGAGAGCAGGTCCCGGTAGTGCGCCGCCACCCCGACGGCGCTCACCTCGATCCCGGCGGCCGGCATCAGCTTGTCGGCCATCCCGGCCACCGGCGCGCCGCCGACGATGCCGCTGATGCCGACCGTCCGGTCGCGCCGGCCCGCGACCGCGGCACGGAGTCCCGGCACCGCGAGGATCGGTCCGATCGACACGACCGGGTTCGACGGACACACGACCACCGCGTCGGCCCCGGCGATCGCCTCCAGGACGCCCGGCGCCGGCCGCGCCGCCGCCGCGCCCGCGTAGCGCGTGGCCTTCACGGCGTCGGCCGCTCGCCGGCGCACCCAGTACTCCTGGAAATGGAGGTCGAGCGGTTCCCCGGTCTCGTGGTCGACGCAATCGATCCGCGTCTCGATCGGATCGTCGCTCACGGGCAGCACCCGGGTCTCGATACCGAAGCGGGCCGCGATCCGACGCGTCACCTCCGACAGGGGCACGTCCTCGGCCAGCAGCTGCGTGCGGAACAGGTGCGTGGCCAGGTCCAGATCACCGAGCCCGAACCACGCGTCGGGGGAGCCGAACGCACGCAGCTCCTCGATCGCCCGGAACGTCTCGTCGCGCCGGCCCCATCCCCGCTCGCGGTCGAACACCCCGCCGAGCCAGTAGGTCACCGAGTCGGGGTCGGGCGAGACGTGCAGGCCGGCGATCGCCACATCGTCGGCGACGTTCACGATCGCGGTCAGATCCTGGCCGGGTACCACGCGCGCTAGACCGCGTAGGAACTTCCCCGCGCCGATCCCACCCGCGAGCGCCGCGACCTTCATGGCGCCTAAGGGTAGTAGGCTCCCGCGCGATGGCCGACCGGAGCGCCGGGCCCGTCCACGCGATGCGCCGGAGCCTGGCGCGCGCCGGAGCCGGCAAGGCCCTGTCCGTCGAGGAGGTCGCCGCCCTCCTCGAGGCCCGCGGCGAGGACCTCGACCACCTGCTCGCGATCGCGGCGCACCTGCGCGACCTCGGCTGGGGCGACACCGTGACCTACTCGCGCAAGGTCTTCATCCCGCTGACGATGCTCTGCCGGGACCACTGCCACTACTGCACCTTCGCGAAGCCGCCGGCGAAGCTCGAGCACCCGTACCTCCTGCCGGACGAGGTCGTCGCGATCGCCGAGGCGGGGCGCCGGATGGGCTGCAAGGAGGCGCTGTTCACCCTGGGGGATCGGCCCGAGGAGCGGTACCCGGTGGCACGGCGCTGGCTCGCGGAGCGCGGCTACGCCTCGACGCTCGAGTACGTGCGCGCGATGGCGATCGCGGTCCTGGAGGCCACCGGCCTGCTGCCGCACTTGAACCCGGGGGTGCTCTCGTACGAGGAGCTGGCCCGGCTCAAGCACGTCGCGCCGTCGATGGGGATGATGCTCGAGACCTCGTCGGAGCGCCTGGCCGAGCGCGGCGGTCCGCACTTCGGCTCGCCCGACAAGGCGCCGGCGGTCCGACTGCGCACGATCGAGGACGCGGGACGCCTCGCGATCCCGTTCACCACGGGCATCCTCGTCGGGATCGGCGAGACGCCCCTCGAGCGCGCGCGGAGCCTCTTCGCGATCCGCGAGCTGCACCGCCGCTACCACCACGTCCAGGAGGTGATCGTCCAGAACTTCCGGGCGAAGCCCGGCACGGCGATGCACGCCGCGTCGGAGCCCGACGACGCGACGTTCCTGGCCGCGGTCGCGGTCGCGCGGATCGTGCTGGGTCCGGGGGTGAGCGTCCAGGCGCCGCCGAACCTCGCCGATCCGGCCCAGCGGCTGCGGCTGCTCGACGCGGGCATCAACGATTGGGGCGGGGTCTCGCCGCTGACGCCCGATCACGTGAACCCTGAGCGGCCCTGGCCCGGGATCGGCTCGCTCGCCGCCACGACCGCCGAGCGAGGCAAGCGACTCCGCGAGCGCCTGACGATCTATCCGCGCTACGTCGCGGCGCCCGATCCGTGGATCGCCGGGCGGATGCGCGCGCCGGTCGCGGCGCTCGCCGGCGACGATGGACTCGCCGTCGAGGGCCAGCGTCCCGAACCGACCCCGTGGCAGGACCCCGAGGTCGCGTGGAAGCCGCGCGCGATCGCGCTGACGTTCGCCAAGGGACCCGACGCGGGGCTCCGTGCCGACGCCGAGCCGGTCTACGGCTCGTTCGAGGATGTGGATAACCGGATAACGCAGGCATGGGCGCGCGATCGAACGCCGCGCGCGCGCGTCGACGCGGAGATCCGTTCGGCGCTCGCGAAGGCCTCCGCGCACCGGCCGATCGACGACGAGGAGGCCCTCTCGCTGTTCCGCGCGGAGGGGCCGTCGCTCGACGCGCTGTGCGTCGTCGCGGACGAGCTCCGAGCCGAAGCGGTTGGCCCCGAGGTCACCTACGTCGTCAATCGCAACATCAACTTCACGAACGTCTGCTACGTCGGCTGCCGGTTCTGCGCGTTCGCGCAGCGGGAGATCGATGAGGAGTCCTATACGCTGACGCTGACCGAGGTGGCCGACCGCGCGCAGGAGGCGTGGGAGCGCGGCGCCACCGAGGTGTGCATGCAGGGAGGGATCCATCCCGACCTGCCGGGCGCCTTCTACTTCGACCTCGTGCGCGCCGTGAAGGAGCGCACCCCCCGCATGCACGTGCACGCGTTCAGCCCGATGGAGGTCCTGAACGGCGCCACGAAGCTCGGCATCTCCTTCGCCGAGTTCCTCACCGAGGCCAAGGCCGCGGGGCTGGACACGATCCCCGGAACGGCCGCCGAGATCTTGGACGACGACGTCCGCTGGACCCTCACGAAGGGCAAGCTCCCGGCGGACACGTGGGAGCAGATCGTCCGCACCGCACACGATCTGGGGATCCGGAGCTCGAGCACGATGATGTTCGGCCACGTCGACGCGCCGCCTCACTGGGTTGCCCACCTGCGCCGGTTGGCGGCGATCCAGCGCGACACCGGCGGGTTCACGGAGTTCGTGCCGTTGCCGTTCGTGCACCGCAACGCGCCGATCTATCTGGCCGGCAAGGCGCGACCCGGCCCCACCCCGGAGGAGTCGCTGCGCGTGCATGCGGTGGCGCGGATCCTGCTCGACGGCGCGATCGACAACGTGCAGGTGTCGTGGGTCAAGCTCGGTGTCGACGCGTGCCAGCGGATCCTGCGCGCGGGCGCGAACGACTTCGGCGGCACGCTGATGGAGGAAACGATCAGCCGGATGGCCGGCGCCGAGTGGGGGATCGAGATGACGCCCGACATGTTCGACGAGGCGATCCGCGCGATCGGCCGCGTGCCGGCGGTCCGAACCACCACGTATGACCGCGTCGTCCGCCTCGATGACGCCGCGCAGCGCGTTTCCGTCAGGCTGGTTGACGGATCTCGTCAGGCTGGTTGACCACACGATTTCTCGGGGAATGCGCTTGTCAGCGCGCGCACGGCACGACACGATGAACGCAACATATGAGGGATGAGGCAGGGAATTCCTTCGACGTACCCCTTGTCATCGAGGGCATTCTTCCTTCAGAATCACACGCGTGTGATTTCGGGGGGAGCGAAGCGTGCACCATTACATCCCTTGGCAAGAGCGGGCGCGGTGTCGAGACCACGACCCGGAGATCTTCTTCCCCGAGAAGGGAGGCTCATCGAGGGAGGCCAAGCGGATCTGCAGCGAGTGCCCCGTCCGCATCGAGTGCCTCAACTACGCCCTCCGCCGTGATGAGCGTTACGGCGTCTGGGGCGGCATGAGCGAACGGGAGCGGCGACGCCTGAAGCGTATGGCGTCCTGAAGGTTCGGACCGAACAGAAGGAAAGGGAAGGGAGGCATCGCATGGCGATGGCCAAGAAGTCCGCCGCGAAGAAGAGCGCGGCGAAGCGCCGTCCGGCCAGGAAGACCACGGCCAGGAAGACGACGGCGCGCAGGAAGACCACGGCCGCCAAGAAGTCGGTGGCGAAGCGCAGGACCGCGGCGAAGAAGTCCGTGGCGAAGCGCAGGACCGCCGCCAAGAAGTCGGTGGCGAAGCGCAGGACCGCCGCCAAGAAGTCCGTGGCGAGGCGCAAGACCGCGGCCAAGAAGTCGATCGCGAAGCGCCGCCCGGCGCGTCGGAAGACCGCCGCGAAGAAGAGCGCCGCTCGCAAGCCCGCGGCGCGCAAGCCGGCCGCTCGCAAGCGGACGACCGCGCGGAGGAAGTCCACGGCCAAGAAGCGCTGAGCTTCCGTCGTGCTTCAGCGAAGGGGGGCCCGAGCGGCCCCCCTTCCTTTTGGACCGGATCGCCCGTGCTAGGCTCGGCGCCCTTCCCGTACCGTCCCGCCGGATGACCGCAGCCACCTCCACCGATCCCGCGCCCGAGGTCGTCCCCTCGGTCCTGGTCGTCCTCGTCGTGCGTGACGCGGCCGACCGGCTCCGGGACTGCCTGCAGGGGATCGCCGCCCAGACCTATCCTCGGGTCGGCATCCTGGCCGTCGACGACGGCTCGACCGACGGTTCCCACGAACAGCTGGTCCACGCGCTGGGCGAGGGCCGCGTGATCCGCAACGAGCATCCGCTCGGCCTGGCGCGCGCCTTCGATGCCGCGCTCACCTCGGCCGTGCCGGCCGAGGCCGACTTCCTGTTGCTGCTGCACGACGACGCCGTGCTCGATCCCGAGGTGATCGCCCGCTTCGTCGACGCGACCCAGCTGCCCGGCGTCGAGCGGGTCGGCATCGTCGGCGCGAAGGTCGTCGACCAGGAGCACCCCCGGGAGCTCCGCGACGTCGGCCGCTCGGCGGATCGCTTCGGGCATCCGTACTCGCCGCTGCAGCCGGGGGAGATCGACCAGGGTCAGTTCGACCGGGTCCTCGACGTCCTGTCGGTGGACCCGTGCGCGATGCTCGTCGCGAGGGACGTGTGGCGCGACGGCGGCCTGTTCGACGAACGGCTCGGCGAGGACGGAGCGCTCGACGTCTGCTGGCGCGCGCGGGTCGCCGGCTGGCGCGTCCTGATGACGCCGCTGGCGCGCGTGCGGCATCGCGCGACCGGCGAGCACGATGAACGGCCCACGGAGCGCAGTCGTCGGTACGAGGAGGATCGCGCGGCACTCGCGACCGTCCTGAAGAACGACGCGTTCCTCACGCTGCTGTGGGTCGTGCCCCTCGGTCTTGCCCTGACGCTGTTCCGTCTCGTGTACCTGACGCTGTCCCGACGCTTCGAGGAGGCGTACGACCTGCTCGCCGCCGTGGGGTGGAACCTCGCGCACCTGTCGGGAACGCTGTCGCGGCGTCGGCGGGTGCAGCGGCATCGCCGCGTCCGCGATCACGTGCTCCGCCGGTTCACGGAGTCGGCGGGCCTCCGGCTGCCGCGGTGGTTCCAGACCGCCGAGCGGATCTTGGAGGAGCAGCGCGAGTGGGGAGAGGAGGAGGCCGACGAACCCGCCGCCCGGCGGCTCGGCCACCGGACCGTCTCCCTGGTCTCCGCCCATCCGGTGATCGTCGCCTCGTTCATCGCGGCGCTCGTGGCCGCCGTTTCGGTGCGGAGCCTCGTGGGCCCGGGGCCGCTCGTCGGCGGCGCGCTGCCGGCGTTCCCGTCATCGCCGTCGGGGTTCTTCGCCGCGCTCGTGTCGGCGTTCCGCACGACCCCGCTCGGGGGGACGCTCGCCGCGAGCCCGGCGCTCGGCGCGATGGGCGGCCTGTCGATCCTCACGTTCGGCAGCACCGCGATCGGACAGAAGGTGATGCTCGTCGGCGGTCCGGTCCTGGCGGGCGTCCTGTGCTACCGCGCCGGCGCCCGGATGACCTCGCGGCCCGGGCCGTCGGTGGTGGCCGCGGTCGCCTACGTGCTGTCAGCGCTGACCCTCTCGGCGTTCTCCGACGGCCGGATCGCGCTGCTCGTCGCGCTCGCGGCGATGCCGCCGATCGTGGAGCGGCTCGAGGTCGCGTTCGGGTCCGACGACCCCCCGAGCGGGCGCTGGCGGTTCGTCGCCGGCCTGGCCGTCACGATCGCCGTCGCGGTTGCGTTCGTGCCGGGGGTGCTGCTGGCGGTGGGGGTGCTCACCATCGTCCAGCTCGTGTTCGGTGATCGCCGCCGCCGGGGCCTCGCGGCGCTCGCACTCGCCCTCGTCGGCGCGGCGGTCCTGTCCTTCTCCTTCGTGCCGAGCCTCGCCGCGGGCGGCGGAAGGGCGCTCGGCTCGGTGATCGGCTCCCTGAACCCCTGGGACGTGCTGCGCCTCGCGCTCGGCGGCGGCCCCGGAACGTGGGCGCCGGCGCTGTTCCTGCCGGTGGCCGCGGTGTTCGGGCTGGCGCTCGCCAGCGGCCCGCGGCGGGCGCCAGCGTTGCGTGCCGCCGTGACCGCCTCGATCGCCTTGCCGCTCGCGTGGCTGTCAACCGCGGGGTACCTGCCGGCACCGCTCGCGAACGCACCGGTCTACCTGACGCTCGCGGCCACCGCCGAGGCCCTGCTGGTCGCATTCGGCCTGGCCTCGACGGGCGGCGGTCTCGAGCGCGAATCCTTCGGCTTCCGCCAGATCGGCACCGGCCTGATCGCGCTGGTGCTGGGCGGGGGCATCCTGTTGCAATCGGTCGCGGCGATGACCGGCGGCTGGGCGATCGGAGGGCTCGAGCAGATCCCGCCGGCCTGGGCGGTCGTCGACGCCACGTCCGCCGGCGCGTTCCGGGTGTTGTGGCTCGGCGCCCACGACGGCTCGTCGTTCCCGGCTCCGGGCGGTGATCCGGTCGGCGTCGTCTCGGCCGGCGAGGCCTCCGTCACGTACGGGCTGACCGATCGCGACGGTGTGGTCGCGATCGACACGGCCCGTCCGTTCGCCGGGTCGGGTCCCGACGCGCTCGAGGACGCCGTGCGCCAGATCGTGCTGGGCATCACGAGCCACGGCGGCGCGCTGCTCGCCCCCTTCGGTGTCCGCTACGTCGTGGCTCCCGCCGGCGCGTTGCCACCCGCGGCCGCTGCGGGCCTTGCCGCGCAGGCAGACCTGGGGGCGATCCCGGCGGCCGGTCTGGACATCTGGTCGGACGCGTCGTCCCTGCCTCCGGCGACCGTCGTCAAGGCCGACGATCCCCTGCGTTCGATCGTCAGCTCCGCGGACGCGGGCACGATCCAACGGTTCGTGCCACCCGCGGGGAGCCCGCTCGCGCAGGTCGAAGGCGGCTGGAGCGGGCCGACCGGCGGCGGCGACCTCGCCATGATCGCGACGGAGTACGACGGTGCCTGGCGCGTCGTCGGCTCCGACGCGGATCCGAGCCGGACGTTCGGCTGGGCGACCGCATTGCCCGTCTCGGGCGACACGGCCACGATCGATTACGGAGCGCAGCTGCCCCGGACGATCGCGGCGTGGTTGCTCGCGGCCGTATGGGCCGCGGCGCTGTGGATCACCCGGAAGCCGGTGCCGCGATGAGGGCGGGCGGACGGGGCGTGCTGGCGCTCGTGCTCGCGGCGCTGGCGGTCGCGGGGGCGGTTGCCGCCGATCGCCTCGGCCCCGCCACACCCGGCGCGCCGCCGGCCACGGACATGGCCACGTCCGGCGTGTGGCTGTGTCCCCACGGCGGCGGCTCGGGGTGGTCCGGGACGATCGCGATCGCGAATCCCGGAGCGAACGCCGTCGACGTGCGCCTGACGCCGATCGGCTCCGGAGCCCCCGGAGCACCGATCGAGGTCGCGGTGCCGGCGGGCCGCGAGGTCTTGCAGGAGGTGCCCGCGACCCAGCGCGCCAGCGCCACCTACGTGGAGTCGTTCGGCGGATGGGTCGGGGTCGGCTGGCAGGTCTCGACGACCGGCAAGGAAGTGGGCCTGGGGGCCGAGCCGTGCGCGCCCGGGCCGTCGACGACCTGGTACCTGACCGACGCCGCCACCGGGCAGGGGCACCAGGCGTTCCTCGTGCTGATGAACCCGTTCGCGCAGCAGGCGGTCTACGACGTGACCCTGTACCAGCCGGGGCGGCCACCGGCGCGGCCCGAGGCCTGGACCGGTGCCGTCCTGGCGGGGGGCCGTAGCGTCGCGCTCGATCTGGACAAGCAGGTGCTCGGTCGCGATCCGGTCGGGGTCGAGGTCGACGTCTCGAAGGGGAAGATCGCCGCCGGCTCGCTTGGCGTGACGTCCACCGGCGGGGTGACCTCCGTCGTCGGCGCGCCGGCGCTGTCCTCGACCTGGTACCTCCCCGTCGGCGCGGGCGTGGGCCAGTCCTCCGTGGCCGTCCTGGTTCCCGAGGACGACGGCGCGCTGTTCTCCGGCACGCTGCTGTCCTCGCAGCCCGCGCAGGCCGCCGGGAACCTGACCGAGGTCCAGCAGTCGGGTCGCTCGACCGCCGCGTACCAGGTCCTGACCACCGGCGCCGCGGCCGTCCAGCTCACCACGCAGCAGGATGTGCCGATCCTGGCCGCCCTGCGCTCCGCCGGCCGCAGCGTCGACGACGCGGCGACCGGCGGCGTCGCCGCGCCCGCGCCCGCGTGGTTGGTGCCGCCGACGGTCCGCGGCGATCCGGCCCTCCCGGGTCTCGTGATCGTGAACCCCGGAACCGACGCGGTGGAGGTCACCCTGCGGCTGCTGCCGGAGGGCAAGGCGGACGCCGGCGAGCCCGTCACGTTCAGCGTGCCCGGCCAGCACGCGATCGCGGCGCCGGCGACGTTCCTGGCGAAGGACCCGATGGGCGCGGTGCTCGTGCGCGCCACCGGCGACGTGGTTGCGCTGGGCGCATCCACCTCGGAGGGGAAGCACGGGTTGACGATGTACGGGCTCGCGGCCGGGGTCCCCGTGCCGGCCGTCGCCCTCCCGGCCGACTGAAGCTCGATGCGCCGCCGCAGGTATCATCGTGCCCGAACCTCGAGGGGTTCCCCATCCCATGGCCGCAGGACGTCACATCCGTAAGCGCCATCTCGGCGCGTCCCTCGCCATCGTGCTCGCGGTGGCCGGGTGCCTCCTGGTGGTGTTCGGCGGGGTCGCCTACGGCGCATACCGCTACGAACAGGGTCAGGCGGACCGGATCCTGCCGGGCGTGACGATCGCCGGGGTCGACGTCGGGGGGATGACCCGCGACGAGGCCCGAAGCGCGGTCGAGGCCTCGGTCGCGCGCACGCTCTCCGGGTCGCTGACCGTGATCGTCGGAGATCACACCTGGACGAAGTCGCAGAACTCGCTCGGGCGGACCGCGGCCGTCGAGCCGGCGATCGATCGGGCGCTCGACGTCGGCACGTCGATGGGAACCTTCGATCGCTTCTGGCACCGCGTGCACGCGCGCGTCGCCGTCGCGGTCCCGCTCCACTACCGCACGCCTGCCGCATCGGTCCGCGCGCTGGTCGATCAGATCGCCGGAACCGTGATGGTGAAGCCCACGAACGCGAGCATCGGGATGGAGCCCGACGCTTCGAACCTGACCTTCATCCACGCGGCGGCCGGCCGTTCGATCGATCAGCGGTCGGCGACGATCGCGATCGATCGTGCCCTCCGCACGGGCCGCACCACGGTCACGGTGCGCACGATCTCGGTGGCGCCGAAGGTCCCCGACGCGAAGCTCGGCCGCACGATCGTGGTCCACCTGGACCGGAACCGGCTAGACCTCTATCAGGGGTTCCACGTGATCCACTCGTGGTCGGTCGCGACGGCCAAGCCCGGCTTCACCACGCCGGACGGGATCTGGACGATCTACGCGAAGAAGGTCGACCCCACCTGGTACAACCCCGCCCTCGACGGCTGGGGCGCGGGGGAGCCGGCGGTGGTCGGGCCGGGTCCCGGCAACCCCATGGGTCCCCGCGCGCTGTACCTGACCGCGCCCGGTCTCATCCGGATCCACGGGACCTCGGACCCGGCGTCGATCGGTCGCTACGCGTCGCACGGCTGCATCCGTATGAACAACGACGACGTGGTCGCGCTCTACCCCATGGTTCCGGTCGGCACCCACGTCGTGGTCGTCGGTGCGCGTCCGGCGAACGCCAGCTACTGGGACACGCCGCCCGCCCAGGACACCTGAGCCCGGCGGCACCCGCCGCTCCCTGCTTGAAATCACACGCGTGTGATCTAGGCTTCGCGGATGCGAGCGTGCGCGAAGATGCGGTGCGGGCAGGAGCCGATCGCGACGATCTCCCTGGGGTACGCGGAGCGGCGCGTCGTGGTGGCCGATCTGCTGCCGGAACGGGACCCGAACCTCTTGGACCTGTGCCGTGAGCACGTGGAGCGGATGACCCCGCCGATCGGATGGACGCTCGAGGACCGTCGTACGCCGGTTCCTCTCGCCGTCTGAGCGCTCGTCGGCATCGGGCCACCGGTCTACGCCGGCATCCCCCGTTCGGGGCGGCGATCGGCTCGCGCGGGGGGTGCGGGACCACCCGCCCGGATCGTCGGGAAATGACGGCGGCGAGCCATGCGCCCGCGAAGGGTCGGTTGCCGATTCCTGTGCCATGGCACACGACGGAACCTGCCCCAGCTGCAAGCAGGGCGACCTGATCACGATCTCGATGACCGTGAGCGAGCGGGACCTCACCTTCACGACCTGCCACCTCTGCGAGGCGAAGTGGTGGCTGCGTGAGGGCGAGGTGGTGCCGCTGGCTTCGGTGCTCGACCTCGTCGTCAAGAAGTAGCGCCCCGCACCTCCCGGTCGGCGCGTCACGGCGCTCCGAGTAGGATGCCCCTCCGTGGGCCGGCCGGACCTCGATCGCATCTTCAAGGCGTACGACGTCCGAGGCGTCGTCCCCGACGACCTCGACGCGGATCTCGCCCGATCGATCGGCGCCGCGTTCGCGTCTTGGAGCGACGCGCGCTCGATCCTCCTGGGTCGCGACTGCCGGCTCTCCTCGCCCGAGCTGGCCGAGGCGATCGCCGAGGGCGCGACCGGCCAGGGCGTCGACGTGATCGATCTCGGGCTCGCCTCGACCGACCTCGTGTACTTCGCGAGCGGCTCGCTCGATCTTCCGGCGGTGATGCTCACCGCGAGCCACAACCCCAAGCAGTACAACGGCCTGAAGTTCTGCATGCCCGGCGCGCGCCCGGTCGGGGAGGAGACCGGCCTGCGAGACATCCGGGCGATCGTCGAGACCGGCGCGCCGGCCCCCGCCGCCGAGCCCGGCCGCGTCCGGCCGCGCGACCTCCTCGGCGCCTACACCGACCACGTCCTGTCGTTCGTGGACGTCGACGCGATGCGCCCGATGACGGTGGTGGCCGACACGGCCAACGGGATGGGCGGCCTCGTCGTTCCGCCGGTGATGGCGCGACTGCCGGTCACCCTGCACCACCTGTTCCCGGACCTGGACGGGACCTTCCCGAACCACCCCGCCGATCCGCTCGACCCGGCGAACCAGGAGGATCTGAAGGCCGCGATGCGCGAGGTCGGCGGCGACGTCGGCCTCGCCTTCGACGGCGACGCCGACCGCGTGTTCCTCGTGGACGAACGCGCGGAGGACGTCTCGGGCTCGCTGCTCACGGCGCTCGTGGCGCGGGCGATGCTGCGCCGGGAGCCCGGCGCGAAGATCGTCCACAACCTGATCTGCTCGTGGATCGTGCCCGAGACGATCCGCGCCGAGGGCGGGATCCCGATCCGCACCCGGGTCGGGCACTCGTTCATCAAGCAGGTGATGGCCGAGACCGGCGCGATCTTCGGCGGCGAGCACTCTGGCCACTACTACTTCCGGGAGAACTACCGCGCCGACTCGGGGCTGATCACCGCGGTCGTGGCGATGGGGGAGCTGTCGGCCTCCGGCGGCACGCTGTCGGAGCTCCTCGCGCCGTTCCGGAAGTACTTCGATTCGGGCGAGATCAACTCGCGTGTCGCGGACCCGGCCGCCGCGATCGAGGCGATCGCCGCCGAGCTCCCCGACGGGCGGCAGGACCGCCTCGACGGCCTGACCGTCGAGTTCGACGACTGGTGGTGTAACGTCCGCCCCTCGAACACCGAACCGCTGCTGCGACTGAACGTGGAAGCCAGGACCGCCGAGCTGCTCGCGGATCGCACCGCGATGATGCTCGAGCTGATCCGCGACCGAGGAGGGAACCCGTGACACTGGACCCGGAGCTCCTGCGGATCCTCGTGTGTCCGAACGACCGCGGGGAGATCGACTACCTCGAAGCCGAGCAGGTGATCGTGTGCCGGACATGTGGGTACCGATACCCGGTGCGCGACGACATCCCCGTGATGCTGATCGACGAGGCCGCGAAGCCCGGAGCCGCGTCGCGTTGATCGACCTCGACGACGAGCGGGCGCTCCGCGCGGCCGACCCCTCGTCGATGCTCGGAGCCGTCGCCGCGTTGCCGGCGGACGTCCGCGACGCCTACGCGAACGGCCGGGCGGTCGCAGGCCTGCCCGTCCTCGAGGACGTGACCGCCGTGGTGGTGTGTGGCATGGGCGGCTCCGCCGTCGCCGGCGACGTCCTGCGCGTGTCGTTCCGCGAGCGCCTCGGCGTGCCGGTCGACGTGAACCGCTCGCCGCTCTTGCCCGCGTTCGCCGGCCCGCACACGCTGGTGCTCGTCTCGTCCTACTCGGGCGCCACGGCTGAGACGACGGCGGCCTTCGACGAAGCGGTCGAGCGCGGCTGCCGGATCCTCGCCGTGACCTCCGGCGGACCGCTCGCCGACGCGTGCTCGGCACGCGGCCTCGCGACGGTGCTCGTGCCGGGGGGGTTCCAGCCACGGGCGGCGCTCGGGCACCTGACGTTCGCGGCGCTCGGCGCGCTCGAGGCCGGGGGCCTGTTGCCGCGCCTGGACGGCGACGTGGACGAGGTGGTGCGCGAGCTCGAGACGCTGGCCGCGGAGCTCGGTCCGTCGGTCTCCACGGCGTCGAACCCGGCGAAGCGCCTGGCGGCGTGGTTCGGCGATCGGGTGCCGGTGATCTGGGGCGCCGATGGTGTGCCGGCGGTGGCCGCGATGCGCTGGAAGACCCAGCTGAACGAGAACGGCAAGGTGCCGGCGTTCGCCGCGTCGATGAGCGAGCTGGACCACAACGAGGTCGTTGGCTGGACGGCCCCCTTCGGTGAGCGGTTCGCGGTGGTCGGCCTCAGGGACCAGGCCGAGCCGGCGGGGATCGGACCGCGCTTCCCGTTGTCGGCCGACGTCGTCCGGCGCGCCGGAGGCGCCTACGACGAGGTCCATGCCCGTGGGCGTTCGACGCTGGCCCGGCTGCTGTCGCTCGTGCTGATCGGCGACTTCACGAGCTGCTACGTGGGCCTGCGGCGCGGGGTCGATCCGACACCCGTCGTGGCGATCGACGGGCTGAAGGCCGCCTTGGCGGAGCGCGCGTGACCGACGGGCTGCCGGGTCCCGGCGACGATCTGCCGGCTCGGGCGGCGGCGATCGTCCGGGAGCGGACCGCGCTGGAACCGGCGATCGCCGTGGTGCTGGGCTCGGGGCTCGGGCCGGCGCTCGCGGCCGACTTCGATCTCGCCGCGGAGATCGCGTTCACGGAGCTGCCGGGCTTCCCGCCTCCGGGGGTCCCCGGGCACGAAGGCGCCCTGCGGATCGGGCGGCTCGCGGGCGTCGCGGTCGCGGCGTTCAGCGGCCGGGTCCACCTCTACGAGGGATACGACCCCGACGTTCCGGCCCTGGTGCCGCGCCTGGCTCGCGAGCTGGGCGCGCGCACGATCGTGGTGACCGCGGCCGTCGGCGGCCTGGAGCCGGGGGTCGACGCCGGAACGGTCGTGATCGTGCGCGACCACCTGAACCTGATGGGGACGGTCCCGCTCGGCGGCTGGCGCTATCCCGACGGCACGCCCGCCTTCATCGACGTGCGCGCGATCTACGAACCGGCGCTGGCGGACCTCGCACTCGAACGGGCGCACGCGCTCGGGATCGCGGCCGTGCCGGGCGTCTACGGGGCGATGCGGGGCCCGGCGTTCGAGACCCCGGCCGAGATCGCGATGCTGCAGCGGCTCGGCGCCACGGTGGTCGGCATGTCGATGGTCCCGGAGACGTTGCCGGCCCGGGCCCTCGAGATGCGGGTGCTCGGCATCTGTAGTCTGACGAACGCGTTCGGCGAGCACGTGCGCCACGAGGACGTGGTCCGTGTCTCGAACGAGACCGCGCGCGCCGTCGGGAGGTTGTTGGTGGACCTGGTCCCCCTGCTCCCGGCGGGCGATACGGAAGGAGCCTGAACGGTGGCAGACATCAAGGACCCGCAGCTCGCGACGATGGGGCGGGAGCGGATCGAGTGGGCGGCCGGCGAGATGCCGGTGCTCCGCCAGATCCGCGAGCGCTTCGACAAGGAGCGCCCGCTCGAGGGCGTCCGGATCGCCGCCTGCCTGCACGTGACGACCGAGACCGCGACCCTGATGGAGACCCTCGCCGCCGGCGGCGGGCAGGTCCTCCTAGCGGCCTCGAACCCGTTGTCGACGCAGGACGACGTCGCGGCGGCCTTGACCGAGCAGAGCGGCATCGAGACGTTCGCGATCAAGGGCGAGGACAACGACACCTACTACAAGCACCTGAACGCGGTGCTCGATCTGCGGCCGCAGGTCACGATGGACGACGGGGCCGACCTGGTGAGCGTGCTCCACACGCAGCGCGCCGACCAGCTCGTGGATGTCCTCGGCGGGACCGAGGAGACGACGACCGGCGTGATCAGGTTGCGAGCGATGGCCCGTGACGGCGCGCTCGCGTATCCGATCGTCTCGGTGAACGACGCCGACACGAAGCAC
>DATHCP010000013.1:0-29879 GCA_035490535.1 Actinomycetota bacterium
GCGGCGTCCTGGAGCAGCGTCTTGTCGGCCCAGGGCAGCGCGTCCAGGCGCGAGCCGATCAGCGTTTGGAGCGACTCGGGCACCGGGATGTCGTGGATCGCGGCGAGCAGCCGGTCGGGGTGCTCGCGATCGACCATGCCCTGGTCGATCAGCAGCTGGACGAACTCCTCGGCGAACAGCGGGTTCCCACCGGAGCGCTCGATCAAGATCGACTGGACATCGGCCGGCAGGACGGCGCGCTGCATCAGCGAGCTCAGCAGCACCGCGGTCTGCGCCTCCGAGAGCGGCGGCAGCTCCATCGCCACCGCGTTCGGCCGGTCCGAGGTCAACGCCGGCGCGCGGTCGTGGAACTCGGGCCGGCCGGCGCAGAGGATCAGATAGGGCTCCGTCGAGCGCTCGACCAGGTCCTCGATCAGCGCCAGCATCGATCCGTCGGCCCAGTGGAGGTCTTCGAACACCAGCACGAGCGGCCCGTCGGCCGCCAGGCCGTCCACGTAGCGGCGCCAGGCCGCGAACAGCTCGCCGCGCGGCACGTCCAGCGCGTGCTCGCCCGAGCCGAACAGCGGCGCCATCCGCGTCCGCACCCAGTCGCGTTCCCCGGGATCGGGCACGAACCGCTCGAGCTCCCCGGCGAGCTTCGCGTGCGCCGCCTCGGGCGGATCGGAGTCGAGGATCCCGGCCTGCGACTTCACGATCTCGCCGAAGGCCCAGTAGCCCACGCCGTCGCCGTAGGGGAGGCAGCGGCCCTGCCGCCAGCGGATCAGGATCGGCAGCTCGTCGAGGTAGGCCGAGAACTCGCGCATCAGCCGCGTCTTGCCCACGCCCGGTTCGCCGGTGATCGTCGCCAGCTGGACCGATCCCCGCCCTGGCCGGAGTTCGCGCAGCTGGATCGTCTTGCGCCAGAGCTGCCGCAGCGTGGCGGCCTCGTCGTCCCGGCCCACGAACGGGGTGTGCGGCCGGTCCCGCACGTCGACGCCGGCGCGGCTTCGCGTTCCCACCGGCCGCCAGATCGCGAGCGGCTCGGCCTTGCCCTTCACGGTCGCGTCCGGGAGCGGCTCGTACTCGAACGTGTCGGATGTCGCGTGGTACGTGGCCTCGCCGACCACGATCGCGCCGGCCGGCGCGATCGTCTGCAGGCGGGACGCGGTGTTCACGACGTCGCCGGTGATGCTCTCGCCGATCTGCGGGCCTTGGCCGAACGTGACGAGCGCCTCGCCGGTGTTCACGCCGATCCGGACGGCGAGCTCGAGCCCGGGATGCTCGTCGTTCGCGATCGCGATCTCGTCGACGATCCGCAGCGCCGCGTGGACCGCGCGCTCCGGATCGTCCTCGTAGCCGACCGGCGCGCCGAACACGCCGAGCACCGCGTCGCCGATGAACTTGTCCACGGTGCCCCCGTAGCGGTCGATCACCCGTTTCAGGACCGTGTGGTAGATCCGGAGGGTCGCCTTCACGTCCTCGGGGTCGGCTCGGTCCGAGCGCTCGGTGAAGCCGACGAGGTCGCAGAAGAGCACCGTGATGAACTTGCGCTCCTCGGCGTCGGTGACCGAGCCGAGCGCGTTCCCGCAGTTCGGGCAGAAGCGGGCGCCATCGGGCACCTCCGTGCCGCAGCGGGGGCAGGCGATCACGTGTCGAGTGTAGGGGGCCCTCAACCCACCCGATGTCCCGGCCCGATACCTTGACGGGTGGATCGAGGGAGCATCCGAGGATGGCCATGGAGCGGGGATCGAGGAACCGGGCGCTGGACGGCGTCCGCGCGATCGCGATCGCGATGGTCGTGGTGTTCCACTCGTTGCGTCACGTGTCCGGCGGGTACATCGGGGTCGAGATCTTCTTCACGCTCAGCGGGTTCCTGATCACGACGCTGCTCCTCGGCGAGATCGCGTCCCGGGGTTCGATCGACAAGGGCGCCTTCTACGCCCGCCGCGCCCTTCGGTTGCTCCCGGCGCTGTTCGGCGCGATCGCGCTCTGCGTCGTCTTGGTCGCCGTCACCGGCGGGAACCACGGTGGCCTGCCGCTGACACGGGCCGTGCCGGCCGTGGTGCTCTACGTCGGGAACTGGGTCGAGGCCGCCGGCGTGAGCCTCGGGTTCCTGTCGCACACGTGGAGCCTCGCGATCGAGGAGCAGTTCTATCTGGTGTGGCCGTTCGTCGTGGTCGCGCTCGCGCGCCGGCGCGACGCGCTGCCGCTGCTGGTCAAGGTGACGATCGGGCTCGTGCTCGCGCGGGCGTTCCTGACGCCGTTCGCGCCCTCGACCTTGAACTTCAGCGTGTGGACGACCTCCCGGGCCGACTGCCTGCTGATCGGCGCGATCCTGGCGATCGCGGTGACGCGCGAACCCGAACGGGTCGTGCGGGCCGCCGACCGGCCGTGGATCGGAGCGGCGGCGCTCCTGACGCTCGCCGGCGTGTTCGCGCTGCTGTCGTTCGTGCGCTCACCGGAGATGTGGAGCGACTACGGCATGACGACGGTGGTCGCCGTCGCAACGGCGGCGTTGCTGGCCCACGTGATCGCGCTGCCGGAGGGAGCGATCGCCCGCGCGCTCGCGTGGCGGCCGGCGGCGGCGGTGGGCCGCGTCTCCTACGGGATCTACCTGTACCACTGGCCGATCGTCGCGGCGCTGAGCGCGACGTCACTGGCGTTCCTGCCGCGGATCGGCCTGGAGTACGCGCTCACGGCGCTCGCCGTCGTGGTGTCATGGTTCGTGATCGAGCGACCGGCGCTCCGCGCGAAGCGGCGGTTCGTGCGCACGCGCGTCGAGGTCGCCGGCGAGGGCGAGGACGCGCCGGTGTCGAGTCTGAGTTGAGCCGCCCGTGAAAAGCGTGGGGATGCAAGGCGAATCCGAGAGTGCGACACATCGAATTGTGGCGCAAGACGGGTTGCGGGTCTTGACAACAAGACCCTCGCGGCTCACCTTCTTCCGGAGTCCGAGAGGAGCCCCGAGTTGCGTAGGAAGCTCGGCGGTGTATCTGTAATCCTGATCTACTTCCTCTTGTTCCAAGGTGCCCATCTGATGGCTGCCGAGCTGACGTGTGCTCGATACTCTCGACGAAGACGCACTACGTTTCGCAAGCGTGGACGGCAAACACCAATGGGAATGCTCACCACTTCGGGGTCAAAGCATCTGGAGGCATTTGGGTGCCAAGCGCTCCAGCCGCGCCGTCCTGTAGTCGCGTGTCGTCGTTGTTGACGGTTCGAGATGGCAACAACTGGGCGGAGATCGGTTGGTTCCTCGATCCCCACGATGTCGTCGCAGGCGGATGCGGGTTCCCGGCTGGTGGATCGGCTCCGCGTCAGTTCCTCTACTACGTGGTGAATCATTCACCTCATTGCGCGCTCAGTGGGACTCCTCCGATATGGAACCCTGCTTCCGGTTACGAGCCCGCAAACGTGCGTGAGACCATCAACTCAGGTGCGTGTACTCCATCACAGAACGATTACGCCTGGATGGTCGATGGAGCCGTCCAGGCAGACCTGTTCGGTGCGCTGAACTTCTGTTCGGGTGTTTCACAAACGAACGGCGAGCGGGTCGTCCTCGACCCTTCGTCGGGCGAGTCAGCGAAAGCCGAATTCACTGGGTTGCAGATCTTCGGCGCGTCGCAGAACTGGACTGATTGGACCGACAGTGCCGTGTGTGAAGACATCGACCCGTTGTTCGACAATATCCTCTTGTCGGCAGGACACGTACAGGTCCAGATCGATCCCCCGAATCTCATGGACTCGACGCCGTGCTACTGAGGATCGACACCGCGAAGGAGTGAGGTAGCTGCCAAACGTTCACGATCGACGTCACGAAGGTACGCGCTTCGCCGCTCTCGCGATCGCTATCCTCGCCTTGACGCTTGGCATGAACTTCTGGGCGCAGTCGAGGCAGCCTCATGGGGCCGGACGGCTGCCTGGTCGCGTTCCATCGGGTGGCACCAAGATCGCCCCCGGCGTCGGCGTGATCCTTGAAGGTGACAACTGGGATCCGAACGTCGATCCATATGGGGCCGGGGAAGAGGTGTCACTCGACCAGGCGCGTTCGCGTGTGGAGTACGAGTTCTACCCTCCGGAAACCGCTCAGGCATCAGACGGGTCGATCCGCCACGTTTGGCTGGGAAGCGAGCCCTCAGGTGGCAAGACGATGCTTCCGGCGCAATCTCAAACGACGGTCGCGCTGGCGTACGCGTCGGGGATCCAAGTGAACGTCGTTCCTTGGGTGTACGGCAGAGATGCACCGGGATTCTCACAGGAGCGGAACGCCGCGGCCTATGAGAAGGCTGCGAGCCAGGGGATCGGCATCGACGTGGCTCAGATCGATGCGATCCCGGTTCGTTCGGAGAAGGGGAACGGGTCATCTCCGGGTTGGGTGGAGGTCAATCTCGGCACGACGAACGCCGACGCGCTCGACATCTCGGTGATCGGGACGGTGCCGCTCTCTGATCTCTACGACGTTGCGGGCTCGATCATCGAGCAGTGGCTGGCTGACCATCCGAGCTGACGTCTCGTGTGCGGTCCAACGCCAGCCGACGCGCCCGCGACCGTCCTGCAGTAGCCTGCCCGCATGGGTGATGATCTCTCGGTCCGGATCCAGTGCGTCGTGATCGATTGCGCCGACCCGAGCGAGCTCGCGCGGTACTGGGCCGCGGCACTCGGGTGGCGCGTGACCTTCACGAGCGACGCCGAGGTCGCGCTCGAGCCTCCCGAGGGAAGCGCCGAGGTCGACGTCTCGCCGGATCTGCTGTTCGTGAAGGTGCCCGACGAGAAAGTGGTGAAGAACCGGCTCCACCTGGACCTACGGCCGGCCGACCGCGACGCCACCGTCGCGCGTCTGCTCGAGCTCGGTGCCACGCACGCCGAGATCGGGCAGACCGGCGAGGAGCCGTGGGTCGTGCTCGCAGATCCCGAGGGGAACGAGTTCTGCGTGCTGCCGCCGCGCCCGGCCGACGCCTGACGTGCTCGGCGAACAGGAGGCGCTCGTCGTCGAGGTCCGGCCGTTCGATCTGCACGGCGTGACCTACCGCGACGTGACGATCGCCTACCGCGACCGCTCGACCGAGACCGCGCGCCTGGGGCCCGAGAGCGTTCCGGAGGATCTCCGAGCGGGCGAGGAGGTCCTGGCGACCCGCGTGGTCAACATGGTGATCTCGCTCCGCCGCCCGGGCTAAGCGCGCCGGGCCTTGCGCCGACGATGGCGCCGCAGCACCCCGAGCCCGAACCACACGATCGCGCCGAACACGGCGACCACGATCGTGTAGAGCCACAGGGGCCAGGTGAAGTTCCAGATCAAGAAGTGGAACGTGGTCTCCGCCGTGTTCTGGACCATGAAGACGACCAAGACGCCGAGGCCGACGAGCGAGGCGATCGCACCGCCGCTCATCCGCGCACCCGATCCGCCATCCGGCTCACGCATGACGATCCCTTCCCTCACTGCCCGTCCGTGCGGACATCCGCGGCGGATGCTCGCACATCGCCTCGGGCTGCGCCGTTCCCGTCCGATTTGACCGGTTCGTCCCGGTGGCGTATGTCACGTGCTTCCGCTGAGAGGAGGAAACGATGGCGACCGATCTGGCGATCTCCGTGAAGGACGAACCGGGCGGCCTGGCCGATGTCGGCGAGGCGCTCGGGAACGCGGGCATCAACATCATCGGGTTGTTCGGGGTGGGGCTCGACGGCCGTGGCGTGATCCACTTGTGCGTGGACGACGCGGCCGCCGCACGTGCGGCGCTCGAGGGGGCCGGCATCACCGTCGACGGCGAGGCGGACGCGATCCTCGGGCCCCCGGTCCAGAACGCCGAAGAGCCGGGCACGCTCGGCGTGATCGCTCGGTCGATCGCGAACGCCGGGGTCAACGTCCGGGTGGCGTACATCGCGACGGGCTCGCGGCCGGTCGTCGTGACCGACGACAACGCCAAGGTCCTGGAGCTGATGAAGAACATGATGTGAACCCGGATCGCGGACGAGGACGGGCGGCCCGAGGCGGCCGCCCGTCGCGTTCCCGGCGTAGGCTGGGCGGCCATGAAGCTCCGCGCCTCGACCAAGTCGTCGTCGTTCACCGAGTCGGTGATCCGCGAGATGACGCGCCTGTCGGACCTCCACGGCGCGATCAACCTCAGCCAGGGGTTCCCGGACTTCCCGGCGCCGCAGGAGGTGAAGGAGGCCGCCCGGCGCGCGATCGCGGAGGACCACAACCAGTACCCGATCACGTGGGGCGTGCCCGCGTTCCGACGCGCGATCGCCGACAGCTACGCCCAGCGCTACGGGATCGACGCCGATCCCGAGACCGAGATCTGTGTGACGTGCGGCTCGACCGAGGCGGTCGCTTCGTCGTTCCTCGGTCTGCTCGACGACGGCGACGAGGTCGTGCTCTTCGAGCCCTTCTACGAGAGCTACAACCCGGACTCCATCCTGGCCGGCGCCGCGCAGCGGTTCGTCACCTTGCATGCGCCGGACTGGTCGATCGACCCCGACGAGCTGCGGGCGGCGTTCGGGCCGGGAACCCGCGCGGTCGTCCTGAACTCCCCACACAACCCGACCGGCAAGGTGTTCACCCGCGAGGAGCTCGGCATGATCGCGGAGCTCTGCGTGGAGTTCGACGTGATCGCGATCACCGACGAGATCTACGAGCACATCCTGTATGACGGCCGCGAACACGTGCCGATCGCGACGCTTCCGGGGATGCGGCAGCGCACCGTGACGGTCGGGGCGCTGTCGAAGACGTACTCGGTCACCGGCTGGCGGGTGGGCTGGGCGGTGGCGCCGCCGGCGCTGATGGCCGGGATCCGTTCGACGCACGACTTCCTGACGGTCGCGGCCGCGGCGCCGCTCCAGATCGCCGGCATCACGGCGCTCGAGCTGCCGGCCTCGTACTACGTGACGATGGCCAAGGAGTACGACGAGCGCCGAGCGACGATCGTCCGGGTCCTCGAGGAGGCCGGCATCGCCGCGGCCCCGCCGGAGGGCGCCTACTACGTGATGGCGGACATCTCCCGGTTGGGCATCGGCGACGATGTCGCCGCCGCCGCGCACCTGGTCGAGCACGTCGGCGTGGCGGTCGTGCCCGGGTCGTCGTTCTTCTCCCGGCCGGAGTTGGGCCGCGACCTGGTGCGCTTCGCGTTCTGCAAGAAGCTCGGAACGCTCGAACGGGCCGGCGAGCTGCTCCGGTCCCGCCTCTAGCTCGACCAGGCGCGACCGGGGGCCAGGATCCCCGCGGGGTCGAGGGCGGCCTTGATCCGGCGCTGGACGTCCGGCGCCGGGACGTTGGCCTCGCCGAGGCCGCCGGAACCGCGGATCACCGGGGCGATCCCCCCCACGTCGCCGACCTTCGCACGCAGCGCCGCCAGGTCGTCGGGGTCGTCGGCCGGCACCCAGGCCAGGCCGACGCCCAGCATCGCGCGCCAGGCGTCACGGCCCTCGAGCGCGGCGGCCAGCCGTGAGGGCGGCACCGCGACCTCGGCCACGATCGGGGCATCGGGGAAGAGGGGCTCGGGGAAGGGGTCGTCCGCGTCGTCGAGCGCGACCACCGCGCGAGCCGCCGTGATCTGGTCCTCGACCTCCGGTCCCCATCCCTCCAGGCGCACGACGATCCGGTCCGGCTCGGCGAGGATCGCGGCCGGGAGGGGGACCTCCTCGAGGAGGCGGGTGCCGAGGTCGAGGCCCCCGTCGTGCGCGATCAAGCTGCTCGAGCGTTGCGGGAGAGGACGCAACTTCAACGCGACCCGCGTGATCACGCCGAGGGTGCCGAGCGAGCCGGTCAGGAGCCGGTGGACGTCGAAGCCGGTGACGTTCTTCACGGTCCGGGCGCCGCTGGTGACGAGGCGGCCGTCGCCGGTGGCGACCTGCATCTCGACGACCGTGTCGCGAAGCAGCCCGACCCTGAGCTGCCGCGGCGTCGCGACCCCGGCCGCGATCGCGCCCCCGACCGTGGCGTCCTCGGGCAGGTCGACCGGCCACTCCTGCCCGTGGGCCTCGAGTTCGGCGCGGAGCTCGCCGGCGCGCGTGCCCGCGCGGACCACGGCGAGCATCTCGGCCGGGTCGTAGGCCTCGATCCCGTCGAGCCGGGTGGTCCACAGCTCGGCGTCGACCTCGGCGGGGTTGCCCTTGTCGAGGTGGCGTCGGCCGCCCACCGGCAGCACGGTCGTGCCGGCGGCGCTGGCGTCCCGCAGTGCCTCCGCGACCGTGCCGGCGTCGTGCGGATGGATCAGATCCACGTGCCCTCCGGCAGGGCGCCACCCCGGGCCATCGCGGCCGCCGCGAAGTCGCCGCATCGCGCACCGTCGGGCAGGACCTTCCTCGGGTTCATCCGTCCCTCGGGATCGAACGCCGCCCGCAGGCACGCCTGCGCGTCCAGGTCGTCCTGCGAGAACACGAGCGGCATGAAGTCGCGCTTCTCCAGCCCGATCCCGTGCTCGCCGGAGAGCGCCCCGCCGGCGTCCACGCACAGGCGGACCAGCTCGTCGGAGGCGGCGAGCACCCGCTCGAGCGTCCCCGGAACGGTCCGGTCGAACGAGAACAACGGATGGAGGTTGCCGTCACCGGCGTGGAAGACGTTCGTGACGATCAGGTCGTGCTTGCGCGCGATCGCGTAGACGCCGGTCAGCATCGGCGCGAGCTTCGTGCGCGGCACCACGCAGTCGTGCAGGTGGTAGTGGGGCGCGATCCTCGCGACCGCGCCGAACGCGGACTTGCGGCCCTTCCACAGCAGGGTGCGCTCGGTCTCGTCTGCGGCGATCCGCACCGTGCGCACGCCGTGCGCCGTCGCCGCGGCCTCCACTTCGCGCGTCTGCGCCTCGACGCCGGCCTCGAGTCCATCGACCTCGACCAGCAGGATCGCCGCCGCGTCGGTGGGGTAGCCGGCGTGCGCGAAGTCCTCGGCGGCGCGGACGATGCCCTGATCCATCATCTCCATCGCGGCCGGCACGACACCGTTCGCGATGATCCGCGAAACGGTCCGCGCGCAGTCCTCCACCGTGGGGAAGTCCAGGAGCATCGTGCGGACCGCGGGCGCGATCGGCGTGAGCCGGATGCCGACCCCGACGACGATCCCGAGCGTCCCCTCCGAGCCGATCACGAACCCGCGCAGGTCGTAGCCGGGCGCCGCCGGGCCCTCGGACCCGAGCCGCACGAGGCGTCCGTCGGGCAGCACGACGTCGAGGGCCAGCACGTGGGCGCTCGTGACGCCGTACGCCAAGCAATGCGGGCCGCCGGCGTTCGTGTTCACGTTGCCGCCGATCGAGGAGACCTGCTGGCTGGACGGATCAGGCGCGTACGTGAACCCGGTCGGGCGCACGTGCGTCGAGACGTCGAGGTTGAACACCCCCGGCTCGATCCATGCCAGGCGGTCCCCGGTGCGCACCTCGACGATCCGGCGCATCTTGGAGGTGACCAGCACGAGCGCCTCGCCGATCGGCGTCGAGCCGCCGGCGAGGCCCGTCCCCGAACCTCGCGGCACGACATCGAGTCCGTGGTGCGCGGCGATCCGCATCGCGGCGACCACCTGCTCGACCGAGGTGGGGAACGCGACGATGCCGGCCGAGCCCTCGACCATCGATGCGTCGCGCGCGTACAGGCGCAGCGCGAGCGGATCGGTCAGGACGTCGTCGGCGCCGAGCGCCGCCTCCAGCTCGCGGCGGGCGGCGTCCAGGTCGGCCATGGCCGTAGGCTACGTCGCGTGGCGGCCTGGGCGGAGCTCGAGCGCGGCGACGCGGAGCTCGCGGCCGCCGGCCGGAGGCTGTTCGAGGGCCGCGTCGTCTTCCACGCCACGCTGATGCTCGATGGCTCGCCGCGCCTGCATCCGGTCTCGCCGTGGTTCGCGGTGGGGCTGTTGCTGGTGTCGTTCCGAGAGAGGAGCCCGAAGGTGGTGGAGCTGGAGCGCGATGCCCGGTACGCGATGCATTCCTCGCAGGACCCACGGGACCACGAGGGCGCGGAGGGGGAGTTCCTGGTGCGCGGGTGGATGGAGCAGATCGGCGAGGACCATCCCGCCGTGCGGGCCCGGCCGTATCGGGCCAGCTACGCGCTGCGATCCTACGCATGCTCCGTGGAAGAGGCGGTCGGAACCACGTACGACCCCGATCCGGTGTACCGACGCTGGCGCCCGGAGGCGCCCTAGGCGACCCGCCCGGGTGCGCCGTCGGGGGCGCTGAAGGGCAGGCCGGCGGCCGCCCAGGCCTCCATGCCACCCTCGACGTTGTAGGCCTCGAACCCACGGGCCTGCAGCATCATCGTCGCGAGCTCGGATCGGTTGCCGCTGCGGCAGATCACCGCGACCGGCTTGGCGGTCTCCAGATCGCCGGTGGAACCGGCCATCACGGCGTTCAGCGGGATGTGGACCGCGCCCTCGACGCGGCCCGCCTCCCACTCGTAGGGCTCGCGACAGTCCACGAGCTGGATCTGCCCGAGACGCTCGAAGACACCGTTCACGCTGGTCAGGTCGCCGGCCATCGCACGCAGGCTACCAGCGGCTCATCCGTCGAGCGCCCGCCGAAAGGCTGAGAACGCCGAGGGGCCGAACAGCACGAACCGGACCTCCTCGACCCGGGTGTCGGCGCCCCGAACGGCCCCGATCGCGACCTCGGCGGCCTCCGCCACCGGGTAGCCGTACACCCCGGTCGAGATCGCCGGGAACGCCACGACGCGTGCGCCGAGCTCGTCGGCGACCCGCAGCGACGACGTGTGGCAGCGAGCGAGCAGGCTCGCCGGATCCGCTTCCGCCGCGTAGATCGGCCCGACCGTGTGGATCACCCACGTCGCCGGGAGGTCGCCCCCCGTGGTGGCGACCGCCTCCCCGGTGGGAAGCCCCTCGGGGTGCGTCGTGGCGCGGATCTCGCGGCAAGCCTCCACGATCGCGGGTCCGCCGCGGCGGTGGATCGCGCCGTCGACCCCGCCGCCGCCCAGCAGCCCGTTGTTCGCCGCGTTCACGATCGCGTCGACCGCCTGCTCGGTGAGGTCGCCCTCCAGGATGTCGATGCGCGGGGGCATGCCGGTATCGTAGGCGGGTGATCGTCTGCCTCGCGGCGAACCCGTCGATCGACCGCCTCTTCGAGATCGAACGCCTGGTGCGCGGCGACATCCATCGCCCGGCCGGCTTCGTCCAGACCGCCGGCGGCAAGGGTCTCAACGTCGCGCGTGCCGCGCACGCGCTCGGCTCAGAGGTCGCCGCGGTCGCCCTGCTGCGCGGCCACGCGGGCGCGTGGCTCGAGGAACAGCTCGCGGTCGAGGGCGTCGGCGGCTCGTTCGTGTGGACGCACGGCGAGAACCGCTCGTCGCTGTCCGTCGCCGACCGCGAGACCGGCGGCCTGACCGAGTTCTACGAGCACGGCTCGGTCGTTCCGAGCGCCGCCTGGGCCGAGCTGATGGAGGCCGCCGCGTCGCGGTTCGCGCCGGGCGCCTGGCTCACGATCAGCGGCTCGCTGCCGCGCGGCGTGCCGGACGACGGCTACCGCGATCTGGTCGCCGAGGCGCGCGCCGCCGGTGTGCACGTCGCGGTCGACTGCGACGGCGAACGCCTGCGGCTGTCGCTCGAGGCGCATCCCGACGTGGTGAAGGTGAACACGACCGAGGCGCGCGAGCTGCTCGAGGTGCCCACGGCCCGGCAGGAGGAGGCGCTCGCGGCCGCGCGGAAGCTCCGGCAGCTCGCCGGCGGCGACGGCCACGCGGGCCTCGTCACGCGAGGCGCCGAGGGCGTCGTGCTCGCCGCCCCCGACGGCACGCTCTATGAGGGGATGCTCTACGTGCGCGGCCGCTATCCGGTCGGCAGCGGCGACGCGTTCCTCGCCGGGCTCGTCACGTGCCTCGCGCGCGGCGACGGCTGGGACGCCGCGCTCGCGATGGCGCTCGGCGCCGCGACGGCGAACGCGGAGATCCCGGGCGGTGGGAAGCTGGATCCTGCGCGCGCGCAGGAGCTCGCCGCGCGCGCCGAGGTCCGGATCGTCTGAGGATGACCGACCGCTGAACCGGCGGCCGAGCGCCGTTCCCCGTTCGCGCATCCGGGTCCATACTCGAGATGCCATCGCCGGCGAGGGGGATCGCGGTGCGCGAGGGTCAGGAGATGCCCGGCTACCTGCGGGCGATCGGCGTCGCGATGCTGGCGTGGGGACTGCTCGGGGTGATGCTCCTGCGCAGGAGCGACTCGGCGACCGCGTGGGGGTGGGTCTTCGCCGCCGGCTTCCTCGCGGGTGGGATCGGTCTGGTCCTCGCGCGCAGGTGGGGGTGGCCGTTGGCGCTGCTCGAGGCGGTCGCGAACCTCGGGGTCGGGATCTTCGAGATCGTGACGGGACGCGCGAACCCGGCGCTCGCGACCGTGATCCTCCAGCTCGTCCCGAGCGGCCTCGCGATGTGGGGACTGTTCACGCCGCGTTCGCTCGCGTGGCTCCGCGCCCGCCCGCCCGAGGTCGGCCCCGCCGGCGCCTGAGACGCTGCCTCGGTCGCCGGCCCGTTACGCGCCCGGGGCGCCGTCCCATTCGACCGTCACGCCGGTGGGATCGTCGGGGTCGACGCGCACGTTCAGCTGCGTTCCCGCCTTCAGCGCGGTCCAGCGGTCTTCCGGCACCGAAACGTGCACGGTGACGCGGCGCTTCCCCTGACCCGGGATGTCCACGTCGAGCACCACCGGAACCGTGCCGGCCGGAACGGACACGACGACGGCGCTGGCGTCCAGGGGCCCGGCCGGGGGCGTTCCCCCGGCCCCGACGACGTCCTCGACCGGCTCGTCGTCGGGCCGCTCGCCGGACAGCTTCGCCTGACGGATCTGCGCGGCGATCCGCTCCACGTCCTCGGGGGCGACCGTGATGCCCATCCGTTCGATCTCGTCCTCGATCCGTGAGCTGATCTCGTCGTCGCCGTTCGAGACGGGACGGGGTCCCTCGAACGACGAGGTTGAGGGCCCGGTGCCGCCGGCGGCCGGGTCGTTCCGGTCGCGCAGGAGACGCCGCGCGTTCAGGCGCTGCGCGAACACGATCAGCACGATGATGACCGCGATCACGAGGAAGACCGAGAGCCCCACGGCTCCACCCTAGCTCAGGGACCGACCCGGTCCGCGGAAGGGTAGGCTGCGCGCCGATGTCTCCGGACCTCGACGTCCTCGTGCTCGGCGACGTGAATCCCGACCTCGTGCTGCGCGGTGAGCACGTCGAGCCCGCGTTCGGACAGGCCGAGCGGTTGCTGGACGATGCCACGCTCACGGTCGGCGGCTCGGGCGCGATCCTCGCATGCGGAGCGGCGAAGCTGGGCCTGCGGGTCGGGATCTGCGGGGTGGTCGGCGACGACCTGTTCGGGGCCTACCTCCGCGACGAGCTGGGTCGGCGGGGCGTCGACGTCCGGGGACTGATCACCGATCCGGAGCGTCCCACCGGCCTCACGGTGGTGCTCTCACGGCCCGACGACCGCGGGATGCTCACGGCGCCGGGAGCGATCGGCGCGTTGTCGGCCGACGCGGTCGATCCGGCGCTGCTCGCGTCGGCGCGCCACGTCCACGTCAGCTCCTACTTCCTGCAGGAGGCGCTCCGGCCGGACCTGCCGGCGCTGTTCGGGCGGGTGCACGAGGCCGGCGGCACGACGTCGATCGACCCGAACTGGGATCCGAGCGACGCGTGGGACGGCGCACTCCTCGACGCGCTGTCGGAGACCGACATCTTCCTGCCGAACGCGATCGAGGCGAGCCGGATCGCGCGCACCTCCGACCTCGACGCGGCGGTGCGGACCCTGGCGTCACACGCCGGCCTGGTCGTCGTGAAGGACGGCAGGCGCGGCGCGATCGCCGGCGGCTCGGGGGCGATGGTCCGCTCGCCGGGCATCGCGACCGAGGTCGTCGACACGACCGGAGCGGGGGACGCGTTCGACGCGGGGTTCCTGGCCGCGTGGCTCGGCGAGGCTTCGTTGGAGCGTGCCCTGGCGATCGCGAACGTCTGCGGCGCGCTCTCGACCCGGGTCGCCGGCGGCGTGGACGGCCAGGTCACGATGCCCGAGGCGCTGGGCGCGCTCCCGCATGCCGCCGAGCGCGCCTAGTCCTGCCGGATCGCCTCGCCGGTCGTCGCGTCGAACAGGTGGATCTTCGCGGGGTCGATCGCGATCGGCACGTCGTCGCCGACCCGAACCCGCTGCGACGGGTCGACGCGCAAGCTGACCGGCGCGCGCGCCGTGTCGCCGCCGCCGGCCAGCAGCGTCGCGTCCTCCTCCTCGGCGCCGCTCGCGGCCGCACGGGCGTCCACCGTGCCATGGACGATCACGTCGTCGCCGAGCGGCTCCACCACGTCGACCCGGACGGTGGTGCTGGCGTCCGTGGCGCCGTTCACGTGCATCGCCTCCGGGCGTACGCCGACGATCGCCGCGCCGTCGGGGATGCCCTCACGGCGGAACACGAGCTGCCCGGCGGTGATCGACCCGCCGCGCGCCTCGCCGGCGAACAGGTTCATCGGCGGGCTGCCGATGAAGCCGGCGACGAAGAGGTTCGCGGGGTGGTCGTAGACCTCCTGCGGCACCCCGAGCTGCTGCAGCCGTCCGCCGGCCAGGACGGCGATCCGGTCGCCGAGCGTCATCGCCTCGACCTGGTCGTGCGTGACGTAGATCGTGGTCACGCCGAAGCGCTGATGGAGCTTCTTCAGCTCGGCCCGCATCTGAACGCGGAGCTTCGCGTCGAGGTTCGACAGCGGCTCGTCCAGCAGGAACGCCTGGGGTTCGCGGACCAGGGCGCGGCCCATCGCCACCCGCTGGCGCTGGCCGCCGGAGAGCTGACCGGGCCTGCGCTGCAACAGCTCATTGAGGCCCAGCATGTCGGCGACGCCGCTGACGCGCATCGAGACCTCGGTGCGCGGCATGTGCCGCTGGCGCAGCCCGAACCCGAGGTTCTTCGCCACGGTCATGTGCGGGTAGAGCGCGTAGTTCTGGAAGACCATCGCGACGTCGCGGTCCTTCGGGGGCACGTCGTTGATCCGTACGTCGCCCACCCGGATGTCGCCGGCGCTGATCTTCTCGAGGCCGGCCACCATCCGCAGCGCCGTCGTCTTCCCGCAGCCGCTCGGACCGACGAGGATCAGGAACTCGCCGTCGCCGACCTCGAGCGTGAGGTCGTCGACCGCGACCGTCCCCTCCGGGAAGACCTTCGTCACGTGCTCGAAGGTGACGCCGCCCATCGCAGCCCTCCTCAGCCCTTCAGGCCCTGCGTGGCGATCCCGCGGACGAACCACCGCTGGGCGGCCAGGAACAGGATCAGCATCGGCAGCGTCGCCATCACGTTGCCGGCCATCAGCAGGTTCCAGTCGGTGGCGTGCGCGCCCTGGAAGTTCTGCAGCCCGAGCTGGATCGTGAACGCGTCCGTGTTGTTGATGATCGTGACGAGCGGCCACAGGAAGTCGTTCCACGTCCACAGGAACTGGATCACCGCGAGCGTGGCGAGCGCCGGCATCGACAGCGGCAGCACGATCGTGAACAGGATCTTGAGCCGCGACGCCCCGTCGATCCGGGCGGCCTCCTCCAGCTCGATCGGCAGCGTCCGGAAGAACTGCGTCAGCATGAAGATCCCGAAGACGTTCGCCAGGTTCGGCACGATCAGCGCGCCGAGGTGGTCGAGCAGCCCTATCCGCTTCACGATCAGGAACGTCGGGATCAAGACCACCTGCAACGGAACCATCAACGTGGCGAGCAGCAGGAAGTACGTGACCTGCTTGCCCCAGAAGCGGATCCGCGCGAACGCGTAGGCCGCCAGCGAGCACAGCAGCAGGTTCGAGGCGACGACCACGGTGGTCACCACCGTGGTGTTCCAGAACCAGCGGGTGAACGGCGCGGCGCGCAACGTCTCCGGGTAGTTGCTCCACTGGAACTCGCCTGGCCACAGGATCGGCGGGAAGTGCCGCGTCTGCGCGAGCGTCTCGAGCGACGTCGCGACCATCCACACGAGGGGCAGCAGCATCAGCAGCGCGGCCGGCATCAACAGCAGGTGCCACGGGCTGAACGGGAGCCACCGGGCGCGCGGGCGTTCGACCATCCCGGTCTCGCCCGGCAGCGTCGCGGGATCGATCGCCGCCGGCGCCGCTCGATCGGTGACCGCGATCGTCATGAGGAGTAGTGCACCGCCCGGTTGCCCAGCCAGAACTGGATCAGCGTGAGGACCAGGATCACGAGGAACAGCACGTAGGCCAGCGCCGCCGCGTAGCCCGCCTTCGAGAACCCGTACGAGGTCGTGAAGGCCAGCCGGTAGATGTAGAAGACCGGCACGAACGTCCGGTTCAGCGGCCCGCCTTTGGTCACGAAGTACACCTCGTCGAACAGCTGCAGCGCGCTGATCGTGGACCAGACCACCAGCAGCAGCGTGGCCGGGCCGAGCAACGGCAGCACCACGTTGCGGAACTGCGACCAGCGGCCCGCGCCGTCCACCGCGGCGGCCTCGATCAGCTCGGCCGGCACGCCCTGCAGCGCCGCCAGGAACACGATCGTGTCGAAGCCGAGCCAGCCCCACACCGTCATCACCACGAGCGCCGGCATCGCGCCCTGCGGCGAATCGAAGTACCCGAACGGCCCGAGGCCCACCTTCGAGAACAGGAAGTTCGCCAGGCCGAACTCCTTGTCGAACAGCCACAGGAACATGATCCCGGTGGCGATCGTGGAGACCGCGACCGGGATGAACACCGCCAGGCGGTAGAAGCGGATCAGGTGGATCTTCTGGTTCAGCGCGATCGCCAGGAACAAGGCCAGCACGATCGACAAGGGCACGAACAGGAACGAGTAGTAGACGGCGTTGACCGCGGCGGTGCGGGCCAGGGGATCGCTCGCGATGTGCTGGTAGTTCGCCAGGCCGGTGAACGGACGGTTCGGCGAGATCAGCCCGGCCTTCTGCAGCGACAGCACGAAGCCCCAGATCACCGGGATCAGCCCGAACAGCACGATCAGGAAGACCGAGGGCGCCACGAACAGCCACCCGGCGACGTGGTCGGAGGCCACCACGCGGCGCAGCGGACCGGGGGACCGGACCGACGCCGCCGCGGTGGCCATCGTCGCGAGCTTAGCCGCCCGCCAGGACCTGGTTCACCTGGTTGGCAGCGTCGTCGAGCGCTTGCTTCGGCTCGGCCTGGCCCAGCAGCACCTTCACGATCGCCTGCCCCATGATCTGCGAGATCTGGTCGTAGCTCTGCAGCGTGGGCCGGGCCTTCGCCACGTTCTTCAGGTTCTCGGCGAACACGTCCTCGCCGGGGAACTTCTTGCCGAAGGCCTTCACGAAGCCGGGCTCGGCCACCACGCTCGCGCGCGTGGGCAGGTGCCCGCTCTCCATCGAGTCCGCCTTCACCTGCTGCGTGTCGGTGAACCACTGCATGAACTCGAGCGCCGCCGCCTTCCGCGCGTCGCCGTTGTCGAACATCACCCACATGTCCGGGCCGGAGATCGTCTGGTGGTTCCCGCCCGGGAACGTCGGCATGATCTGCACGCCGTAGTGCACGTCGGGATAGCTCGACAGCGCCCACGGGCCGGTGATCACCATCGCGACGTGGCCGCTGTTGAACAGGTCGTCGATCTTCGTGTTCTGCAGGTCGAGGTACATCGACCCGTCGGTCACGGCCATCCGCTGCAGGGCGGTGAGTGCCTGTACGCCGGCGTCGGAGTTGAACGCCGCCTGCGTGTTGTCCGCGTTCAGGATGTCGCCGCCGCCCTCCCAGAGCATCGCGTCGAAGTGCCAGACCGTGTCCTCGCTCGCGTCGGCCGGGAAGGCCACGCCGAACTGCCGCTTCGAGGGGATCGTCAGGGCCTTCGCGGCGTTCGCGAAGTCGTCCCAGGTCCAGTCGGCCGTCGGATAGGGCACATGCGCCGCGTCGAACAGGTCCTTGTTGTAGACGATCGCGAGGTTGTCCACGAGCGCCGGGATCCCGAGCACCTTGCCATCCACGGTCGCGGCCGCCTGCTCGCCGGGATAGAAGTCGTTCCAGTTCCAGCCCGAACCATGGACCGTATCGGTGAGGTCCATGATGCCGGGGGCGTCGGCCAGCGCCGCGAGCGACGTGCCGTACTGGTAGGTGATGTCGGGCTGCTCGCCGCCCTGCAGGGCGACGGTGAGCTTCTGGTAGGCGTTGTCGTTGCTGCCGACGTACTTCGCGTCCACGTGGATCCCGGGGTGCGTCGCGTTGAACGCGGTCACGAGGTCGTTCAGGGACTTCGCCTCGTAGTTCGTCTGACCGTTCGCCGCGATCACGTTGCCGTAGCCGTGCCACAGCACGACGTCCACCGGAGCGCCGCCCGAGGACGAGGAGCCCCCGGCCCCTCCGCCGGAGGTGCAGGCCGCGGCGGCCAGGGCCACCGCGGCGATCACGATCGCTGCGCGTTTCATCCGGTTCCCTCCTGCTGGAGCACCACCGAGCGGGTCAGGTGGCGCGGGTGGTCGGGGTCCAGGCCGCGCGACTCGGCGAGCGCGACGGCTATCCGTTGGATACGGAGCAACTCCGCCATGGGATCGAGTTCGGCGACCAGGACCGTGGCGCCGCAGGCCCGGACGTCGTCGGCGATCGTCGGGTCTGGGGTGCCGAGGATCATCACCAACGAGGTCGGTCCGGCCACGCTGATCGGTCCGTGGCGGTACTCCATCGCGGGGTAGGACTCGCTGTGGGCCTGCGCGGCCTCCCGGAGTTTCAGGGCTCCCTCGTGGGCGAGGCCGATCGTCCAGCGGTGCCCGAGCAGCACGAAATGATCGAACGCGGCCGGATCCACGGGCAGCGGCTCGGCCAGTGCCGTGCCGGCGTCCACGATCGCTCGGTCCAGGTCCTCGCCGACGTGCGCGCGCAGCAGGGCGAGCGCGCCGGTCGCGAACCGCGTCTGCACGACCGAGCGCTCGTCGGCGAAGTCCAGGATCAGCGCGCGGCTCGCGAGCGTCGCCACCGGCGATCCGAGGACCGCGGTGATCGCGGTCGACGGCACGTCGCGCGCGTTCAGGTCGCGCAGGACGTCGATCACCTCGGTCGTCGTGCCGCTGCGGCTGATCACCACGGCCCGGTCGTAGGGTCGGCCGGGCGTGAGCTCGGTGGCGGTGGCGGCGTCGGTCTCCCCGTCGCCGGCGTCCTCCCGGAGCGCCGCGTAGGCCTGGGCGACGAACCAGGAGGTGCCGCAGCCGACCGCCAACACGCGCTCCCCCGGCCGGGGGAGCGCCAAGCCCGATCCGGCCGCCACGTCCGCGGCGCGATGCCAGACCGAGGGCTGGGACGCGATCTCCTCCGCGATGTCCGACACCATCCTCGACGCTAGTGCGCGTTCGTGTTCGAAGTCAACCCAGAACGCGCAAGAACGAGCACCGGTCGCGGTATGCTCGCGCGATGCACCAGGCAGACCGGCTCGCGGCGATCCTGGAGGGGATCTCCTCCGACGGCACCGTCGCCGTCGCCGACCTCGCCGGGCGCCTCGACGTCTCGGCGGCGACGATCCGCCGGGACCTCGAGCTCCTGGAGGAGCAGCGCCTGCTCACCCGGACGCACGGCGGCGCCGTGTCGCACGGCGTGCTGTACGAGCTCCCGCTGCGCTACAAGACCGCTCGCCACCAGGAGGAGAAGCGCCGGATCGCGGAGGCCGCGGCCGCGCGCGTGAGCGACGGGATGGCGGTCGGCCTGACCGGCGGCACCACGTGCACCGAGGTCGGCCGCGAGCTGGTCGCGCGGGAGCACCTGACCGTGGTGACGAACGCCCTGAACATCGCGAGCGAGCTGGCGATCCGCCCGAACCTGAAGCTCGTCGTGACCGGCGGCGTCGCCCGCCCCGAGTCCTACGAGCTGGTCGGCCCCGCCGCGGAGGGGTCGCTCGCCGAGCTGAACCTCGACCTGGCGTGCATCGGCGTCGACGGGATCGACGCGGTTGCCGGCTGTACGACCCATCATGAGGTCGAGGCGCACACGAACCTCGCGCTGATCGAGCGGGCCCGCCACGTCGTGGTCGTCGCGGACTCCTCGAAGATCGGGATGGTCGCGTTCGCACGGATCTGCCCGGTGGAGCGCGTGCACGAGCTGATCACCGACCGGGGCGCCGATCCGCGCGCGCTCCGCGCGATCCGCGCGGCCGGCGTCGCGGTGGAGACGGTCTGAGCATGGGCGACCTCGGCGACCTTCGGCTGCGGGACTTCGTTCCGTCCCGGGCGGTGCGGGCGCCGCGGACCGAGCTCCCGCCGCGGCCACCCTCGCCGATCGTCGACGCGCATCAGCACCTCGGCCGGTGGCTCACCGAGGGCTGGTCGGCGCCCGACGTCGGTCGGCTCCTCGCGACGATGGACGACGCGGGGATCGCGGCGATCGTGAACCTCGACGGGTTGACCGGGCAGCTGGAGGAGAACCTCGAGCGCTACGACCGGGCGCATCCGGGGCGGTTCGCGACGTTCACGCAGCTCGAGCGGTCGAGCTTCGCGGCCGGCGACTGGGTCGGGCTCGGGAAGGGCGTGGCCGATGCCGCCGCGATCGGCGCGCGCGGTCTGAAGGTCTGGAAGGACCTCGGCCTGCACCTGCGGGATCCCGAGGACCGCCTGGTCGGTCCGGACGACCCCCGGCTGGACCCGGTGTGGGACGCGTGCGCCGCGGCGGCGATCCCCGTGACGATCCACACGGCCGATCCGGCGGCGTTCTTCGCGCCGCTCGATCCACACAACGAACGCGTCGAGGAGCTCCTCGAGCATCCGGACTGGTGGTTCGGCGACCGCGGGCGGTTCCCGACGTTCGAGCGGCTGCTCGATCAGCTCGAGGCCCTGATCGCCCGGCGCGCCGACGTGACGTTCATCGGCGCTCACGTGCTGGGCTGCGCCGAGGACCTCGCATGGGTCTCGCGGATCCTCGACACGTATCCGAACGCGAACGCCGATATCGCGGCGCGGATCGCCGAGCTCGGCCGGGTACCGCGCGCCGCGCGCGCGCTGCTGATCCGCCACGCCGGCCGCGTGGTCTTCGGCACCGACGACGTGCCGGTGGCGCCGGCCACCTACGAGATCCACCGCCGGTTCTTCGAGACGGCCGACGAGTGCTTCGACTACGCGGCCGAGCCGGTGCCGCCGCAGGGCCGCTGGACGATCGACGGGCTCGACCTGCCGGCCGACGCGCTCGCCGAGCTCTACGGTGCCGCCGCCCGCCGGCTGATCCCCGGGCTCGCGACGTGACCGACCTCGAGATCCGTCCGTTCGCGGCCGAGGACCTGGACGCGGTGATCGCCGCGCTGCCGTCGGAAGCGCCGGGCGCGCACCGGCGCCGCATCGAGGAGCAGGAGCGGGGCGACGTGACCTGGCTGTTCGCGTGGGTCGAGGGGCGGCCGGTCGGGTTCGTCGGTCTCACGGTGGCCGGCGACCGCGATCCCGACGCGATGGTCGAGTCGCGCGGCTACGCCCTCGTGGAGTTCCTGTTCGTGGAGGAGTCGTTCCGCCGGCGCGGGATCGCCCGCGCGCTGATGGGCGCGCTGGAGGAGCGGGCGCGCGAAGCCGGCGCCCCCGGCGTGATCCTGGACACCGGCACCGGCCCGGACTTCGCGCCGGCGCGTGCGCTCTACGCCGGGCTCGGGTACGCGGACCGCGGCGGCGTCTACCTCGGCGGCTGGTCGGACCCCGACCGCGCCGGCGTGCACGAGGTCGACACGCTGACGCTGTGGCTCAAGCCGTTCGCCTGACCACGTCGCCGCGGACCCCGGCAGGCCGGAACCCCGAGGATCAGTCGGGAGAGCCCAGGACGTGTCGATCGATCCACCGCGGATACGACATCGAACGCCGCGCACCGAGCCGCACGCCGGCCGGGAGCGGGGAGCGCAGCACCTCGTCGACGGTCGCGCGGAGCGCCGGCCCGAGCTCGCCGGCCGACCCCGTCGCCTCGAACCCCAGCGTCCACCACGGCTCGCCGCCGACGATGATCTGCGTCAGCTCGACCGAGCATCCGGGGAGCGACGCATCCCCGACCGGGCGCTCCTCGGTCACGCCGCCGAGGACGCCGAACGAACGGCGACGGCGGACCTTGCGCACCGTGAGCCAGGAGGTGTCGGCGGCCGGGGGCACGGCCGATCGCTCCAGCGGGAAGGTCCACTTCTCCCACGCCTCGAGCTCTCCGCGAGCGATCCCCGGCACGGACAAGGTCCCCCGGCTCCCCCGGAAGGCCTTCAGGTCGAGTACGGCGTCGTCCTTGATCTTGAGGCCGAGCGCCGCGGACGAAGGGGCGACGAAGTATCGATCGCTGCGGCGTTCGACGCCGCCCCCGAAGGGGCCGAGCCAGCGCGTCAGCGCTTCGGGAACCTCGCCGGGTGCGATCCACCGGACCTCGAGGGTGCACCGGCTGGCGCCGGTCTCCGGCAGCACGAACGGCACCACCGTGGCGACCGAGCGTCCGCTCCGCTCGAGCGGCGCCCCCGGATCTCGCTCGATGCCCCGCCTCATGTCGATGTCTCGGAAGGGACTACCTCGGCGCCGAGCGCGACGTCAAGTCGTCTCCGCCGGTCCGGATCCCACTCCAACAGGACCTTGCCGCTGTCGCCGGAGGCGGCCACCGCGAACGCCTCCTCGTAGCGCTCGAGCGGGAAGCGGTGCGTGATCACCGGCTTCACGTCCAAACCCGACTGGAGCATCACGGTCATCTGGTACCAGGTCTCGTACATCTCGCGGCCGTAGATCCCGCGGATCGTGAGCATGTCGAACACGACCTTGTTCCAGTCGATCGCGATCTGCTCCGAGGGGATCCCCAGCATCGCGATCCGGCCGCCGTGGGCCATCGTGTCGATCATCGCGCGGAGCGCCCCCGCGTTGCCCGACATCTCCAGGCCGACGTCGAAGCCCTCGACCATCCCGAGGTCGGCCTCCACGTCGCGCAGGTCGGTGGCGCCCGGATCGACCACGACCGTGGCGCCCATCCGCTCGGCCAGCGTTCGCCGATACGGGTTCGGCTCGCTCACCACCACGAAGCGCGCGCCGGCGTGACGCACGACCGCCGCCGCCATGCAGCCGATCGGTCCCGCACCCGTGATCAGCACGTCCTCGCCGAGCACCTCGGTGGACAGCGCCGTGTGCACCGCGTTGCCGAACGGATCGAAGATCGCCGCGACCTCCGGATCCACGTCGTCGGCGTGCTTCCAGACGTTCGTCATCGGCAGCACGATCGTGTCGGCGAACGCGCCCGGCCGCTGCACGCCGACCCCTTGGATGTTCGCGCAGAGATGGCGCCGCCCGGCCATGCAATGGCGGCACCGGCCGCAGACCACGTGGCCCTCGCCGCTGACCCGGTCGCCCGGACGGAAGTCGGTGACGTTCGCGCCGACCGCCGTGATCCGCCCGGCGAACTCGTGGCCGATCACCAGCGGCGTCGGTACGGTCGCGCGTGCCCAGGCGTTCCACTCCCAGATGTGGACGTCGGTGCCGCAGATCCCGGCGCGCTCGACGGCGATCGCGACGTCGTTGATCCCGACCTCGGGCTCGGGCACGTCCTCGAGGCGCAGACCCACCTCGTCGGCGTGCTTGACCAGCGCGCGCATCAGCCGCGGCGGATCGGCCCGGGGATCAGGTCGCCGTGCGCGGCCAGCAGGTCGTCCACCATCGCGGCGATCTGCCGGGTCGTGAGCGTCGCGGCCGTGTTCGGGTCCAGGAGGGCGGCCTGGTGGACCAGGTCGCGCCGGCCCTCGACGACCGCGCGCACCGTCAGCTCGACGACGTTCAGGAACGTCCGGTTCAGCGCCAGGCACTGCGGCGGGATCGGGCCGATCCGCTGCGGCTGCACGGCGCCGTCGGCGACCACGCACGGGACCTCGACGCACGCGTCCGTGGGCAGCCCGTCGATCAGCGCGTCGTTGCGAACGTTCCCGTAGAGCTCCATCGGGGTGCCGGTCTCCAGCGCGAACACGAACTGCGACGCGAGCTCGTCGTTGCGCTCCAGCTCGATGTCGCGTCCGGCGTCCAGCTCGGTCTTCAGCTTCTCCCATTCGCGGAGGTTCTCGTCGCTCCGGCGGATGTACTCGTCGATCTCGGAGCGGAACCACGCGACCTCCTCGTCGGAGTGCAGGATCCACGGCACGTACTCGGCGCTGTGCTCCGAGGACTCGGTGGGGAAGTAGCCGAACCGCCGGAACAGCTCGACACGCACGCGCCGGCCCAGGCCGTCGGGGTCGTCCTCCACGATCCGCCGCAGCCGCGGATAGAGGTCCTCGCCGGTCTCGCGGTCCTCGAACCGGTAGACGAAGCACTGGTGGTTGAAGCCCGTCGTGCGGAACGCGATCCGCCCCTCGGGCACCCCGACCGTCTCCGCCAGGAAGGAGTGGGTGTCGCGCACGCTGTGGCACACGCCGATCGTGCGGGCGGCCGGCCAGCGGGAGCCCGCCCAGATCCCCCACGGAACCATCGCCATCGGGTTCGTGTAGTTCAGGAGCAGGCCCTCGGGGCAGAGCTCGGCCATCTCGTCGGCCATCTCGATCATCACCGGGATCGTGCGGAGGCCGCGCATGATGCCGCCGATCCCGATCGTGTCGGCGATCGTCTGCCGCAGCCCGTAGCTCGCCGGGATCCGAAAGTCGGTCACGGTCGCCTCGTAGCCGCCGACCTGGATCTCGTTGATCAGGTAGTTCGCGCCCTCGAACGCCTCCTTGCGGTCGGCGTGCGCCGTGATCCGCTGGCCGGCGTCGAGGCGCTCGACCACCTGGAGGGCGGCGCGCTCCGCGTAGGCCAGGCGCTCGTCGTCGATGTCGTGCAGGGCCACGTGGATCGAGCCGCGGAGCTCGGGGGCGCTGCAGAGGTCGGTCAGGATGTTGCGGGTGAACTCGACGCTGCCGGCGCCGATGATCGCGATCTTGATCACGGCCGGGAGCATAGGCGCCGCCGGGCGCGACCGCGCTGTGGGAGCATCCGCCCGATGCCCGGATCGCTCTGCATGCTCGCGTTCGACCACCGGACCTCGCTGCTGCGGGCGTTCTTCGGCGTGGAAGGCGATCCCGGCCCCGAGGACGTTCGCCGAGCGCGCGAGGCCAAGGGGGTGATCTGGGACGGGCTGGTCCGCGGCCGTGGTGCAGGCTTCGCGGGCGAGCCGGCCGCGCTGGTCGACGCCACCTACGGCGCCGAGGTGATCGCCGCGGCGCACGCCGCCGGGATCCCGGTCGCGGTGCCGTTCGAGGAGAGCGGACGGGCCGAGCTCGCCTTCGAGCACGAGGACTGGCGGAACCGCCTCGAGCGGTTGCACCCCACGTGGGCGAAGGTGCTGGTCCGCTACAACCCGGCGGGCGACGCGGCGATGAACGCCCGCCAGCGCGCGACGCTGCGGACGTTCACGGAGCATTGCGCGGCGACCGGCCACCCGACGCTCCTGGAGCTCCTGGTGCCACCGGAGCCGACACAAGCCGGACCGGCCTACGACCTTGCGGTGCGGCCGGCGCTGATGGTCGACGCGATCGAAGAGCTGCGCGGCGACGGGATCGCGCCCGACCTGTGGAAGGTCGAAGGGCTCGAGCAGCGGCAGGACTGCGAGGCGGTCGCGCGTGTCGCCGGCGCGCCGTGCCTCGTGCTCGGGCGTGGCGCCGACCTGGGCGCGGTCGAGCGGTGGCTCCGGGTCGCCTCCGGGGTCGAGGGTTTCGAGGGGTTCGCGATCGGCCGGTCGATCTGGTGGGAGCCGCTGCGGCGCTGGGCCGAGGGGGGCGATCGCGGCGACGCGGTCGCCGCGATCGCGGAGACCTACCGTCGCTGCGCCGGCGTCTTCGACGCCGGCGCCGCTGGTTGACTCGGCACCCGGGCGCTGGGACCGTTCCGGAGATGCGCCGCCCGCCCGTCGCCACCGCGCTGCAGGGGATGTTCCTGCTGTACGGGTTCGCGGTGGCGATCTTCTTCCCCTATCTGGCGTTGTACCTGCGGGACTTCCATCACCTCAGCGAGGACCAGATCGGGTTGGTGCTGGCGCTGGCGGCGGCGGCGCGGATGCTGACGAACCCGGTCTGGGGTCACGTCGCCGACACGCGCCTGGGCCGGGTGAGCGTGCTGCGGATCGGGCTGCTCGGCGCGGCGATCGCGGCGGCGATGATGAACGTGATCGCCGGGCTCGTGGCGGTGATCGTCGTGATGGCGGTGCACTCGATCTTCTTCGTCGCACAGGGTCCGAACCTCGACGCGATCGTGCTCGAGCACCTCGGACGGGACCGCATGTCGGAGTACGGGCGGATCCGCGGCTGGGAGTCGATGACGTACGCGGCCGGGTGCCTGCTGTTCGGCGCGCTCCTGCAGGCGGCGGGGATCCGCTGGGCGATGCCGATCTGCGCGATCACGATGGCGCTCGTCCTGGTGTGGACCGTGACCCTCGAACGCGACCGTCCGCAGGTGCTCGAGGACCACGGGCGGCTCGGCGCGGTGGGCGCCGTGTTCCGCGCGGCGCCGCGCTTGTGGGGTTTCCTGCTGGCGGCGCTGCTCGTCTGGACCGGTTTCAACGCCGCCTGGTACTTCATCGGCCCGCGCATCGAGGACGCCGGCGGCGGCCCGCTGCTGATCGGCCTGGGCGCCGCGCTCGGCGGCCTGATCGAGGTTCCCACGATGCGGAGCTCGCCCCGGCTGCAGCGCCGGCTCGGCCTGCGGACGGTCTACGTGGCCGGGTGCCTCGTCTACGGGACCGCGTTCCTGCTCTGGGGCGCGGTCACGAACCCCACGCTCCTGTCGCTGATCACGGTGCTCGAGGGCGTCGGCTTCAGCCTGTTGTTCACCACGAGCGTCGTGATCGTCGGGCGGCTCGTGCCGTCGTCGCTGTACGCGACCGGCAACTCGATCAGCCAGATGGTGTGGTTCGGGCTCGGACCGATCCTCGGCGCCGGGCTCGGCGGCGTGGTCTACCAGCGGCTCGGCGCGCCGCACCTGTACCTCGGCGCGTTCCTGCTCGCGGTCGCCGGCGCAGTGGTCGCCTGGTTCGCGCTGGCGGTCCCCAAGCTGCAGGAGCCCCAGCCGGACGCGGCCGAGCCGCAGAGCGTGTGAGCGACGCCGAGATCGCCGAGCACCGGGGCCTCATCGAGCGGCTGTTCCCTTCGCTCCAGCTGTCCACGTTCCGGCCGATCGGCGAAGGGTGGACCGTGTTCACCTACGAGGTGAACGGCGACACGATCGTGCAACTGCCCCGCTCGTCGTACGCCGCCGAGCGGCTGCGAGCCCAGATCGCCGTGCTTCCCGAGCTCGCCCGCGAGCTGCCCGTGCCGGTGCCGGTCCCGCTGCTGGCGAGCGACGATCCGCCCGCGATCGTCTACCGGAAGCTCGATGGCGTGCCGTTCCCCGAGGCGTCGGACGGCCCCTGGCCCGAGCGGCTCGGCCGCGCGGTCCAGGACCTCCATGCGGTGGCGCCGGAGTTCGTCGGGCTCCGGGCGACGAGCGCCGACGCGGTGATGGACGCCTTCGCCGACCGGCTCGCCGTCATCGCCGACCTTGCCTTCCCGCTCCTCGAGCCGGTGCTCCGCGACCGGCTCGCCCGCCGGTTCGACCGGTACACCACCCATCCCGAACACCGGCGGTTCGGGCCCTGCGTCACCCACGGCGATCTCGCCCCCGAGCACGTCCTGGTCGGTCCCGACGGCGAGCTGGCCGGCGTGCTCGACTGGGAGGAGCTCGCCGTGGACGATCCGGTCTTGGACCTGGCCTGGCTCCTGCACGCACGCCCCGCCGACGGCGAGCGCGTCCTGGCCGCCTACGGGGGCGCGCCGGACGGGACGTTCCGCGACCGGGCGGCGTTCCGCTACGTGCTGATGCCTTTCCACGACGTGCTCCACGGCCTCGACACGGGCGAGGAGCGGTGGATCGCCGAGGGGCTCGAGGGGATCCGCGCTCGCGAGGCCGCGGTTCCGTGAGCGGGGCACGACCAGCGGGTTTGCGGAAACACCGACCCCTCCCGACGATGGAGCTCCGCCGGGGCGCGGCGTCGAAGGGGGAGCATCGACGATGGTCAGCGCGTACATCCTGATCCAGACCGAAGTGGGGAAGGCCGGCCAGGTCACCGAGCGGATCTCCGACATCGAGGGCGTGGTCTCGGTCGATCCGGTCACCGGCCCGTACGACGTCGTCGCGAAGGCAGAGGCCGAGGACCTCGACCTGATCGCGAAGGCGACCGTGATGCCGATCCAGTCGCTCGACGGGATCACGCGGACCCTGACCTGCCCGGTGCTCGCGCTGTAGATCGCTCCCGTGCCGATCAAGGTCCGCACCGACGAGCAGATCTCCGACGTCGAGGGCGGCTGGTTCCGCGCGCGGTGGCACTACTCGTTCGACACGTACCACGACCCGGAGTACACGTCGTTCGGCACGATGCGAGTGTTCAACGACGACCGGCTGGTCCCGGGGGCGATCTGGCCGCTGCATCCGCATCGCGACATCGAGGGCCTGACCTACGTCGTGGAGGGCTCGTTCCGCCACCAGGACGACGTCGGCGGCGCACCCGGGCCGCTGCCGGCCGGCTCGGTGCAGCGGATGACGCTCGGCAGCGGCGCGTGGCACTCGGAGCAGAACGGGTCGGAGACCGAGCCGATGCGCTTCATCCAGATCTGGATCCTGCCGTCCGAGCGAGGTCTGACGCCCGGCGTCGAGCAGAAGGTCTTCACCGAGGCCGACCGCACCGACCGCCTGCTCCGCGCGATCAGCGGCGACGGCGGCGACGCGGTGCTGGTCCACCAAGACGCGCACGTGTTCGTCTCGCACCTGAACGCCGGCGCGCGGGTCGAGCATCCGATGCCGGCCGCGCGCGGCGCGTACCTCTACGTGATCGAGGGCGACGTCGACGTGAACGGCGTCGCCATGGTCACCGGCTCGGCGGCGCAGATCACCGAGGAGCCCGGTGGCGCCGCGATCCGGGCGAACGCGACCTCCGAGCTGATCCTGGTCGACGTCGCGCTCGGCTGAACGCGGGACTCACGCGTCGTCGTCGACGCGGACCGGGAAGGGGAGCGCCACCGGATCGACGAACGGCGGAGTGCCGTCCTCGCCGAAGCGGTCCATCCGGAGGTCCTCGATCCGGTCGACCACGCGCGTGGGCTCGCCGAGCGCGAGGTCGGCGGCGATACGCGACACGGCCGGGCCCCACATCATGCCGTGGCCGCAGGCGCTCGCGATCGTCACGCCGGCGACCTCGGTCCCGTCGCGCAGGACGAGGGGCCCGAGCAGCGGCAGGTGGTCGGGGGTGTACTCGATCGTGGCGGCCCAGACCCTCTTCATCCCGAGGTCCCGGGTGACCGGCAGCAGCACGCCGAGGCGCCGCTGCATCTTCCGCAGATAGGTCCAGTCGATCGTGCGGCCGGGGCCGGGGACCTCCTCGGGGTTCGACATCCCCCAGAGCAGGCCGCCCTCCTCGGGCCGCCAGTAGATCCCCGCGGAGATGTCGAAGGCCATCGCGGTCGTATCCCCGAACAGCTCGGGCGACGGCTCGGTCACCGCGACCTGGTGGCGCGCGTAGCCGACCCAGGCGCGCGCGCCGGCCGCGGCCGCCACCGACTGCATCGCGGGGCCGCCGGTGAGGATCACGCGCGGCGCCGCGATCACGCCGTCGGTCGTGCGCACCCCGGTGAGGATCCGCCGGCCGCGGCCCCCGGCCCTCGTCCGCAGCCCGACGAACCCCACGCCCTCGCGCAGGTCGACGCCCGCGCGCTGCATCGCGATCGAGTAGGCGCGCACGTTCCGTGGGGGATCGATCCACCCATCGGTCGCCACGTACGAGCCGCCGCGGTAGCCGCGCGTGCCCATCGCGGGGATCAGCCGCCGGACCTCGGCGGGGTCGATCCATCGCACGTCCAGGCCGACCGCCTGTTGCATCGCGATCCGCTCGTGCGCGGCCCGTTCGTCGGCCGCGGTCGCCGCGAGGATCACGTAGCCGCGCCCCACGAACCCGGCGTCGACCCCGTACCGCGCGCGCTGCGACCCGTAGAAGCCGATCGACCACGCGCCCAGGCGAACCGTGTCGGGCGAGCCGCCCTGCGCGCGCACCATCCCCGCCGCGCGGCTC
>DATHCP010000014.1:0-15001 GCA_035490535.1 Actinomycetota bacterium
CGTGCGCTGGATGGCGAAGTACGCACCGATCGCGAGCAGGCAGACCCCCTCGGCGAGGTAGATCACGCGGAAGTCCACGACCGACACGATCGCGGCGCCGATCAGGAACGAGACGAGGTAGGGGAACGTCACCACGGCCTCGACGGCGCTCATCACGCGCCCCTGCATCTCGAGCGACGTCCGTCGCTGCATCAGCGTGACGTAGGCGACGTTGAAGAAGGTGATCGCCACGCCGATCGCGACGGAGGCCACGAAGATCACCCCGAGCATCGCGGTCGCGAACAGGCCCAGGCCGATCCCCGCCGCGGCCGCGGCGATCGCTGCCGTGCGCATCTCACCGATCCGCCGCATCGTGAGCCCCACGATCAGGCCGGCCGCCACCGATCCGACGCCTTCGATCGAGGAGAGCACACCCAGGAACGCCGGCGCACGGTGGAGCCCCTGGTCGATCGCCGCGAAGATGAAGACCTCGGACATGCCGACCGACAGGGTCACGAGCGCGGTCCCGATCGTGAGCCGGCGCAGCTCGGTCGTGTGGGCGATGTGGCGCAGGCCCGCCTTGAGCTCGGTCAGGAACTCGCCGCCTCCGGCGCGATCCAGGTCGCGCGAGTGCACGCTCAGCAAGAACGCCGCCGAGATCAGGAACGTGCCGGCGTCGACGACGGCGACCGCCGCGCCGCCGACCAGCGTGTAGAGGCCCGCGCCGGCGAGCGGCGCCACCAGGCGCATCGCCTGCTGGGAGCTCTGGAGCAGCCCGTTCGCGTCGCCGAGTTCGGCCTCCTGGAGCATGCCGACCAACAGGCCCGAGCGGGCCGCCTGGTAGATCACGACGCAGATCCCGTACAGGAACGACACGAGGTAGATCAGCCACATCTGGCTCCGGTCGTGGACCCCGAGCAACGTGAGCATCACGAGCGCGCACGCGACGTCGGTCAGGATCATCACGCGCCGGCGAGGGAAGCGATCGACGTACACGCCGAGCACGGGTCCGAACAGCGAGGGGAGCGCGAACGGCAGGAACGTCAGCCCGGCCGCGGCGTTCGATCCCGTGAGGTCCTTGGCCCACACGGCGAGCACCAGGAACATCGCGTAGTCGCCGAGGGCCGACAGGGTCTGGCCGATCCACAGCCGGCGGAAGTTCCCGTTCGACAGGAGGGCGCGCATCGCCGAGCGCTCCTCAGGTCCGTGCGCTGGCGCGCCGGATCGAGATATCCCCGGAGACGCTCTGGGCGGTGATCTCGAGGTCGGGTCCGCCCCCACCCAGCTGGGACGCGGCGTCGAGGCTCGAGGCGACGTCGCCGCTCGTGGACCGCACGTCGAGGAAGACGCCGATCCCCTGGGCCACGCCGATCTCGATGTCGCCCGAGACCGAGCGCACCTGCGCGTTGCCCTCCCGGAGCCCGCCGATCAGGACGTCGCCCGAGACGCTCGCGACGCTCGCGCCGCCCTCGACCTCGCCGACGTCGAGGTCGCCCGAGGCCGTGCGAACCGTGATGCCGCCGTGGACCGCCTCGACCTCGACGTCGCCGGAGGCTCCGTGGCACGCGAGATGGCCGCCGACGGTGCGACCGCGCGTGTCGCCGCTGGCCGTCTTGATCTTCACGTCGCCCTCGACGTCCTCGAAGTGCACCTCTCCGGAGCCGGTCCGGAAATCGATGCCGGCGACCGTCCCCCGGACGTCGAGGTCGGCCGAGCCGGTCTGGACCTGCAGATCGGTAGCGTTCGGGAGCTCGATCAGGACCTGCAGCTCCTGGCCCCACGAGAACCGGATCAGCGCCCAGGTCTTCTTGTCCCGCACCTCGATCAGGAGGTGGTGGCCGCCGTCGGGCATCGGCTCGCACGTGACGGTGATCTCCTCGTCGCCGCGCTGGCCCTCGATCCGGACCGTCGTGATGTTCGTGTCGCTCGCGCGAACCAGGACGTCGCCGGTCGGGATCCGAACGTCGGCGGCGACGTGGCCGGGCGTGTCGAAGGTGTGCTCCATGCGGTCGTTCCTCCCTCGGTCCTTCCTCAGCTGCGGGCGAAGCCCGTGATCCGGTTGCCGCTCTTACGCATCCGCTCGGCGGGTCGATCCAGCGCCCGCTTGACCGCGCGCACCAGCCAGGCGTTCACCGACTGGCCCTCGGCGTCGGCGGCCGACTCGACCGCGGTCTTCAGCGCGTCGGGCATGCGTAGGGTGAGCCGCGCCGTGCCGCCCTCGTCGTCGGTCGATGCGGCCGGCTCGTCAGCGGGCTCCGGCGGGCCGACGAACACGAGCCCGGCGTCGCGGCCGGCGACGCGGAGCTCGACGTGGCCGGTCGGGAGCTGGCCGGAGAGCTCAAGCGAGGCTTCGCTCAGGACGTCGAGCAGCCGCAGCTGCATCGAGGCCTCGAGCGGGCGGCCGAGCCGGGCGATCGCCTCCTGGGTCGCCTCGTCGGCGCCGGCGAGCGCCTCGAGGTCGGTGCGCATCGCGTCCAGGTGCGGTCCGAGGTCCATCAGCGGGCCACCAGGACCTCGCGCTCGGGCCGCCGGGTCCGCGGGGTGCGGCGGGTGCGGCGCACGCGCTCGGCCTCCCGTAGCAGGTCCTCCACGTGGAACCTCCCCGCCTCCTTGTAGATCGTGCTCCCGTCCATGCCAGCCCCCTTCCGTCATGTACGCCGTCTCGGCGCCGCCATCGGTGTTGTCGAAGTGACGTCACTATGACGTCATCACGGGCGCCTGTCAACCCCCGAATGCCGGGAACGTGGTATCTACGGGGGTCCAGGGAGGGGTTCTGATGCGGATGCTGGTGATCGGAGGGGCAAGGTTCTCGGGCCGGGCCCTGTGCGGTCTGGCGCTGGACGCCGGCCACGAGGTGACGATGTTCCACCGGGGGACCGGGCCCGAGGACCCGTGGCCGGCCGCCGAGCACGTCCACGGCGACCGGCACGAAGGGTTCGGCGACCTGGCAGGCCGCTCCTTCGACGCGGTCGTGGACACCTGCGCGTTCGTTCCCCGGGACGTCGAGGAGGCGGCCGACGCCTTCGGTGACGCGGGGCTCGCGCTGTTCGTCTCGTCGCTGTCGGCCCACATCGACGACGTCCGCGCTGGCGCCACCGAGGACGACGACGTCTACGGCCCACCCTTCCCCGAGACCGAAGAGGTGACGTACGAGACGTACGGCCCGCTGAAGGTCGCCTCCGAACAGGCCCTGCGGGCTCGCTACGGCGATCGCGCGCTGGTCGTGCGGCCCGGCTACATCGTCGGCCCGCACGACCCGACGGACCGATTCACCTACTGGGTGCGCCGCGCGGCGCGCGGTGGCGAGATGCTTGCCCCGGGTCCCCCCGAAGGGCCGATGCAGTGGATCGACGCCCGCGATCTGGCGGCGTTCATGCTGGCCTTGTGCGAACGGGGCGTGAGCGGCACCTTCAACGTGGTCACGCCGCCGGGCCGGCACACCGCCGGCGGGCTGCTGGAGCTCGCGCGTGCCGAGGCCGGCGCCGACACGACGTTCGCGTGGATCGACCGGGCGTTCGCCGAGGAGCAGGGGCTGCTCGAGGACGAGGACGGCGACCCGATGCCGATGTGGACGCCCCAACTTCCCGGCTTCGAGCTGTTCGACACCTCGCGCGCGCAGCGAGCGGGCCTGATCTGCCGGCCGCTCGTCGAGACGGTGCGTGACACGCTGCGATGGGACGCCGAGCGCGGCGCGCCGTGGCCGATGCGCGCGGGCCTCGACGACGCGCGCGAGCGCGAGCTGCTGGCCGCATGGCACGCCGCGGCGCCGGTGGAGAGCGGCGGCCCGTGAGCCGGATCGAGGAGCTCGACCGCCGGTACTACCCCGGCTACGTCGACGAGCACGTGCGGTTCGACGCGCTGATCCGGTCGTACCTCCGACCCGGCATCGCGGTGCTCGACGCCGGCGCCGGCCGGGGCGTGATGTATCCGAACGACTACGCGACGGTCGCGGCGCGGGTGGCCGGGGCGGACACCGACCCCGCGGTGCTCGAGAACGAGAGCCTGACCGATGCGGTCGTGGCCGACCTGGCTTCGCTGCCCTACGAGGACGCCTCGTTCGACCTGATCTTCTCGAAGTACGTGTTCGAACACCTCGACCGGCCCGTAGCCGTGCTGCGTGAGCTGCGGCGCGTGCTCCGTCCCGGCGGGCACCTGCTGATCCACACGCCGAACCGGTGGCATTACGTGGCGCTGTTCGCGACGGTCACGCCGACGCGGTTCCACGCTTGGTACCAGGCCCGGCGCGGCCGCCCCGAGATCGACACGTTCCCCACGCGCTATCGCGCGAACGATCCCGCTCGGCTGGAGCGCCTGGCGATGGCGAGCCGCTTCCGCGTCGTGTCGATCCAGCTGCTGGAGACCAAGCCCGACTACCTGTACTTCTCGCCGATCGCGTACCGCGCCGGGATCGTCTACGAGCGGGCGGTGAACCGTTGGGACGCGTTGGCGAGGTTCCGCGTGCAGCTGATCGCGGATCTCGAGGCGGTCTGAGCCGTGCCGCCGATGCCGCGACCCCGCTGGTACGACAACCCGATCGTGTGGCTCGGGATCCAGATCGGGGAGTGGCTCGTGCTCCGATGGGTGCTGCTCCGCCTGCTGCCGACCACGATGGGGGGCTCGACGGTCGCGGCGATCCTGATCGCCGCGCTGCTCGTGGTGGTGGGCGGGAACTACGTGTGGCTCCGGCACCTTCGCGCGCGCGACGAGGCCGGATAGTGCCGCGTCGCGTGATCGCCGGGAACCTGCCGGCGCCGATGCTCGCGAAGGCCGAGCCCGCGTTCCCGGAGGGCGAGGGGTGGACGTTCGAGCCGAAGTGGGACGGGTTCCGGGCGATCGTCGCGGCCGACGGCGAGGGCGGGGTGCGCATCGTGAGCCGCGACGGCCGGCCCCTCGATCGCTACTTCCCGGAGGTGGTGAACGCCGTCGCCGGGCATGCGTCCGCGCGGTTCGTCGCCGACGGCGAGATCGTGCGGATCGTGGACGGGCGCATGGCGTTCGAGGACCTGCAGCTCCGGCTGCATCCGGCCGAGTCGCGGGTGCGGAAGCTGGCCGGGGAGATCCCCGCGTCGCTGATCCTGTTCGACCTGCTGCAGGACGAAGGCACCTCGTTGCTCGAGCGGCCGCTCGCCGAACGGCGCGAACGCCTCTCGGCGCTCGGGAAGCGGCTCGGACTACCGGTCTCGCCGGACCGGCTCGACCGGGTCCCGCCCGGACCGTCGCTGGCGCTGGCCCCGTGGACCGACGACGCCGCGACCGCCCGTCGGTGGTTCGACGACGAGACCGGCCTGGGCGAGGACGGCATCGTGGCCAAGCGCGCCGATCAGCCGTACCAGCCAGGCGAGCGCGGGTGGATCAAGGTCAAGCATCGGCGGAGCGCCGACTGCGTCGTCGGCGGCTACCGCGTGGCGAAGAACGACGACGGGGTCGGCAGCCTGCTGCTCGGCCTGTACGACGGCGACGTGCTGCACTACGTCGGGCACACGTCGTCGTTCAGCGCGGCCGAGCGGCGCCGGATCCGTGCGGAGCTCGCGCCCCTAGAGGGCGGCGTCAGCTTCCCGCTCGATCGCGGACCCGGCGGTCCGAGCCGGTGGAGCGGCGGGCGCGACACCGACTGGGTATCGCTCGAGCCGACGCTCGTCGTCGAGGTGTCGTTCGACCGGCTCCAGGGCGGCCGATTCCGGCACGCGGCGACGTTCGTCCGCTGGCGGACCGATCGCGATCCACGGAGCTGCACCTTCGGGCAGCTGCGCGGGGAGGGATGAGCGGTGCCGCCGCCGATCCTCGAGACCGCCCGCCTGCGCCTGCGGCCGCTCCGGCCGTCGGACGCCCCGGACCTGAACCGGATCCAGGCCGATCCGGAGCACATGCGCTTCTATCCGCACCCCTTCTCGATGCAGGAGACGGTCGCGTGGATCGACCGGATGCGCGAGCGCACCGAGATCGACGGGTTCGCGCTGCTCGCCGTCGAGGACCGCGCCACGGGGGAGTTCCTCGGCAACGTCGGCCCGATGGTGCAGACGATCGACGACGTCGACGAGATCGAGCTCGGCTGGTCGGTCACGCCTCGCCGGGCGCGGCAGGGGATCGCGACCGAGGCCGCGATCGCGTGCCGCGACTGGGTCTTCCACGAACTCGCGCCCGAGCACGTCGTCTCGCTGATCCTCCCCGCGAACGAGCCCTCGCGCGGCGTGGCGCGGAACCTCGGGATGACGGTGTGGAAGCAGGTCCCGTGGGGCCGCGAGGCTCCGCAGGTCCACGACGTCTGGCGCCTGGAGCGGCCCCCGGAGGGCTAGTCGGCGATCTCGATGCGCTCCAGGACGATCTCCTCGACCGGACGATCCTCGGGGCCGGTGGCGGCCGTCGCGATCCGCTCCACCACGTCGTACCCGTCGGTGACCTGGCCGAAGATCGTGTGCTTGCCGTTGAGCCACGGGGTCTCGGCGACCGTCACGAAGAACTGGCTGCCGTTCGTGTTCGGGCCGGCGTTGGCCATCGCGAGCCGGCCGACCTGGTTGAAGGTCGGTCCCCCGGACGGCACCTCGTCCTCGAACGTATAGCCGGGGCCGCCGCGGCCGGAGCCGAGCGGATCGCCGCCCTGGATCATGAAGCCGTCGATCACGCGGTGGAACGTGGTGCCCGTGTAGAGCGGGTCGCTCTTCGCCTGCTGGTCGCGGGGGTCGCGCCACTCCTTGGAGCCGGTGGCCAGCCCGACGAAGTTCTCGACCGTCTTCGGCGCGTGCTCGGGCATCAGGGTCACGGTGAACGAGCCCAGGTTCGTGACGAACGTCGCGGTCGGCATCCGGCGGATCCTTCCTGTCGGGGACGAACGCAGAGCCTACCGGCTGAACGGCCCTCGCCGGTCGGGTGATGGCGGGGCCCCGAGGCACGCCGTAGGGTGCGTGGCCATGGGTCGGGATCGGACCGAGCTGTTCCTCGCGAGCTTCCTGATGCTCTTCGTCGAGCTCGTCCTGATCCGCTGGGCGGGTGCGTACGTGATCTACCTGTCGTACTTCGCCAACTTCATCCTGCTCGGGAGCTTCCTCGGGATCGGGGTCGGGTTCCTCCGGGCGCGTCGCGAGCCCGACCTGTTCCGGTTCGCGCCGGCGCTGCTGGCGCTGTTCGTGGGCGTCGTGCTGGTCCTGCCCGTCACGATCGACCGGACGGGCGGGGACCTCGTGTACTTCGGGGTGCAGACGCATGGGCTGCCGACGTGGGTGATGCTCCCGTTCATCTTCCTCGCGACGGCGGCCGTGATGGCGGCGATCGCGCATGGGGTGGCGCTCCGGTTCTCGCGGCTGCCCGCGCTGGACGCGTATCGCGCCGACATCATCGGCTCGGTCTGCGGGATCGCCGTGTTCTCCGTGCTCGCCCTGCTGGGCACCGGGCCGATCGCGTGGGGGCTCGTCGTGGCCGTCCTGTTCGTGCTCCTGCTGCGACGACCCAGCCTCGTCCAGGCGCTGGCCCTCGGGGCGATGCTCGTCGTGTTCGCGGCCGGCACGTTCAGCACGGGCACGGTCTGGTCCCCGTACTACCGGCTCCAGGTTTCCCACCAGGGCGACAAGACGGCGATCGACGCGAACGGGATCCCGCACCAGACCGCGATCGTCACCACGGGTTCGGACTACGAGGACATCTACGCGCGGCTGACCCGGCCGCCGGGACGCGTCCTCGTCGTCGGTGCCGGCAACGGCAACGACGTCGCCGTCGCCCTCGAGCACGGGGCGCAGCATGTCGACGCGGTGGAGATCGACCCCGAGATCCAGAAGATCGGGGTGGAGTTCCACCCACAGCATCCGTACCAGGACCCGCGGGTGACCCGCATCATCGCGGACGGCCGCGCGTACCTCGAGCGGACGCACCAGACCTACGACCTGATCATCTTCGCGCTGCCGGATTCGCTCACGCTCGTCGCCGGTCAGTCGGCGATCCGGCTCGAGAGCTTCCTCTTCACGCTGCAGGCGTTCCAAGCCGCACACGACCGGCTGGCGCCGGGCGGTGTGTTCGCGATCTACAACTTCTACCGCGAGCAGTGGCTGGCCGACCGCCTCGCGGGCACGATGGCCGACGTCTTCGGGCAGCGGCCGTGCCTCGACCTCGGCGAGGACCACGGCGGCTCGGTCGGGCAGCTGAGCATCTTCATCGACAGCACCGACCCCTCGGCGCTGGATTGCGCGACGCGATGGGATCCGGCCGGCCGGCAGGTGATCGCGCCGGCGGTCGACGATCGGCCGTTCCCGTACCTGAAGGGACGGACGATCCCGTCCCGGTACCTGCTCACCGTCGCCCTGATCCTGCTCGCCTCGGCGATCGTCGTCCGCGCGGCCGGCGGCCGTTACCGCAGCATGCGGGGCTACCTGGACCTGTTCTTCATGGGGGCGGCGTTCCTGTTGCTCGAAACGAAGAGCGTCGTACAGTTCGCGTTGCTGTTCGGAACGACGTGGTTCGTGAACGCGTTGGTCTTCGGTGGGGTGCTCCTGTCGGTCCTGATCGCGATCGAGATCGAGCGCCGCTCGACCGTGGATCGCCGACGGCTGCTCTTCGGGCTCTTGGCGGTCGGGTTGCTCGTCGCGTACCTCGTTCCCACCGCCTCCCTGCTCGCGCTCGCCCCCGTCCCGCGGTTCGTCGCGGCGACGGCGCTCGCGTTCTTCCCGATCTTCGCCGCGAACCTGATCTTCGCCTCGCGGTTCCGGGATACGGCGGATCCGACCGCGGCGTTCGGGGCGAACCTCCTCGGCGCGATGTTCGGCGGCACCCTCGAATACCTGTCGTTGATCACGGGGTACCGCGCGCTCCTGATCGTGGTCGCGGTCCTCTACGGGCTCGCCTACGTCACGTTCCGCAGCGGCGGCGTGTCGACCGTGCGGGAGGAACCCGTGCCCGCGACGCTCGAGCACGGTTCGGTCCGATGAGCGTCCGGCGGGCCTAGAAGATCGGGCGCCAGTTCATGAACCACAGCGCCAGCACGCACCACCCCGCCGCGCCGACCGCGACCCCGATGAGCAGACGGGCCCGCGTCGAGAGGTAGGACGCCCACACCCACGCGACGGGGAACACCACCACCACGAAGCGCGGCATCGACATCAGCGGCCGACCGGCCCACGGGTAACACAGGGGCAACAGCAGCGACGCCGCCGCGTACACGGCGAAGGTCGGCCGGAGGCGGCGCCAGCCCATCGTGAGCGGCACGATCGCGACCGCGGTGACGAGGAGATCGGCGGTCCACGCGCGCCCGCTGGTGCTGCCGATGCCGCGGATGCCGAGGGCCACGCCGCGGCCGAGCGTGACGAACGGGATCGCGAGGCGTCGATCCCAGATCGCCTGTGCGCCCAGCGGGGCGTGCGCGTCGCCCCGGGCGGCCCAGTACACGCCGTAGAGGATCGGTCCCAGCAGCACGCATCCGGCCGCGGCGAGCCCCGCGATCGGTGAGCGGTCCCGCGTCCGCCGGGTCCACGCTTCGACCGCGAGCGCGGGGAGCATCGCGAGGCCCGCCGATCGGGTCGCCGCCGCAGCCGCGCCCGTCACCCCGGACATCGCCCACCCGCCGCGGCGAGCCGCCCGGAACGACACGAGCGTCAGGAGGAGGAACAGGGATTCGCTGTACGGCGCCAGCAGGAAGAACGAGGTGGGGAACGCCGCCAGGAGCACGACGCTGCGTCGTGCCATCGGCCGGTCGTACTCCTCTTCGGTCAGCGCGTGCAGGACGATCAGGGACAGCAGGAAGGCGATGTTCGAGACGAGCAGGGCGGCGAGGAGTTCGTCGCGGACCGCCCACGACACGGCGCGGATCGCGATCGGGTACACGGGCAGGAAGGCGGGGCTGGCGTCGTCGTCGCGGTAGCCGCTGCTCGCGATCCGGAGGAACCACGCCGCGTCGTATCGGTTGGTTCCGTCCCAGACGTTGTGCCAGCCCGGCGTCGCGGGCACCTCCGTGCCGGGGCCGGCGGGTCCGGCCGGGACGTTCGGCGCCGCCGCATGCACCCCGACCACTCCGAGCGCCGACAGCGCGATCCGCAGCACCAGGAACACGCAGATGCAGAACGGAGCGCCGGTCCGCAGCCGAGCGACGCGGTCGGTCGGGACGGGCGTGTCCGAGGACCCCGGAACGGCGGTGGGCTGGGTCGCGGGTCGCGTCGCCACGGCGGCTCAGGCCGTCCCGCTGGTCGCGAGCGCCGGCACCTGGTCGGTCATCGTCGCCCGGCTCGGTACCTCCGTCGGCCTGCGGACCCAGCCGACGACGCACCACAGCAGCAACGCACCGCGCAGGATCACCGTCGCGGCGAACACCGTGTAGTCCCCCGATCCGTGGCTGTTGATCTGCGCGAAATAGTCGAAGCGCTCGAAGAACACCAGCAGTTCGCTCAGCTGGTAGAGCACGTACGGGATCGTGCGGGTCGCGGTCAGCGCGAACCACGGGAGCAACCACAACGCGTACTGCGGCGACCAGATCTTGTTCGCCAGCAGGAACGTGGCGAGCAGCGGGAACCCGAGCGTCCACCGTGGGAACCCGGGCTCGCGGCGCTCCTTGATCCGCCAGATCCACAGGGTCGCCGCCAGCGGGATCGCGAACGACAGCAGGTTCACGGTCCGCGTCCCGGCGACCCAGTGGTCGAACGTGATCGCCCGCCACAGCGTGTCGTGCTCGGGGACGCGCGTCGCGTTGAACCGGAACGTGTATGCCCATCCGGTCCTCGCCGCGATCGCGAACGGGAGGTTCAGGAGGATCCACGTCGCCGCGAAGGCGACCGCCATCCGGACGATCCGCCGCACCGAGCGCGTTCGGAGGTCGTCTAGTCCGAACGGCAGCAGCAGCAGCGCGGGATAGATCTTCGCGGCCGCGCCGAGCCCCAGCGCGATGCCCGTCCGGACGCGGCGTCCGCCCAGGAACAGCATCGTGGCGACGGTGGCGAGGGCGACCGCGATCAGGTCCCAGTTCATCGCGCCGTAGATCAGCAGCGTCGGGGCGGCGGCGAACAGGATCGTCCGGGCGCCGAGCCGTTCCAGGCACCACGTCGTGACGAGGGCGCAGCCGAGGAGGATCACGACGTTGACCCAATAGAAGCCCGCGAAGTCGTCGGGACCTCGGCCTCCGATCCAGGCCGCGACCCGCATCACGTACATCGAGAGCACCGGGTACTCGTCGCATTGATGCACCGAAGGACGGCACGCGTCGAGGTACGGAAGCCGGCCGCCGGCGAGCTGCTCCCACTCGAACAGGTCGGTGACGTCGGAGTAGCAGTGCGTGTAGCCGCCCTGCCGATGCTCGACCCACGCCCGGTTCGCGCACGGTGCCTTCTGAACGGCGCCGACGGTGAACACCGCGCCCGCGATCAGCAGCATCGCGAGGAGATGGCTCCCTCGAGGACGCACGCCCGCATCCTACGGGCCGCGCGCGATCTGGCCGGGACCCTCCATCCGGGTTGTCGCCGGCCCGATAATCCAGACATGCCGCCCACGCTCGAGGATCGGTTGCGCTCTGCGCGCAACGCCGACGGCGGGTTCGGCCCGGTCGCGGGCGTCCCCTCCGAGCCCGACGCGACCGCGCTCGCGGCGATCGCGCTCGACGACGGCGACGCTCGGGCATGGCTCGCCGCGAACCAGCGCGCCGACGGCGGGTTCGGACCGGTGGTCGGTGCGGTCGTGCGCGACGACACGGCGGTCGCGGCGATGGCGCTGCCCGACGGAGACGCCCGAGAGCGGGCGCTCGACCGGATCGTGGCGACCGCGGGGGCGAACGGTCCGGGGGGCGAGGGGGATCCGCTCGGCTGGCCCTGGTCGGACGGCACCCACGGTTGGGTCGAGCCGACCGCCTGGGCGATCCTCGCGCTGCGCGCCCACCGGCCCGACGCGAGTGACCGTCTCGACGACGGGCTCGCCCTGCTGCGCGATCGCGAGAGCGTGGGCGGGGGCTGGAACTTCGGCGACCGCACGATGCTCGGCGTCGACCTGCATCCCTACGTGCAGACCACGGGGATCGCGCTGTTCGCGGTGCACGGACTGGATCCCGGGCTGATGGCTCGCGGGCTCGACACCCTTCGCCGGCGGTGGGCCTCGGAGGCCTCGGGGCTGCTTTCGCTGGCGCTGGCCGCCGCGGCGTTCCGCCGCTACGGCGATCCCGCCGCGACCGAGACCGCCCGGCGACTCCGGGGCGCCGAGCCGGTGGAGCCCGACACGGTGGCGCTCGCGTGGGCGACGATCGCGCTCGGATCCGGGTTGCACGTGCTGGAGGTCCCGTGAACGAGCACGAGCATCGTTCCGGGATCGACCGTCGGACGTTCCTGGCGCGGGCGGCGGGCGCGACGGTGGCCGTCGTCGGCGCGACCGCCGTCGGCTGGCGCCTGGGTCACCCACACCGTCCGCCGCCGTTCGACACGCGGATCTTCGGCCCGCCGGGCGAAGCGACCGTCGCGGTGCTGAAGGCGAGCTCCTACGAGGGCGCGCTGGAGGACGTCGTGCTGGAGGGGTTGCGCCAGATCGGCGCCGACGTCCACGGCGCGCGCGTCCTACTGAAGCCGAACATGGTCGAGTTCGATCCGGGCTCGGCGATCAACACCGATCCTCGGCTCGTGGCGGCGACCGTGGCGGCGATGCGTCGGCTCGGTGCCGCGTCCGTGACGGTGGGGGAAGGTCCGGGGCACCGCCGCGACACGGGCTACGTCGTGACGGCCTCGGGGCTCGCGGCGCACCTGCGCGACGCGGGCGCGCCGTTCGTCGATCTCAACACCGCGGCGGCGTCGCCGCTTCGCACGAACAGCTCCTATACGGGCCTCGGCGAGCTCTGGTTGCCGCAGGCGATCGCCGAGGCCGACGTCGTGGTCTCGATGCCGAAGATGAAGACCCACCACTGGGTCGGCGTCACGCTGTCGCTGAAGAACCTGTTCGGCACCTTGCCTGGCCGCGTCTACGGCTGGCCGAAGAACGCGCTGCACTGGGCCAGCATCGAAGGGTCGATCCTGGACATCGCCGGGGTGGTTCGCCCGCGCTACGCGATCGTCGACGCCATCGTGGGTATGGAGGGCAACGGCCCGATCGACGGCACCTCCAAGCCCGTGGGGCTGCTGGTCTTCGGCGACGACCCGGTGGCCACGGACGTCACCTCGGCCACGATCATGGGGATGGATCCGGGGAGGATCGCCTACCTCCAGGAGGCCGGCCGGTTCCTGGGCCAGGCCGATCCGTCGCGGATCCGCCAGGCGGGCGAGGATCCGGCCGCCGTGATCACCCCGTTCGCGCCGGCCCCGGGCTTCGCGAACCTCGTGGCCTCCTAGGCCAGGCTCGCCGCCAGCGCCGCGGGGTCGGTGACCGGCAGCTCGCACGCGAACCGCTCGCACACGTACGCGGCCGGGCGGCCCTCGACCGGCGCACGACCGGCGAGCAGCGGGACGACGGCGATCGATGCCGCGTCGTGCGGCGCGGCGACCGCGAGCACCGCGTTCGGCCGGAACCGGTGGGTCGCAACCTCGATCAGCGCGCGGGTGGCCGGATCCTCGGGGTCGCCCACGATCGCGATCTCGCGCGTGGGGCCGAGCAGCAGGTCGAGCGCGCACAGCCCCGTGCCGAACCCGGTCGGTGCCCCGGCCATCGCCTCGCGCACCACCGCCAGGGCGCGCACCGCCGCCCGTTCCTCGGCGGCGTCCCCCGTGAACCGCGCCAGTCGCAGCAGCGTCTCCGCGGCCGCGGAGTTCCCGCCGGGGACGGCGTTGTCGGCGAGGTCCTTCGCGCGCACCACCAGGCGCTCGGCGCCGGAGCCGGTCTGGAAGAAGCCGCCGCGCTCCTCGTCGGCGAAGCTCCGGAGCAGCTCGGCGGCGAGCTCGCGGGCCTCCACGAACCATGCCGGATCGAAGGTCGTCTCGTACAACGTGAGGTAGGCGCCGGCGAGCAGCGCGTGATCGTCGGCGAACGCCGGCACGGCGGCCCGGCCGTCGCGCCAGCTCCGCAGCAGCCGGCCGTCTCCGTCGCGCAGGTGTTCACGCACGAAGCGCGCACACGTGAGGGCGGCGTCCGTGTACCGCGGCTCGTCGAAGGCGCGTCCGGCCTCGGCGAGCGCGCGGATCGCGAGCGCGTTCCAGGCGGTCAGCACCTTGTCGTCCACCCCAGGGTGCACGCGCTCCTCCCGCGCCGCGAACAGCGCCGTGCGCGCGTCCTCGACCGCTCGCCGCAGCTCCTCCTCGTCCAGGCCGTGCCGGTCCGCGAGCGCGTCGAGGCCCGAGGGCGCGCGCAGCACGTTCGTGCCGTCCCAGTTCCCTTCGGGTGCGGCACCGAACGCCTCGGCCACCGGCTCCCCGACCCGCGCGACGAGCTCGTCCCACGTCCAGGTGAAGAACCGTCCCTCGGCGCCCTCGCTGTCCGCGTCCTGCGACGAGGAGAAGCCGCCCATCGGCTGGCGCAGTTCGCGCAGGAGGTACTCGATCGTGCGGGCCGCCACGGTCCGCAGCCGTTCCTCGCCCGTGACCTGCCAAGCTCGCGTGTAGAGCTGCACGAGCTGCGCGTTGTCGTAGAGCATCTTCTCGAAGTGCGGCACCAGCCAGGCGCCGTCGGTGCTATAGCGCGCGAAGCCCCCGCCGAGCTGATCGAACATGCCGCCGGCAGCCATCCGGTCGAGCGTGAGCACGAGCATCTCGAGCGCGTCCGGTTCGCCGCGCAGCGCCATCCGCAGCACGAACTCCAGCGTCATCGGCTGGGGGAACTTCGGCGCGCCGCCGAAGCCTCCCCATCGCGCGTCGAACGCGCCGCGGAGCCGCGCGAACGCCTCGGCCTCCACGGTCGCGTCCAGCGCGGCGTCGGTCGCCTCGAGCCGGCCGGCGCGGGCGATCGCCTCGGTCACGCGCGCCCCCTGCACCTCGACCTCGTCGCGGCGGGTCGCCCACGCATCGGCGATCCCCTCGAGCACCTGACGGAACGCGGGCATCCCATGGCGGGGCTCGTCCGGGAAGTACGTGCCCGCGTAGAACGGCCGCCCGTCGGGCGTGAGGAAGACCGACATCGGCCAGCCGCCGGCGCCGGTCATCGCCTGCACGGCGTCCAT
>DATHCP010000015.1:0-5237 GCA_035490535.1 Actinomycetota bacterium
GTACCGCTCCGCGAACGCCGGGACCTGGCGGTCCCACATCCGCAAGTCACCGAGACCGCCGTGGATCAGGAGGAGCGGATGCCCGTCCCCTTCGATCTCGATGTTGATCGACGCGCCATCGACCGGAGCGTCCACCTACGAGGTCGCGTCCTCCGCAGCCTCGATCGCGTCGGTCGCCGCCTCCTCGATCTTCGACGCGGCCTCTTCGGAGAGGGCGGCCCAGTCGTCCATCTCCTCCTCCTGCCGGCGCTTCATGACCAGGAGCACCGCGCCAACCACGGCACCCACGATCAGCAGTCCCACGATGAACCGTCGCATCTCGCCACCTCCCTGGCTCGACGCCTCGAGCCTACGCCCTTCCGGGCGGACCACCCACCGGGATACCGGATGCCTCAGGCGACCACGAAGGTTCCGAAATCTGTGTGGGGTGGACGTCGCACCGGAAGTCGTACGTGCCGGCCCTCAGTTTCGGCGCGGCGGCGACCCCGCTCACGGCCGTCGGGCGGACGTGTTACCGAGAGTTAACGACGCGGAAACACCCGGGCGCGGACGCGGCTCTACCCTGAAGCGACGTCGAGGAGCAAGGGGGAAGGAGCGTGGCGACAGCCAAGGACGTCCTGGCGATGGCCAAGGATGCCGGGGTCGAGATCGTCGACCTGCGGTTCTGCGACCTGCCGGGACTGATGCAGCACTTCTCGGTCCCCGTGGCCGAGTTGACCGAGACGATCTTCGAAGAGGGCATCGGCTTCGACGGATCGTCGATCCGCGGGTTCCAGGAGATCCAGGAGTCGGACATGCTGCTGGTGCCCGACGCCGACACGGCGTACCTGGATCCGTTCACGAAGCACGCGACGCTGAACATCAACTGCTTCGTGCGCGACCCAGTGACCGGTGAGATGTACAGCCGCGACCCGCGCTACATCGCGAGGAAGGCCGAGCTGTACCTGAAGCAGACCGGCATCGCGGACATCTCGTACTGGGGTCCGGAGGCCGAGTTCTACATCTTCGACTCGATCCGGTTCGACCAGAACCAGCACGAGGGCTACTACCACATCGACGCGATCGAGGGCGTGTGGAACTCGGGTCGCGAGAAGGACGGCGACGAGCCGAACCTCGGCTACAAGCCGCGCTACAAGGAGGGCTACTTCCCCGTTCCGCCGATGGACAAATACCAGGACCTCCGCAGCGAGATGGTGCTGAACCTGGAGAAGGTCGGGATCCCGATCGAGGTGCATCACCACGAGGTCGGCACCGCCGGTCAGGCCGAGATCGACATGCGCTACAACACGCTGCTGACCACGGCCGACAACGTCCTGAAGTACAAGTACGTCGTCAAGAACACGGCCTACGTCAACGGCAAGACCGTGACGTTCATGCCGAAGCCGCTGTTCATGGACAACGGCAGCGGGATGCACACGCACCAGTCGCTGTGGGCCAACGACGAGAACCTGTTCTGGGACGAGGTGAACTACGCCGGCATCAGCGACCTGGCGCGCTGGTACATCGGCGGCCTGCTGACCCACGCGAACTCGCTGCTGGCGTTCACGAACCCGACGACGAACTCGTACCGCCGGCTCGTGCCGGGCTACGAGGCGCCGATCAACCTCGTGTACTCGCAGCGGAACCGCAGCGCGTGCATCCGGATCCCGGTGTTCAGCCGGCACCCGGCCACGAAGCGTCTGGAGTTCCGCACACCGGACCCGACGTGCAACCCGTACCTGGCGTTCAGCGCGATGCTGCTGGCCGGCCTGGACGGGATCAAGAACAAGATCGAGCCGCCGGAGCCGATGGACAAGGACCTGTACGACCTGCCGCCGGAGGAGAAGGCGATGGTCAAACAGGTCCCCGGCTCGCTCGAGGAGGTGCTCGACGCGCTGGAGGCCGACCACCAGTGGTTGCTGGAGGGCGGCGTGTTCACCCAGGACGTGATCGACACCTGGATCGAGTACAAGCGCACGCACGAGCTGGACGCGGTGCGCCTGCGGCCGCACCCGCACGAGTTCGCGCTGTACTACGACCTGTAGCCGGCGCACGCGGCTTCCCCCACGAGAGGACCCGGGCCCCGGCCCGGGTCCTCGCTCGTTCGCCATCCCTCGTGAGTCCATATCGGCAACTTAAGTTGCCAAGATTGGGAAGGTATGCTTCGATGCCCGCATGACGAACCCGCCGGACCTCGCCACCGTGATGGCCGAGGTCGGCCCTCGCCTCAAGCGCGTTCGTGAGCATCGAGGGGCCACCCTGGCCCAACTGTCCGCCGCGACCGGGATCTCGAAGAGCACGCTCTCGAGGCTGGAAGCGGGCCAGCGCAAGCCGAGCCTCGAACTGCTCCTCCCGATCGCTCAGGCCCACCAGGTGCCGCTCGATGAGCTCGTCGGAGCTCCGGAGATCGGCGATCCCCGGATCCCCCTCGGCACGCCGCAGGTGCGCCGGAACGGACGGACCGTCTATCCGTTGAGCCGCCAGCCGCGTGACCTGCACGCGTGGAAGGTCGTGATCCCTCCCGAGCCCGGGCCGCCCGAGCTCCGGACGCATGAGGGCTACGAGTGGTTCTACGTGCTCGAAGGGGAGCTCCGTCTGATCGTCGCGAACCACGACTTGGTGATGCACCAGGACGAGGTCGCGGAGTTCGAGACGCGGTTCCCGCATTGGTTCGGGTCGGCGAACGGCGAGCCCGTCGCGATCCTCAGCCTCCTGAGCCAGCACGGTGAACGCACCCACGGCGCCACGTCCACGGCGAGGCGCGGACGGGGAGGTGGATAGACGGCATACCACCACGACCCACTCGTCGAAGCCGTATCCACCTCGATGTCATCTCGGAAAGGGGCTCCGGATGAACCCGGATCGGAAGACCGCGTCGCTCTTCGGGTGGCTGTTCATCGCCACCTTCGTCCTGTCGATCCCCGCCTTCTTCATCTTCTACGGACCGGTGCGGGACCACCCCGCGTACGTCACGGGGGCCGGCGCCGATCAGCACACGATCGTCGGCCTGGGCGTGGTATGCGAGGTGCTCCTGATCATCGCCAATGTCGGCACCGCCGTCGTGATCTTCCCGATCCTCAAACGCTTCAGCGAGACGGGGCCGATCGCCTACGTCTCGGCGCGCCTCGTGGAGGCGATGTTCATCGCGATCGGCATCATCAGCATCCTGACGATCCTGTTCCTGCGTGACGCCACCCCGAGGATCACGGATCCTGCCCTCGGCCAGCTGCTGAACGCGACCTACGATCGGGCCTTCCTGGTGGGCCCGGGGTTCTTCGCGGGCGTCGCGAACGGCATCATCCTCGGCACCCTGATGTACCGAACGGGATTGGTGCCGCGCGGCATGACGTGGCTGGGGCTGATCGGCGGGCCGCTGGTCGTCCTCTCGGGCATCGCGATCATGCTCGGGCTCACCGAGCGCGGCGGAAGCCTCCAGGGCCTCGCGACGATCCCGGAGTTCTTCTGGGAGCTGTCCCTCGGCGTCTACTGCGTGGCGAAGGGGTTCCGGGCGTCGTCCATCGCGGCACGTCCTCAGCCGGCGCCTGCCGTCTAGGAGAAGCGCGGAGGACCCGGGCCCCGGCCCGGGTCCTCGCCCGTCGCGAACCGTTGTCCTCAGAAGCACAGGACCAACGACCTCAACCGGGCGTGCCGCCCGTGGCTATGGTGGCTGGAGGCAGGGGGAGGTGACCTGCGATGAAGCGCTTCCTTGCCTCGATGTGCACCATCGCCATGATCGTGGTCTTCGGACCGGCGAGTACCGCGGCGCCCCATACGACCTGGGGGCGCCAGATCGGTCAGGCGTTGACCGCGGTCGCCGTCGGCCCCGACGGATCGATCTACCTCGCGGGCGCGCTCGCGAACGACGGAACCCTCGGTGAGACGAAGGCGCTGCTGGTGAAGCTGACGCCGGCCGGCGACGTCGTGTGGACCCGGACGTGGCTGCCGTCGGACGCGACGCGATCGGACGGGAGCAAGGTGTGGACCACCGGCGCGACCGCCGTGGCCGTCGCTCCAGGCGGGGCGATCTACCTCGCCGGGTCCGTCCAGCGGACGAATCTCGAGGGTGGCGCGTGGTTCATCCGGAAGTACGCCGCGGGCGGCCGGCTCCTGTACGCCTTCGCGGCGAAGCAGCCCATCGGACGGATGCCGCAGTACGTGTCGGCCATCGCGGCGATGGGCGACCGGGTCGTGGTCGCCGGTCACGGGTACGGATGCTGCGACGACCCCACGACCGACGGCTGGGTCCGAGCCTTCGACCCGCGGCTGCACCCGACCTGGCGCGCGCAGTTCGAGCCGCCGGCTCCGATCCCGACGGCGTGGTACGACATGGCGGAAGGCGTCGCGATCGATGCCGGCGGGAACGTCTTCGTCAGCGGCTGGGCCGCCACGAGCGCGTCGAACCCCGACACGATCTACCGGGGGCGGGGCACCGTCGTGCTCGAGAAGCTGAGCTCGACCGGCGATCTGCTCTGGTCCCACCGGACGACCGACACGGTGATGCGGGATCGCGGCGCCGTCTCGGTGGCCGTGCGAGGCGACCGGGTGGTCGTCAGCGCACCGATCCAGCGTTCGAAGACCGCGGCCTGGCTCGGGCGGTTCTCGCTCGGCGGGGCGCTCCTGTGGTCCCGGACCTGGGGCTCGCCGAAGTTCGGGACCGTCCCGGCGGGGGTGGCGATCGACCCCTCGATGACCACGTGGGTCGTCGGCACGCGGCATGATCCGACCCCTCCGCCCGGAACCGGCCTGTCGATCCGGCGCTTCGACGCCGACGGCAATGCGCTGAGCGCGCTGTTACCGGGCGGCGGCATCCGCTTCCTGTCCGGGAGCGGGATCGCCGTCCGCGGCGCCGGCGCCGTCGTCACCGGTTCGGAGGTGACCGGGCCGAAGGGCGGCGGGCAGATGGCCGGCCACGTGTGGCGGATCGTCGCCTGAAGCCTCATACACTCGCAACGAACCGAGGACCGAGCCGACCGGCCCGGTCCTCGGGAACGTGAGACCGTGGAGACGTGAGCGCGACGCGGATCCTGATCGTCGAGGACGAGCCCGGCATCGCCGAGCCCCTCTCGTCGCACCTGGCCCGCGAGGGCTTCGAGCCGGCGATCGCGCCGACCGTCGCGAAGGCCCGTGAGGCCGTCCAAGGGTTCGCACCGGACCTGATCCTGCTGGACGTGATGCTCCCCGATGGCGACGGCCGCGACCTGTGCCGCGAGATCCGCGCCGACTCCGACGTGCCGATCGTGCTGCTGACGGCGCGGGGC
>DATHCP010000016.1:0-25490 GCA_035490535.1 Actinomycetota bacterium
ACCCAGGCGCGCCCGCCGCTCGCTCACGCGTCGCGCCCCGCGAGCACCACGAGCCCGGTCCCGTGCTTGCCGCTGGTGAAGCCGCGCTGGATCCAGCGGAACGGCGCGGTGGCCGCCCGCGAGACCTGTCCGAGCGCGTTCGGCATCTGCAGCGAACGGCCGCTCGCCGCGGTCCGTTCGTCCATCGCGTCGGAGCGGCGACGGTCGCTCCGGGCGACCAGGTTGCGCGACCGTTCGAGCGCGTTGCCAAGCGGGAAGCCATACGTGGAGATCACCGGCACGTCGAAGCCGGTCGAGAGCAGGAGCGTGCGCATGTCGAGGGGGTCGTATCGGCGGAAGTGGCCGACGCGGTCGTCCCACGGGCCGAAGCGCCGCTGGAACGCCGGCACGCTGAGCAGCAGCCACCCGCCCGGCGCGATCCGCGTGCGCCAGGACCGGAGCGCGTCGGCGTCGTCCTCGATGTGCTCCAGCACCTCGAACGCGCACACCAGGTCGAACGTCGCACCCTCCGGCAGGGCCGTCGCGTCGCCGTTGACGACGCGGCCCAGGCCGGGCTCCTCGATCCGGCCGCGGGCGGTCTCGAAGGACGCCGGGTCGGGCTCGAGCCCGACGTAGTCGAAGCGCTCCGCCAGGCGGGCACCCATCGCCCCGCCGCCGGCGCCGATCTCGAGGACCGAGTCGATCTCGAGCCCTTCGAGCGCTTCGAAGATCAGGTCGTGGCGGAGCCACGCGTTGAACGTTAGTGGCGGCGGCGGCGTCATCGCGGCTCACCCAGACGTTCCAGGAGCGGCGCGACGACGACCTCGGGCCGGAAGGCCTCGTCGGCGCGCGCCGCGGCGGCCGATCGCAGGTCCCCGAGCGCGCCGCGGTCCGCCGCCAGGTCCCGCAGCGCCGCGGCCAGCACCTCCGGATCGCCGGGCGGAACGAAGACCGCCGCGCCGCCGAGAGCGCGCCGCTGGGGCTCGGTGTCCGAAGTCACGATCGCACATCCGGCTGCGGCGCCCTGATAGACCTTGTTCGGAACGACGCGTAGGGCCTTCTCGCCGGTTCCGAAGATCCCCAGGCACACGTCGTGGCGCGCGACGAGCGCCGGCAGCGCCGCCGGATCCAGCCAGTCGATCCAGGTCACGTCCGTATCCTCGCGCGCGGCGGCCCGCGTCGCCGGGAGGTCCTGGCCGCGCCCGACCATCGTCACCGCGACACCCGACCCCGCCAGCAGCGCCAGGGCCCGCCCGATCACCGGTGCCCCTTGCAGCGGCGTGTACAGCCCGAAGAAGACCGCGGTCAGCGCCGGCCCGTCCGGCCGGGCCTCCCGCTCCGCGGGCCGGGCGGCGAACCACTCCTGCGGCGCGCCGACGGCGACCACGGTCGCCCGGCTCCGCTGGGACGGCGGCAGCGCGGCCCGTTGTTCCTCGGTGTCGACGAACGGGACCTCGGCCGCACGCAGGGCCGAGCGGTCGAGCCGCCCGAGCGCCGAGAGCAGCCACGGGCTCGTCGTGCCGCGATCGACCGCGATGTCGCGGGCGGAGGCCAGGTGGTCCAGCGCGACCGGCCGGCCGCGGAACCGCAGGCGCGCCAGATGCACGTCGAAGTGCCCGAGGTAGCCGACCACCACGGCGTCGACGCGCCCGACGTCACGGGAGTCGAACCACAGGCGCCACCAGCGGGCGAGGAGCCGTGCGCCCAGCAGCACGACGCGCCACGGCCGCCGGAGCATGTCGACGCGGGTGGCGGTGTCGAGCTCCAGGGGAACGTTGCGCTCCGGAACCTCCACACCGGCGGCCGCGAGACCCTGCCGCACCGTCCGGATCCGCGGATGGACGCGGGCGTCGTAGGTGCCGAAGAACAGGACCCGCATCGGGTGCGGCTACATCCCCGCGGGATCCACCTGGTCCTGCGGCTTGCCGAGCCGCACGACCAGGTCCGCGAGCAGGCCGATCGAGAACAACTGCAAGGCCGCGAAGAAGATCAGCAAGGTGTTCGCGCTGAGGTGGAAGTCGAAGCTCCGCCAATCGATCGCCAGCTTCACGAACCCGATCGCCGCCAGGGTGAGGCTGACCGGCATGAACACCCGCAGCGGGTTGAACGTCAGGATCATCCGGACGACCTGCAGCAGGTACCGCTTCGTGTCGTCCCACCAGTGGAACTTCGAGGTGCCGGCGCGCGGGCGGTACTCGATCGGCACGTACTTCACGCTGTAGCCGTTGGCCAGGAACGTCATCGTGAGCGTCGAGACGCACGAGAACCCCGCCGGCAGCAGGTGCAGGAACTGCAGCGCCACGTCCCGCCGGAACGCGCGGAACCCGGAGTTCAGGTCGGGGATCGGCGTCTCCACCAGATAGCTCGCGAGCTTGCGGACGAACCACTTCGCGGGGACGCGGAACGCCTTCGCGGTGCCCTGCTCGGTGGTGCGAGCCCCCACGACCTGGTCCCAGCCGTCCATCTCCTTCACGAGCTGCGGGATCTCGTCGTTCGGATAGGTCATGTCGACGTCGGTCCACACCACGACGCGGCCGCGCGCGGCGTGCGTGCCCGCCTTGCGCGCCGAGCCGGTGCCGCGGTTCCGCGCGAAGCGCAGCAGGCGGATCCCTTCCATCTGCTGGAGCTCCTCGCCGGAGCCGTCGGTCGAGCCGTCGTCGATCACGATCAGCTCGAACGAGTACGGGGACTGCTCCATCGCGGTGCGCACACGCTCGATCTCGTCGGCCAGGTGCCCGCGCTCGTTGTGCACGGGCAGCACGATCGAGACGTCGAGCTCGGCCTCCGGCGCCTCGTTCACGTCAGGATCCCTTCGGCCGTGCGATCGGCCGCGGGCCGGCCGACCGAGACGACCTCGACGCCGGCGGCCGCGAACGCCGCCGCGTCCAGGGCGCCGCGTCCGTCGACCACGAACGGCCGGGCCATCGCCCCGCGCAGCCGCGCGGGATCGAGCGCGCGGATCTGCTCCCACTCGGTGCACACGACCGCGCACTCGGCGCCCTCGACCGCGCGCACGGGATCGTCCTCCACGCGCAGCGCCGTCAGCTCCCGGACCGCGTTCGGTCCCGCCTCCGGGTCGTAGCCGGTCACGATCGCGCCCGCGTCCAGGAGCGCGGAGGCCAGCCGCAGCGCCGGCGCCATCCGCACATCGTCGGTTCCGGGCTTGAACGCCAGCCCCAGCAGCGTCACGCGGCGCTCGCGCAGGTCGCCGAGGCCCTCGCGGACCTTGCCGAGGACCGCGCCGAGCGCCCGTTCGTTGATCGCCTCGACCTCGTCGAGCAGCCCGACCTTCAGGCCGAGCTCCGCGAGCGTCGAGCGCAGCGCGGAGAGGTCCTTGCTGAGGCATCCGCCGCCGTAGCCGATCCCGGGCTGCAGGTGGCCGGGGCCGATCCGCGGGTCCAGTCCGAGCGTGCCGGTCAGGGTTCCGACGTCGGCGCCGGCCGCCTCGCAGATCTCGGCCAGGGCGTTCGCGTAGGAGATCTTCATCGCCAGGAACGCGTTCGAGGCGTACTTCGTGAGCTCGGCGGTGGCCAGGTCGGTCTCGACCCACGCGGCGCCGGCGGCCACGAACGGCGCGTACAGCTCGCGGAGCAGCTCGAGCGCGCGCGGCGCGTCGCTGCCGACCAGGATCCGGGTCGGCGCGAGCGCCTCCTGCAGCGCCAGGCCCTCCTGGAGGAACTCCGGGTTCGAGGCCACGGCGACGTCGGCGCCGCGCTCGGCGAACAGCGCCCGCAGCCGCTCGCCGGTGCCGAGCGGCACGGTGCTCTTCGTGACCGCCACGATGCCGGCCGGCGCCGTGGCGGCGATCGTCTCGGCAGCGTTCAGCAGCGCGCGCAGATCGGCGTGGCCGTCGGGGCCCATCGGCGTGTCGACGCAGATGAACGCGACGTCCGCGCCGCGGTAGGCCTCGGTCGGGTCGGTCGTGCCGACGATCCGGCCCGCGGCCACCTCGGCGGCGATCAGCTCGTCCAGGCCGGGTTCGAAGAACGGGATCCGGCCCTCGGCCAGCGCCGCGATCCGCGCCGCGTCCGTGTCGTGCACGACGCAGCGGCGACCGTTGCGAGCGAAGGAGAGGGCGGTGGGGAGCCCGATGTGGCCCCCGCCCACGAGGACGACCTGCATCCGAGGAGTTTACGACGAGCTCAACCGTCGGGTCCCGGGCGCCGCCGCCGGAGCCACCGCCGGCGCGGCGTCACGGAGGCCGGCGCGGGCGGCGGATCGTCGGTCTCGAGCTCGGGCCACCGGGACAGGACCGCGCGGGCGCGCCCGGTGTCCAGCCACGTCGCGCGGTAGCGCGCGAAGTTCGTCGCGTCGAACTCGTCCCCGCGCGTGGTCTTCTCGGCGTGCCGCACCCGGGCGTCGCGGCACGTGAGGACCTCGCCGCCACGCTCGCGGATCCGCAGGCACAGGTCGACGTCCTCGAACCCGTACCAGTAGCCCCGGTCCATCCCGCCGGCCTCGCGGTAGGCGTCGCGGCACACGAGCGCCGCCGCGAACGTCGTGGCCTGCGTCGGGGCGCATCGTCCGGCCCAGCGCGCGGGATCGTCTCCGCGCCCCAGGTGGTAGGGCCCGTCGTCGAACGCGATCCGGACCCCCGCGTGGTTCACCGAGCCGTCGTCGTCCAGGATCAAGGCGCCGACCACGGCCGCGTCGTGGCCGAGCATCGCCGTCAGGGCTCCCGCGGTCAGCTCCGCATCGTTGTTCAGCAGCAGGGCCCGCTCGGCCGCGAGCTCGTCGATCGCCCAGCCGTTCGCCTCGGCGAACGAGAGGTTCTCGCCGCGCGTGAGGTACCGCCAGCCGAGCTCCTCGCTCACCCCGCGCGTCTCGTCGTCCGGGCCGTTGTCCACGACCACCCCTTCGAGCGGCACGCCCTGCGCGAGCACCGAGGCGGCCGCGCGCCGGAGCAGGTCCGGGCGCAGGCGCGTCACCACGACGACGCCGACGGGATCGGAGGCCATCGGCGGATGGTACCGAGCGGAGTGGGCCCGGATGCCTAGACGACGTGCTCGAGGCCACCGTCGGTGGCCTCGAGCACGTCACGACCCGTCAGGGCAAGACCGGGAGGGGTGGCCTTGCCGAACCGGATCGCGGCAACGACGGCGTCGGTCTTCGAGTGGACGCCGAGCTTGGTCAAGATGTTCTGCGTGTGGGTCCGCAGCGTGTGGCGGCTCACGCCGAGGCGCTCACTGATCTCCTCGGGAACGAGGCCCTCGGACATCGCCTGGAGGATCTCGAGCTCGCGCGGCGTCAGACGCTCGACGCGCTTCTCCAGCTCCTGGTCGTGCTTCGAGCGGGCGCGCATCGCGCGGATCGCGCGGTTCACCTCGGCGGGTCGGTGCAGCGGCTCGCCTCGGTGGGCGCGCCGGACCGCGTCGGCCACGTCGACGACGGTGGCGGTCTTCTGCAGGCACCCGCGGGCGCCGGCCTGGATCGCGCGGGCCAGGGAGACGTCGTCGCCGTCGCCGGTGAGGATGATCACGGCCGAGCGGGCGCCCTCGTCGCGCATCCGGCGGGTCGCCTCGATCCCGTCCACGCCCGGCATCCGCAGGTCCAGCAGCACCACGTCGGGCTCCTGGTCGACGGCGCTGCGGACCGCGTCGGCGCCGTCCTCGACGACGTCGATCACCGTGAGGTCGCGTTCCTTGTCGAGGGCGATCTGGAGCGCCTCCCCGAACGACCGGTGATCATCGGCGATCACGACGGTGATGGGGTCGCGGGTGCGGGAGGCGTGCCCGTTGCCGTTCGTGCGCGTCCGGCCCATCTCGCGGATGGTAGGCCGGTTCATGGGTCGTTCCGTGTAGGCTCGGGGCCGATTTCTCTAGTCCCCCGAGCGGGGGACAGCGCCAGCAGGATGGACCGGTCACCGTGCATCGCGACGCCGAAGGCATCGTCTATCCCGACGCTCCGTTCGTGGTCGATCCCGAGCGTGTGGCGGCCTTCCGGGAGGTCTTCGGGCTGACCGAAGGGGTGCCGCCGACCTTCGTCACGGCGGCCGAGTTCCAGGTGATCCCGCTCGTGATCGCCGATCCGAGGGTCGGGGTCGACTTCAGCCGGGTCGTCCACGGCTCGCAGGAGTACGCGTACGAGCGGCCGCTCCGCGAGGGCGAGACGCTCACCCTCCGCGCGCGCCTCGCGTCGATCCGCTCGAAGGGCGGCAGCGACTTCCTCACGATCGAGACGACGCTCACCGACGCCGAGGGCACGGTCGTGTGCACCGCGCGCTCGGTGATGATCGAACGGACCACCCCGTGACGCGGCGGGCGTTCGACGGGGTGGAGGTGGGCCAGGAGCTGCCGACGCTCTCGCGCGTCGTCACGCGCGAGGACCTGTTCGCGTACGGGGAGGCGAGCGGCGACCGCAACCCGCTGCATCGCGACGACGCGGCCGCGCAGGCCGCCGGCTTCCCCACCGTGATCGCCCACGGGATGTTCACGATGGGCCACATGGCCGCCTGCGTCGTGGCGTGGGCCGGTGAGGCCGCGGCCGTCGAACGGATCGGCGCGCAGTTCCGCGCCGCGGTCCTGGTGGGGGAGGAGGTCGTCGCCGGCGGGCGCGTGCGCTCGGTCGACGCCGACGCGCGCACGGTCACCCTCGAGACGTGGGTGACCGTGTCGCGCGACGGCGGGACCGAGACGCCCGTCCGCAAGGGCGAGGCGCTGGTGCGCCTACGCTGAGGGACCGAACCGGACCGACCGCACGATCGCGGCCTGCTCGGCGAGCTGCGCCGGCGTCGTCCCCGGTGCGTGCGCCGCGTCGATCACGAGCCGCTGTCCGTTCACGTTCAGGATCCAGAGCCGGTCGACCTGGCCGGCCTCCTGCTGCCAGCGCTCGCCGATGCCGCCGGCGCCCAGCCAGCTCACGAAGTCCCGGGCACCGTCGTCCTGGACGTCGCACCCCTTGAAGTTCCCGTCGCCGGTCACGACCCAGTCCTTCGGCACCGACCATCGCAGGTACTTCCCCTGATAGCCGGCGAGCGTCACGTCCGTCGCCGGGGTCGCGTTGCGCATCGGCTGCGCCTCGAGGGCGGTGACCAGGTCGTTGACCGTGGGACCGGGATCCACGAGGTTCCCGATCGAGTGGCACGGGTTCCGCGCGACCATGCCGACGTCCCAGAAGCTGACGCCGCAGCAGTCGTTCGTCAGCGCGAACTCCTTGAAGGGCGTCCACTGCCCGGAGGGTGCCTCCACGGTGACCGCGGGGTGCTGGCCCGCTCCCAGGAACGCCCTCGTGATGATCGTGCCGCTCGGCGTTGCCGACGGCGTGCTCGCCGGGCTCGTCGTCGACCCCGTCGCTCCGCTGGTGCACGCCGCGGCCACGAGCAGTGACAGCGACGCCACGAGCCATCGAAGGCTCGTCGTTCCGTGCGAGTGCTTCGTCATGTCCGAACCTCCTGTCGTCCGTCGCGTGATCGACGGACCGATCGCCGTGTGAACCGCGTCGTGCGCACACAACGAAGACACGCGAACGCACGGATGCGTGGCATGTCGGAGCGAGAGATGGCTACGACGGAACGCTGCGCGATCGCGTGGTCCGTGAGGAGCTCACGGGACGGGCTGCCATGCGAGCCCGTTCCCCACACCCCGCCCCGACGCGAGCCAGTGGGTGTACAGCCGTCCTTGGCTCCCGTCGGCCTTCACGAGGTAGACCGCGTCGAGGGGGCCGCCCCAGCCTGCGACACCCAAGGAGGCCATGGCCGCGAGCTCCGTGCCGTCCGGCGACCAGGTGAGGTCCAGCCCGTCCTGACAGTGGTCGGAGATGGCCCTGAGGTCGAACAGGGTCACCTCAGCGCGCCCATGGGGCGCGCTCTCCCGGATCGCGCACCCGCGGCCCGAGAAGTACGCGATCGAGGATCCGTCGGGTGACCACGCAGGGTGCTCGCCCCACCCGACGAACCTCTGACCTGCACCCGGCGCCACGCCCATGATGCGCACCTCTCTGCCCTCTCTGCGGCCCCGTTCTGCGTCCGCCGAGTACGCGATCCGCGACCCGTCGGGCGACCACGACAGGTCCGCGATGTCGTTCCCTCCGGCGATCGCGGCCAGCCTCGATCCGTCGGGGTCGATCACATCGATCCGGAACCCTTCGTTCACGTACGCGATCCGGGACCCGTCCGGGGACCATGCGACGTCGCCGATCCGCTGGCCGGGCGCGGCGACCTGTTCCCTCCCGCTCGCGACATCGACGACGTCGAGCGCGTCGGCGGTCGTGATCGCCAGGTGGGAGCCGTCCGGCGACCAATCGGCCGCGATCGCCTCCGAGCAGGGTCCGGGATGGCAGATGTAGAGCTTGGCCCCCATGCCGTTGGGCGTGAGTGCGCGGAGCCCATCGAAGCCTCCGTAGACGCCGAGCGGACCGTCGTGCATCGTGCGCGACCCAGGCGCGATCGTCGGGCTCGCGGAGATCGACGACGACCCCTGGCCCCCAGCTGCCGTGCACGCCGTCGCGAAGATCAGCGTCGTCAGGAGCACGATCCGTGGCACCCGCTTCGCGATCACGGGACCGGCTGCCATGCGAGCCCGTTCCCCACACCCCGTCCCGACACGAACCATCGGGTGTACAGCCGTGCGCGGCTCCCGTCGGCCTTCACGAGGTAGACCGCGTCGAGGGGGCCGCCCCAGCCCGTGAATCCCAAGGAGGTCATGGCCGCGAGCTCCGTGCCGTCCGGCGACCAGGTGAGGTCCAGCCCGTCCTCGCAACGGTTGGAGATGGAGCCGAGGTTGAACGGAACGGGGCTCCCTCGCTCCCGGAAGGAGATCTGCCGGATCGTGCATCCACCGACCGCGAAGTAGGCGATCGAGGAGCCGTCGGGGGACCACGCCGGATGCTCTCCCCGCCCCAAGGAGCTCAGCTTCGAGCGCGCGTACACGCCCGCGACGTTCAACTCGTTGCCGCTCGAGGTGTACACGATGTTCGACCCATCCGGAGACCACGACATGTCCGCGAGGCCCGAGCCCTCGACGATCACGGTGCGGTCGCCCCCCTCCGGGCTGATCGTGAGTATCCGCGAGGCGTCGTCCACGAAGGCGACGCGCGATCCATCCGGGGACCACGCGACGTCGCCGATCCTCGAGCTCCGGACGATGAGATCGGCGATCGGGTCCGCGAGGTCGACGATCCAGAGCCCGTCCGCATTGCTGAAGGCCAGGTGGGTACCGTCCGGAGACCACGCGGCCGAGGTGAGGTTGATGCAGGAGCGGCAGCGAAGGAGCGCGGGTCCCACGCCGTCCGGCGAGAGCGTGTGCACCCCATCCGAACCCCCGAAGGCGACGAGCGGACCGTCGTGCATCTTCCGCGGAGCCGGCGCGACGATCGGGCTCGAGGAGATCGGGGCCGACGATCCGCCGGTCGTGCACGCCGTCGCGGTGACGAGCGCTGCCAGGAGCACGACCGAGCGAACGTTCGTCCGTCGGTTCGGGGGCCTTGGCATCTCGATCCCCTCTGCTGATCCCTTGGCTACCCGTACTGCCAGAAGTGCAGGGACTCGACGATCCCGGTGAGCTGGTCGCGATCGGCCTTGGAGTCGTTCGGTCCGTACGTGGCATCGACGACGAGCCGATGTCCGCGGACCTCGAGGATCCAGAGCATGTCGACCTGGTGCGCGACCTGCGCGTACGCCTCGCCCTGCAGGTTGGACAGCCAGGTGACGAAGTCCTGGTGCCCGTTCCCCGGGTCGTCGCAGCCTTGGAAGTCGGCGTTCCCGCTCACGTGCCAGTCGGGCACCGACCACTCGAGGTACTTCCCGGAGAAGCCGTCCAGGACCACGTTCGTCGGTGCGGTGGCGGTGCGGAGCTGCGTCTGTTCGATCGCCCCGACCAGGTCGTCGACCGTTGGGCCGGGATCGCGGAGCGTCTCCTTCCACTGGCACGGGTTCTGCGGAACCCGCTTGACGTTCCAGACGCTGACCCCGAGCGTCCCCGACGTGCCCGTGCTCACGGAGTGCCCGTTCACGTCCAGGTTCCACCCCGGGGGGACCTGCACCGAGTAGCCGCCCGGGCCGCCCCACCCGTACACGGCGACGTTGACCGTCTTCAGGCTCTGCGATGAGTGCCCGGCCGGCCCGAAGCCGGACGTGGTGACCGAGCCGAGACCGACCGCCCCCGCCGTCACGATCGCCGCCGCGGCGACGACGAAGACCAGCACCTTCGCCACGGCGCGACGGCGATGGGCGCGCTCCGCGGGGCGCCGCGGGTCGACCGCGGAGACGTCGACCTCGTCGGCCATCTGCTGCAGGAACTCGGGGATCTTCGTGTCGTCGGTCATCGGATCACCTCGGGGCTCTGTCGGAGGGCGGCGAGGCCGCGGGAGATCAGCGAGCGCACCGTCGCCGGTCGGCAACGGAGCGCCTCGGCGATCCGCGTCTCGGGAAGGTCTTCGTAGTAGCGCAGGACGATCGCGGCCCGCTGCTTGGCCGGCAGCGACAACAGCGCCGTCCGCATCGCCTCGTATTCGGAGACGTCGCGTTCCTCGTGGGTCCGCGGTGGGAGCGACGCCTGGCGCTCCAGGTCGGCCCGCTCGAGCGCGCGCCGCCGGTAGTGGTTCTTCGAGAGGTTGATCACGGTCCGGCGCAGGTACGCCTCGAACGCGTTCGGGTCGCGCAGGGAGTGCAGGCGGCCCACGAACCGGACGAACGCCTCCTGGACGAGGTCCTCGGCGACCCCCCGGTCGCCGGTCATCAGGTAGGCCAGCCGGATGCCGCCGGGCGCGAAGCGGACGTAGAGCTCCTCGAGCCGGTCCCCGTCGCTGTGCACGTCCCGGTCCACCGACGAGACCATCGCCCCTCGTTCGCCGATCACGCAACTAGGACACGCGGGGGCCCCGAACCGTGGCACGAACGACGGAACCCGCCCCGGCGGGGGCGGGTTCCGGGAGGGTCTGCCGGTGCGGGCTAGGCGCTGAGGTCGCGGCGGCTGCTGGACATGGCGCGGATCGCGTCCGACATCCGGTCCACCACCACGTGCAGCTCGGCGCCGACGCCCTCGTCCACGCGGACGGCCAGGCGGTCGATCTTCTGGCCCAGTACCTCGGCGACCTTCAGCATCGCCTCGGCCTGCAGCTGGGACTCCTTGTGCATCTGATCGGCCATCGTCTGGAAGCGCCGGTCCATCGTTCCGACCATGTCGGAGGCCATGCCGGCCTCGAGCTCCTTGACCGAGCGGATCAGCTGCCGCGCGAGCTCCGCGTCGAACGCCGGCTCGGCCGCGGCGGCCGGCGCCGCCTGGACCTGGGACATCTTCTCGGCCAGCGCCTGGTTGTCCGAACGGATCAGGCGCGCGATCGCGGTGATCCGGTCGTCCACGTGGCCCATCATCCGGTCCTCGAACGCCTGCTGGGACTCCGCGATCAGCTCGTCGAGGCCGTCGACCGACCCCGTGGCCGCGTTCATCCGCTCGACGTTGCGCTCCATCGTGGCGTTCGTCGCGCTGGACAGCGCCAGGACCTGCTCGGAGAGCGTCCGCTCCAGCTCGCCGATCCGCTCCTGGACCAGGCGCTCGAACGCGCCCATCCGCTCGTCGACCGCGTGCAGGAACACGCCCTCGTCGATCGAGCCGTCCGGGCGGGTCGCCATGGCGGCGGCCCGGTCCTCGATCAGGTCGCGCAGGGCCGTGGAGTCCGAGCGGATCAGCTCGGCCAGGCCGCGGATCCGCGCGTCGATCAGGTGCTCGACGGAGGCCCGCAGCTGCTCCTGCTCGCGCCCGTGCATCCCGACCTTCTCGCGGACCATCTCGATCTGCTCGGTCAGGTCGGCGCGCTGCTCCTCCACCGCCTCGCGGACGTGCTCGACGATGTTCGAGTCCTGCAGCAGGAACGCCTGCGCGTGCTCCTCGACCCGCTGCGCCAGCCGGCCGACCGCCTCGGTGCCGTTCTGCACGTAGGCCTGCATCGACTCGACGACGCGCGAGGTCTCGTTCGCGATCAGCTCGCCGTGGTCGCGGACCTGGGTCAGGATCTGGGTCGCGATCGCCTCGTCGCGCGCGTCGAAGTGCGCGAACGCCTCGGCGATGTGCCGCTCGACCTGCTCGAGCTGGGTGCGCACGACGTCGACGCCGTGCAGGGTGGGGGACTCCGCGATCTCCCGGATCGAGGCCGCCGCGGCCTCCATCGCCTCGCGGGTCCGCCGCTCCGAGTCGGCGAGCTCGTCCAGGTGATCCTCCAGGCGCGCGCCGCGCACCGCCAGGGCCTGGAAGCGCTCGTCCGAGGACGCGATCAGCGACTTGATCGCCTGGTCCCGGGACAGGATCGAGACGATCCGCTCCTGCTCGGGGCGCACGTCCTTCGAGGAGGCGCGCCAGATCTCGCGGGCGACCTCCTTCATCAGCACGGTCGCCTGCGTCTCGATCGCCCGGAGACCTTCCTCCAGGCGCTCGTCGACCGCGCGCTGCAGCGCGTCCGCGAGCTCGAGCTCGGCCGGGCTCATCGCCTCGACCGGAGCCGGCTCTCGACGGGGGAAGATGCCGCGGCGAAGGAGCCGGGGCTCCTCGTCACGGCCGTAGCCGCTCGTGCTCATACCGACGCCTCGCTTGTCTAAGGGGGCCGCACGTGGTGTCGTGGGCGAAGTCTAGGGTCGATCCAGGGCCGACTCACGTACCTGAGAAGGGGAAATGCGAGCCCGATCCGGGGGACCGTTCGGTGCCCCGTCGGGGCTATACTTGGGCACCCGAGGCCCCGAACCTCGGGGAAGACCGGCGGCGAAGGCGCGTAGCTCAATTGGCAGAGCACCGGTCTCCAAAACCGGGGGTTGGGGGTTCAAGTCCCTCCGCGCCTGCGAAGGAGAACCATGAATCGGCAGATGAAGCGAGCGCAGGAGAAGGCGGAGCGCCAGCAGAAGGGCGCCGGCGTCGACCGACGCTCCCAGCCGCCGGCCACCACCCGCCGTGCGGCGCAACAGGAGAAGCGCAAGCGCACCGGCGTTCGCCAGTTCCTCCGGGAGGTCCGCCTCGAGCTCAAGAAGGTGGACTGGCCCACCCGCAAGGAGCTGATCTCCTACTCGATCGTCGTCCTGGTCACGATCACCGTGCTGACGGCCTTCATCGCGGGCGTGGACTACATCTTCTCCCGCCTGCTCTCCGGCCTGGGCTGAGGCCGACCCCGCCCCCAGGGCGTTTTGCCGGGGCTCCGAGAAGCCTCCTATACTGGGCGAACACCGGTCCCAGAGCTTTCTTCCGGATGCCCGGAACGCTCCGTCCGGCCGGCCCCGGCCATCCTTGGCGTAGCAGAAGGATCATCGTGAACGACGAGCTGATCACCCAGCAGGACGAGCAGATCTCCGACGCCCTCGACGTGGCGGAGGCCCTCGAGGACGACGCCGCCCAGCGCCTGGACGCCGCCGCGACGATCGCCGAGGAGGCGGAGGTCGCGGAGGACGTCGCGGTCGCCGAGGGCGACTACGCGGAGGCGGCCGCGATCGAGGAGGCCGCCGAGGAGGCCGTCGAGGAGCTGGTCGTCGAGGCCGCCGTCGAGGTCGAGGCAGCCGGCGAGATCGAGGACGCGGTCCTCGAGACGGTGGTCGAGGAGGCGATCGTCGAGGAGGCCGTCGCCGAGGAAGCGCTCGAGGAGCTCGTCGTCGAGGAGGCTGCCGCCGAGCCCGAGGAGCCCGCCGAGCCGGCCGCCGACGATCCGTTCCGGGGTCCCGGCGACTGGTACGTCGTGCACACCTACGCCGGCTACGAGAACAAGGTGAAAGCCAACCTCGAGTCGCGGATCCACACGATGCAGATGGAGGACAAGATCTTCCGCGTCCACATCCCGATGGAAGACGTGATGGAGATCAAGGGCGGCAAGAAGCAGGTCGTGCAGAAGAAGGTCTTTCCCGGCTACCTGCTGGTGAAGATGCTCTACGACAACGACTCCTGGTACGTCGTGCGCAACACGCCGGGCGTGACCGGATTCGTGTCGGCCGGCACGGGCTCCAAGCCGACGCCGCTGTCCAAGCGCGAGGTCGAGAAGATCCTCGCGGTGAAGAAGGAGGAGCAGAAGCCGCAGGTGCGTCTGGGCTTCGAGGAGGGCGACGTCGTGCGGATCACCGGCGGGCCCTTCGCCGACTTCAACGGCACGATCAGCGAGATCAACGCCGACCAGGCCAAGCTCAAGGTGCTGGTCAACATCTTCGACCGCGAGACGCCCGTCGAGCTGTCGTTCGACCAGGTCGCCAAGGTCTGACAGGAGGAACGACGGATGGCTCCCAAGAAGAAGGTCATGGCGATGGTCACGCTGCAGATCCGCGCCGGCCAGGCCACGCCCGCACCGCCGGTCGGCACCGCGCTCGGCCAGCACGGCGTGAACATCATGGACTTCTGCAAGCAGTACAACGACGCGACGCAGTCGATGGCCGGCCAGGTGATCCCGGCCGTGCTGACGATCTACGAGGACCGCACGTTCTCGTTCATCCTGAAGCAGCCGCCGGCTGCCGAGCTGATCAAGCAGGCCGCCGGGATCGAGAAGGGCTCCGGCGCACCGAACCGCGAGAAGGTCGGTTCCCTCACGCAGGCGCAGGTGCGCGACATCGCGCAGCGCAAGATGGCCGACCTGAACGCGAACGACGTCGAGATGGCCGCGCGGATCGTCGCCGGCACGGCGCGCAGCATGGGCGTGGAGGTGGAGGCATGACCTCCGCGCACGGCAAGCGCTACCGCGAGGGCGCCGGCACCTACGACGCCGAGGCCGAGCACACCCCGTCGGAGGCGATCCACATCCTGAAGTCGCTGCCGAACGCGAAGTTCGACGAGACGGTCGAGGTCACGTTCCGCCTCGGCGTGGACACGCGCAAGCAGGACCAGGCGCTCCGCGGCACGGTCGTGCTGCCCCACGGCACCGGCAAGGACGTGCGCGTGGCCGTGTTCGCGCAGGGCGAGAAGGCGCGCGAGGCCCGCGAGGCCGGCGCCGACGTGGTCGGGGCCGACGACCTGCTCGAGGACGTGCTGAAGGGCACGATCGACTTCGAGGCGGCGATCGCCACGCCCGACATGATGGCCACGGTCGGCAAGGCCGGGCGTGTGCTGGGCCCGCGCGGCCTGATGCCCAACCCGAAGACCGGCACCGTCACGAACGACATCGCGAAGGCGGTCTCCGACATCAAGGGCGGCAAGATCGAGTACCGCGCCGACCGCACCGGCAACGTGCACCTGATCATCGGCAAGAAGTCGTTCGAGGAGCAGGCGCTGCTGGAGAACTACCTGGCGGTCGTCGACGAGGTGCTGAAGGCGAAGCCGTCCTCGGCGAAGGGGCGCTACATCAAGACGCTGGCCGTGTCCTCGACGATGGGCCCGGGCGTGCGGATCGATCCGACGCACCCGAAGGACGCCGAGTCGGCCGCGGTCGCCGGCTAACCCTTCTCGTAGACCTCGACGCTGAAGGCGTCCTCGCCGCAGTCGAACGCGGCCTCGGCCACCACGGTGCTGCCGGGGATGCTGATCAGCAGCTCCTTGCCCTCGGCGACCATCGGCAGCGACAGGCGGCAGTACGCCTCGATGTGGCTCTTCACGTTGCCGGCGGTCATGTTCGCGATCTCGCCGAGCGCGTCGCGCATCTCCTCGTCGGAGGCCTCCTCCGCATCGAACATCGCCGCGGCGGCCCGCCGGGCGAGCTGCTCGGGGCAGCTGACCAGGACGGTGCCGTCCCAGCCGCCGGAGATCTGCACCGACGCCGAGAGGTTGCGGTCGCCGTTCACGTCCACCGGATCGCTGCGGCTCGCGACCGGGAAGCCCAGCATCGTGGTCCAGATGTCGGTCACGATCTGCCCGATGTCGTCCGTGGTGACTGCCATGTCGTCGTCCTCCTAGGCGCCCGCAGCGCGGAGCGCGGTCCCTTCGCGTCGGTACCAGCCGGTCGGCGCCCCCGAGCAACGCTCGAAGCCGTCGACGTCGTTCGCGATCTGTTCCTGCGCGCCCAGGAGCAGGTAGCCCTCGGGCGCGAGCACGCCGCGGACCGCCGTGAGCACACGTCGGCGCGTGGGGCGGTCGAAGTAGAGCAGCACGTTGCGCATCAGCACCAGGTCCATCGGGGCGAACACCGGCCAGTCCTCGGCCAGGTTCTGCCGCTCGAACGTCACCATCGCGCGGATCTCCGGGTCGATCTCCCAGACCTCGCCCACCGGCCGGAAGTACCGCGCGCGCAGCTCCGCCGGCAGGCCGCGGCCGATCTCGAGCTGACCGTAGCGCCCCGTGCGGGCCCGCTCGAGCATCGCCGTGGAGACCTCGGTGCCCAGGATCGAGATCTGCCAGCCGTCCAGGTCGAAGTCCTCCCGCAGCAGCATCGCCACGCTGTACGGCTCCTGGCCGCTGGAGCATCCCGCCGACCAGATCGAGAGCGTCCGGCTGCGCTCCTTGCGCGCCAGCACCTCCGGCAACACCACGGTCCGGAGCGTCTCGAACGCCTTCGCGTCGCGGAAGAACGTCGTCTCGTTCGTCGTGAGGGCCTCGACCACCCGCTCGTGCAGGGCCGAGCCCTCGTCGGCGCGGAGCGCCTCGACCAGCTCGCCGACCGAGCCCATCCCGGCCGAGCGCGCCACCGGGTCCAGCCGGGTCAGCGCCAGGTACTCCTTGCCGGGCTCCAGCACGATCGCGGCGCGGGCGTGCACCAGGTCCTGGAGGTACCGGAAGTCGCGCTCGGCCAGCATCACGACATCGCCCCCGCCACGGTGCGCGCCCGCCCGATCTGCGCGCGGCGGGAGATCTCCTCCGCGAGCTCCTCCAGCGGCACCGTCGCGTCGGCCAGGCCGGCGCCCACCACGAACCCGGGCATGCCCCAGACGACGCTCGAGGCCTCGTCCTGCGCCAGCACGTGCGCGCCGGCCGCCACCAGCTCCTCGGCGCCGCGCAGCCCGTCGCTGCCCATGCCGGTCATCACGACCGCGAGGGCGTTCGCGCCGTAGGCGGCGGCCACCGAACGGAACAGGGGATCGGCCGACGGGCGGCACGAGTTCTCGCGCGGGCCGGTGTTCGTGCGGATCCGGACGGCGGCGCCGGCGCGCTCGACCGTCATGTGGTGATCGCCCGGCGCGATCCACACGCCGCCGGGCTGCACCGCCTGGCCCTCGGCGGCCTCCACCACCCGGAGCTCGGATCCGCGGTCCAGCCGCTCGGCCAGGATCCGCGTGAACATCGGCGGCATGTGCTGCACGACCAGGATCGGCACCGGCAGGTCGGCCGGCAGCGCGGGGATCACGCGCGCGAGCGCGGTCGGTCCGCCGGTCGAGACCGCGATCGCCACCGCGTCGATCCGCCCGGGGGCCACGGCCGCGCGGGCCGGCGCCGGGATCTGCGGACGCCGGGCGCGCGCGGTGCAGAACGCGAGGATCCGCGGCACGAGCGCCTCCGTGATCCGGGCCATCGCCTCGGTCGGCCCGAGCACCTCGGAGGGCTTCAGGACGTAGTCGTTCGCGCCGCGCGCCAGGGCGTCCAGCGTGATCTCGGCGCCCTGCACGGTCTGCGTGCTGAAGATGATCACCGGCAGCGTCGGCCACCGGTCGCGGATCGCGTCCAACGCCGTCAGGCCGTCCATCACCGGCATCTGCAGGTCCAGGATCACCGCGTCCGGCGTCAGGCGCTCGATCTGCTGGAGCGCGATCCGCCCGTCGGCGGCCACGCCGGCCACCTCGACGGAGCCCTCGGCATCGAGCGCCTTGGAGACCAGGCGGCGCACGACGACCGAGTCGTCGACGACGAGGACGCGGGGACGCACGCTCAGTCCTCCGCCGATCCCACCAGGCCGAGCTTCTCCGCGAGCACGTCGCGGGTGATCGGCTTCGTCGCGTACTCGTCCACGCCGGCCATCAGCGCGTGGAAGATCTGCGCCGGATCGGACTCCGACGTGACCATCACCACGCGCATCGATCCGTACGCCGGCTCCGCGCGCACGTGGTGCACGAAGCTCATGCCGTCCATCCCCGGCATCGTCCAGTCGACGAGCACCACGTCCATCGCACCCTGCTCGGCCAGCAGTGCGAGCGCCTCCTCGCCCTCGCCGGCCTCGAACACCTCGAAGTCCAGGGCGACCAGCTCGCGCTTCAGCAGCATCCGCATCGCCCGGGAGTCGTCGATCACCAGTGCACGCATCGTCGTGTCCTTCCTCGGTCTCCTCAGCTCCCGCCGCCGCCGGTGAAGGCGACCCGCGACAGGCCGCCCGCGCCGGTCTCGCTCGTCGCCGGCGGCGTCCGGCGCAGCCGCGCCGCTCCGTCGACCACGAACCGCGACACGGTCAGGTTCAGCTCCTCCGCCAGGCCGGCCAGCTCGTGCGCGGCCGCGCGGGCCGCCGCCGCGCCGGCCGACGTGTCCTGCGCCGTGCCGGCCACGCCGCCGACGTTCGCGGCGATCTCGCCGGCGCCGGCCGCGGCCTCGTTCACGTGGCGCGTGATCTCGTTCGTGGTCGCGGTCTGCTCCTCGACCGCGGAGGCGATCGTGGCCTGGATGTCGTTGATCCGCGCGATCACGTCGGTGATGCCCTCGATCGCCGTCGCCGCGGCGCGCGCGTCGTCCTGGATCGCGGCGATCCGCTCGGAGATCTCCTCGGTGGCCTTCGCGGTGCCGCGGGCCAGCTCCTTCACCTCGTTCGCGACGACCGCGAAGCCGCGCCCGGCGTCGCCGGCGCGCGCGGCCTCGATCGTGGCGTTCAGCGCCAGCAGGTTCGTCTGCTCGGCGATCGACGTGATCACCTTCACGACCTCGCCGATCTCGCCGCTGGAGGCGCCGAGCTGCGTGACGGTCGCCGTGGTCGAGCCGGCGGCCGAGACCGCCTGCGCCGCGACCGCCGCGGCCTCGTTCGCGCTGGCCGCGATCTCGCGGATCGAGGCCGACATCTCCTCGGCCGAGGCCGCCACCGTGCTGACGTTCGCGCTGACCTGCTCGGCCGCGGCCGAGACCGCGCCGGCCTGCCCTGAGGTCTCCTCGGCGGAGGCGCCCATCTGGGTGCTGGCCGCCGAGAGCTGGTCGGCCGAGGACGCGAGCGTCCAGGCGCCCTCGCGGATCCGGCGTACGACGCCGCCGAGGTCCTCGACGGTCCGGTTGAACGAGGTCGCGAGCTCCGCCACCTCGTCGTTGCCCTTCACCGTGACCTGCGCGGTCAGGTCCCCGCCGGCGAGCGACTTCAACCCGGTCACGCACTCGGCGAGCGGCCGCGTGATCCCTCGCGAGACCAGCCGCGCGGCCCACAGGAACGCCGCGAACGCGGTCAGGGTCAGCCAGATCTGCGCCGCGCGCGCCCGCGCCGCAACCGCGCGGGCGTCCGACGCCGCGTTCGAAGCCGCCGCGGCCAGGCCGTCGTTCAGGCTCCGCAGCGACGTCGCGAGCCCGCCGAACGCGTCGTCGACGCCGGCGCGCCGCGCCTCCTGCTGCGCCGGGCCCGCGGCCAGCAGGCCCGAGACCTGGTCGATCACCGACTGCGCCTGCGTGGACGCCGCGGCCAGCTCCTGCGCCACGGCCGGGTCGGTCGTGCGCGAGCGCGCCGAGGTCAGGCTCGCGAGGAGCGAGTCGCCGTCCTCACGCACGGTCTGGCGCGCCGAGGTCGACGCCGGCGCCGCCAGCGCCAGGTAGACGTCGGCGCGCAGCGCCTGGTCGAGCGCCGCGGCGGACATCCCGTCGCGGACCGCCCACGCGGTCTGCGCGGTGCGGTCGGTCGCCGAGGCCAGCTCGCCGATCGCGCGGCGCTGCACGAACATCACCGACACCGCCGCGAACAGCCCTGCCAGGCCGAGCGCCGCGATCTTGCGGCTGACGCTCCAGCGGAACCGTTGCTTCGGCGCCCCCGTCTTCGTGGGGACGAGCTTCATGGACGGCTCACCTCGTCTCGTTCCGTGCGGGCGTCGAGCGCCCGGTCCAGGTCCAGCTCCAGCAGCAGCGCGCCCTCGCGCTGGTACGCACCGCGGATCAGCTCGCCGGCCGGCCCGCGGAGCGTCACCGGCGGCAGCTCGAACGCGTCCTCCTCCACCTCCACGACGTCGCCGACGTCGTCGACCAGCAGGCTCACCGGCTCCGCGCCGGTCAGCACCACGTGCATCGCCTCCGAGCCGTCGTCGGCGACCGCCTCCGCCGCCGGCAGGCCCAGGCGCGCCCGCAGGTCGATCGCGGTCACGATCTCCCCGCGCAGGTTCAGCAGCCCCGCGATCGCGGGATCCGCCAGCGGCACCGGCGTCAGCTCGCGCGCGCCGGTCACCTCGCGCACGCGCGCGACGTCGACGCCGAGCGTCCGGCCGTCCACCACGAAGGTCGCGAAGCGCTTCATCCGACGGCCTCCACGGCCGGCGCGGCGCCGCCGTGCGACGCGAGCAGCGCCGGGAGGTCCAGCACCTCGGTCGGACGGCCGTCCACGACGATCGTGCCGCGCACGCCCGGCCGGCTCGCCGGCTGCAGCTCCAGCGGCTCCTCCACCACGTCGATCGCGCGGCTGACCGCCACGCCCACGATCCGCGACCCGTCGCGCACGATCAGCACCTGGCGCGGCTCCTCGGCGGGCTCGCCGCCCATCGGGCGGTCCACCGCGCGGCGCTCGCCCAGCAGGTCGCCGATCTCGACCAGCGGGATGCTCCGGTCGCCGAACGGGAGGAAGCGGTCCTCGTCGGCCAACGAGAGGGACCCGACCAGACGCGGTCGGTCGACCAAACGCTCCACGATCCGCAGCGGCACCGCGATCCGGCCGGTCGGGTGCGCGCACAGGAGGAGCCCGGCACGGCGCTGCTGCGGCGCCGCGTCCCCGCGCGCCGGCGCCGAGCCGGCTCCGTCGCTCACGCCGGCGCCGCGCGCCAGCCCGACCACGTCCAGGATCATCGCGACCCGGCCGTCGCCCAGGATCGTCGCCCCGGCGAACAGCTCGTGCCCGGTCAGCAGCGCGCCGAGCGGCTTCACCACGACCTCGCTCGGATCGCCGACGCGCTCGACCACCAGCCCGAACCGGCGGTCCTCGGCGCTCAGCACCACGACCGGCACGGCCTCGGCGTCGTCGCGCCCGAACACCACCACCGGCTCGCCCAGCTCGCGCGCCAGGTCGACGAGCGGCAGGATCCGCCCGCGATGCCGGATCACCGGCGCGTCGTGCAGCAGCTCGATCGCGCCGCGCTCGACGTGCACCAGCTCCAGCAGGTTCACCTGGGGGATCGCGTAGCGCTCGCGCCCGGCGTGCACCAGGAACGCCGAGACGATCGCGAGCGTCAGCGGGATCCGGATCTTGAACGTCGTGCCGCGGCCGGGCTCGGTCTGGATCTCGACGCTGCCGCCCACGCGCTCGACGTTGGCCTTCACGACGTCCATGCCGATCCCGCGCCCCGAGACGTTCGTGACCTCCGAGGAGGTCGTGAAGCCGGGCGCGAAGATCACGTCCAGCACGTCGCGCTCGCTCATCGCGCGCGCCTGCTGCAGTGAGACGAACCCCTGCGTCACCGCGCGCTGCAGGAGCGCGTCACCGCGGATCCCGTCGCCGTCGTCGGTCACCTCGATCCCGACCTGCCCGCCCTCGTGCCAGGCGCGCACGCGCAGCACGCCCTCCTCGGGCTTGCCGGCCGCGCTCCGGACCTCGGGCGTCTCGATCCCGTGGTCGACGGCGTTGCGCACCAGGTGCGTCAGGGGGTCCTTGATCGCCTCGACGATCGAACGGTCCAGCTCGGTCTCGCCGCCCTCGGTCTCGATCCGCACCTGCTTGCCGAGCGTCATCGCCAGGTCGCGCACCACGCGCGGGAACTTCGCCCACGCGGTCGCGATCGGCTGCATCCGGGTCTCCATCACGCTGCGCTGCAGCTCCGCCGTGATCGCGCTCATCCGCTGCGCCGCGGTCTGCAGCTCGGGCGCCGCGTCCTCGCCGACCAGCTCCGCCAGGCGGTTCCGCGCCAGCACCAGCTGTCCGACCGTGGTCATCAGGCCGTCCAGGAGCGCGACGTCGACCCGGACGCTCGCGTCCGGCGCCACCGCGCCCGCCGGCACCACCGCCGGGGTCCGCGGCGCCGGAGCCTCGACCACGGCCTCCGCCGTGCCGCCCTTCCGCAGCCGCTCCAGCTCGTCCACGAGCGCGTCGTGGTCGTCGTCCCCGTCGACGCCGGTGGCCTCGATCTCCGCGAGCATCGCCCGCAGCGCGTCGCCGGTCGCGAGCAGCGAGCCCGCCACGGTCGGCGTCAGCGTCAGCGAGCCGTCGCGCAGTGCCGCCAGGAGGCTCTCGGCCGCGTGCGCCACCCGCTCCAGCCGGCCGAAGCCCAGGAAGCCGCACGTGCCCTTGATCGTGTGCATCGTGCGGAAGATGCCGGCGAGGACCTCGGGCGAGCGCGGATCGCGCTCGAGCGTGAGGAGGTCGCGGTCCAGCCGGTCGAGGCTCTCCACGCTCTCGACCAGGAACTCCGCGACGATCTCGTCCATCTCGTCGGACATGGCTCCGGGCACACCTCTCCTGTTCTCTCGTAGGGCTTTCGACCGTGGTGCGAACGGTCTTTAGGAGAGGGGCGCCCGAGTGATGCAGCGCAACGAACCGAGGCGGGGGTTGGGGGATGATCGGCGGCCTCAAGGGGCACATATACCCTTGACGATAGAGCAAGGGATAGTGCACGATGGGGATGGACCATCACGCCGACGAGGTTCGGTGTTCAGCTCCGACCCCCGGATGGCGGGCCCACGGTGTCGGTGCATCGCTTCCACGCGTCGAGCGACCCGCACGCCCTCGAGAACGTCGTGCGGCGGATGAGGAAGGCCGGGTTCCGATGGCCGCCAAGGCGATCGGGAGGTGAGGTGACGTGCTCGAGGTCGAGATCGAGACGCATGGCGGCGATGGATTGGAGTACCCCGACGAAGCGATCGGCGACTTCCTCGACACCCTCGCCGAGCTCGGTGCGCGGGGTGCCGCCGTCAGCGCCGGGGGGAAACACCATGCCCTCGGAGCCACGTTCGGCGTCGATCTGGACGAGCCGGATCCCATGGACCCCGGTGGATCGTTCGCCGAGGCGGCCCGCTTCGGCGTCGAGCTCTTCCAGACGGCTTGCGGCAAGGTCGGGATCCGTCACGGCGGGATCGGCTCCGTGCAGGTGTTCACGGGCGAGATGTTGGAGCGATCGGTCAACGAGGAGCCGGAGACCTACCTCGGCGTCACCGAGCTGGCCAAGGAGTTGCACGTGAGCAGGCAGCGGATCGCGGAGCTCCGCCGTCGCCCCGATTTCCCCGCGCCGCTGGTCGAACTCGCGGCCGGACCCGTGTGGTGCCTTTCCACCCTCCGTCGCTTCGTCGAGACCTGGGATCGCAAACCGGGCCGGCCCCGCAAGACGGAAGCGTCATGACCCGCGAGACCGCCGGCGCGGGGCGCCGGCGGTCTCGTGAGCCCGTCCCCTCAGTGGTGCTTGCGTGGGTCGGGCGGGTCGTGGAGGAACAGGTGCGTCTTCCCCGAGCTATCGACCCGCACGACCTTGCCGCACACCTGGATGTACACCTCGCCGTCCGGCCCGACCGTCACGCCGCCGACGCCGAAGTCGATCTTCAGCTTCGACACGTCCTTCCCGATCCCGCCGCACTGGTCCTTCCCGTTGCCGGCGTAGACGGTCATCGTGCCGCCCGGGGTCACGCGCCAGATCCGCATGCACTCGTTGTCCACGATCAGGATCGAGCCGTCGGACAGGGCCGCGATGTCGCCGGGGTTCTTCATCGACGCCTGCGTCGCCGGCCCGCCGGCGCCCCCGCAGCCGTGGTGCCCGCTCCCGGCCACCGTCGAGATGATGCCGGCGTGGTTGACCATCCGGATCCGCATGTTGTTCTGGTCCGAGATCAGCATGTTCCCGGCGGCGTCGAACGTGACGTCGACCGGCCGGTACAGCCTCGTCGCGGTCGCCGGCTTCCCGTCGCCGGTGTAGCCGCGCCACCCGTTGCCGGCCACGGTCGACAGGATGCCGTTCGTGTCGATCTTCCGGATCGCGGCGTGGTCGCGGTCGGCCACGTAGAGGTTCCCGGCCGCGTCGAACGCCATGCCGAGCGGCGCCTTGAAGATCCCGTGGACCGCCGGCAGACCGTCGCCGGCCGCCGGGCCCACGCCGGACGTCCACGGTCCGGCCCACTTGAAGCCCGGCCCCGTGCCCGCGAACGTGCTCACGTAGCCGTTCGTGTCGATCTCCCGGATCCGGTCGTTCAGGTGGTCGCCGATGAACATGTTGCCGGCCGCGTCGAACGCCAGCGCCGACGGGCAGCTGAACACGGCCTCGGTCCGGTACTCGCCGTCGCCGGCCAGGTTGCCGACCGTGACCCACGCGTACTTCTTGTACGGGTAGTAGGTCGGGAAGCCGCCGGGTCCCCGTCCCGCGAAGAGCTTCAGGTGATCGGGCGGCGTGACCTTGTAGATCCGTGCGTTCCCGCAGTCGGAGACGTACATGTCGCCGTTGGGCGCCCACACCGGGAGTCCGACCTCCGGCCGTCCCCAGTCGCCCCACGTCAGGGGCGAGTGATGGAGCAGATCGTGATGGTTGATCGGCGCCTTCCCGTGGATCACCACCGGCGTCGGCGACTTCCTGCTCGGCCCCGCCGCCGCGACCAGGGCCGACGTCCCCATCGCGAACGCTGCCGCGACGATCGCGACCGTCAGCCAGATCCCACGACGCGTTCCACGAACCGACCCGCCCATCGGGTCCTCCCTCCTGGTGGTTGCTCGGGGCGTGAACGACCGAAGGAGGCGTTCCGTTACGCGGCCGGCGGAACTTCTCAGCACGTTCTCGCGACCGGTGGCACTATCGCCTTCGGTCGAACGGAAGGAGGACGCATGTCGCATCCGAACGAGGATCTGGTCCGGCAGGGGTACGCCGCGTTCCAGAGCGGGGACATGGCGACGCTCGGGGAGCTGTTCGCCGCCGACATCGTCTGGCACTCGCCGGGGAGGAACCAGCTCTCGGGCGACTACGCCGGGGCCGAGGCCGTGATCGGACTGTTCCAGAAGACCTTCGAGCTGACGGGCGGGAGCTTCAAGCTGGAGCTTCACGACGTCGTGGGCAACGACGAGCACGTCGCGGCCCTGGTGCACGTCGAGGGCCAGCGCGACGGGAAGACCCTCAGCGACAACTCGGTCCAGGTCTTCGAGATCGCGGGCGGGAAGGTCACGGAGCAGTGGCTCTACCCCGGCGACCCCTACGCCAGCGACGACTTCTGGGCCTGACGCCGGCCGCGTGATCGAGCTCGTCCCGCACGATCCCGCGTGGGCGGGCGTCTACGACGGGGTCGAGGCCGACCTGCGTGCCACGCTCGGCACCACCGCGCTCGGCGTCCACCACGTGGGCTCGACCTCGATCCCGGGGATCGCCGCGAAGCCGGTGATCGACGTCCTGGTCCTGATCGAGCGCTACGACCCCGAGGCTCCCTACCGCGAGCCCCTCGAGGCCCACGGCTACGCCTTCGGCCATCGCGACGAGGCCCACGTCTTCTTCACCGGCTCCACCGGCGCGATGCGCGTGCACGTCCACGTCGTGGAGGCCACCTCGCCCGAGGCCGCACGGCTCCTCGGCTTCCGGGACCACCTGCGGGCCAACCCCGCCGACGCCCGCCGCTACGAGGAGCTGAAGCTCGCCCTCGCCGCCGACCACA
>DATHCP010000017.1:0-4656 GCA_035490535.1 Actinomycetota bacterium
GCCGGGGGTTCCCGCCGGCCCTGTCACGGGAGGTCGCTCGGAAAGCGCTTGCGGTGGAGGCCTTCGAGGACTGAGCCTTGCCTCGTTCGGAGCGCCGCCGTATCGTGGGGGCAGATCGAAACGACCCCGAGAGGCAACCGAACGGACACCCGACCTTCACCGAGCGGCAACGTGAGCGGACCGAACCACCATCTCGAGACCCGGAGCGACGGGGGGCGCAGATCCGGATAGCCCGGACCTCCTGAAGCTCACCCACGTCGCATCGAACGGGCGGGACCGCAGGCCCTCTCCCTGAGCGCAGGGAGGAACCATGGCTCCGGTCATCGTCGGCGTCGTCGCCCTGATCGTGGGCGTTGCCGCCGGGTTCCTGATCCGAACCAACATCGCCCGCACGAACGCCAACTCGCTGGAAGCCCAGGCACGGCAGAAGCTGGTGCAGGTCGACCAACGTTCGGTGCAGGCCGAGCAAGAAGCCGCGCAGACCCTCCGCAAGGCCCTAGAGGATGCGAAGGGTGACGCCGGCCAGATCCGTCGTGAGGCGGAGGAGGACGTGAAAGCCCGGCGGGACGAGATCGCCCGGCTCGAGCGGCGGATCGCCGAGACCGAGGACGAGCTCCGGGGCCGGACGGCCAAGCTCGATCTCCGCTCCGCCGAATTGGACGAGCGCGACGAGAAGCTGCAGGAGGTCCGGATCCGGCTCGAACGCGCCGCGGACCAGCAGCGCGTGCAGCTCGAACGGGTCGCCGGCATGACCTCCTCCGAGGCGCGCGAACAGCTGGTGGCCGACGTGGTCGGCGACGCGAAGCGCTCGGCGATGGCGCAGGTGCGTGAGATCGAGCAGCGGGCGCGCGAGGAGGGCGAGGAGCGCGCGAGGAAGATCCTGACGATCGCGATCCAACGCGTCGCCTCCGAACAGACCGCCGAGTCGACCGTCAGCGTCTTCACGCTGCCGAGCGAGGACATGAAGGGCCGCATCATCGGCCGGGAGGGCCGCAACATCCGGGCGTTCGAGGCGACCACCGGAGTGAACCTGATCATCGACGACACGCCCGAAGCGGTGGTGCTGAGCTCGTTCGACCCCGTGCGCCGCGAGGCCGCGCGGCTGACGCTCGAGAAGCTCGTGCAGGATGGCCGGATCCACCCCGCACGGATCGAGGAGGTTCACGAGCGCTCGATCGCCGAGATCGAGGAACGGATCCGCCGCGCCGGCGAGGACGCGGTGGCCGAGGTCGGCATCACCGACATCCACCCGGAGATGGTGAAACTGCTCGGCCGGCTCCAGTACCGCACGAGCTACGGCCAGAACGTCCTCAAGCACCTCGAGGAGTCCGCGTTCATCGCGGCGGCGCTCGCGGCCGAGCTCGGCGTGGACCCGACGATCGCGAAGCGGGGCGCCTTCCTGCACGACATCGGCAAGGCGGTGACGCACGAGGTCGAGGGGTCCCACGCGATCATCGGCGCCGAGATCGCTCGCCGGCTCAAGGAGGATCCGGAAATCGTCCACTGCATCGAGTCGCACCACGGGGAGGTGGAGCAGCGCACGGTCCACGCGGTGCTCGCCCAGATCGCGGACGGGATCAGCGGCGGCCGGCCGGGGGCACGCCGGGAATCGTTGGAGACCTACGTGAAGCGCCTGGAGCGACTGGAGGAGATCTGCAGCACCTTCGGCGGGGTCGAGAAGGTCTACGCGATGCAGGCCGGCCGTGAGGTGCGCGTGCTGGTGCAGCCGGACGCGGTCGACGACCTCCAGGCGCAGATCATCGCCCGGGATATCGCCAAGCAGGTCGAGGAGGAGCTGCAGTACCCGGGCCAGATCAAGATCACCGTCGTCCGCGAGATCCGCGCCACGGAGTTCGCTCGCTAGCGCCGCCGCCGGAGCGGCCGCGGTAGCCTCGTGCCGATGGACGGACGCTTCCTGATCCGCACCTTCGGGTGCCAGATGAACGAGCACGACTCCGAGCGGATCGGCGGCATGCTCCTCGCCGAGGGGATGATGCCGACCGACGACGTCGCGGATGCCCGGCTGGTCGTGCTGAACACGTGCGCGATCCGCGAGAACGCCGACGACAAGCTCTACGGGAACCTCGGGCACCTGAAACCCCTGAAGGACCGCAATCCCGGACTGCGGATCGTGGTCGCGGGATGCCTGGCACAGAAGGACCAGGGGACGATCCAACGTCGGGCGCCGTGGGTCGACGTCGTGGTCGGCACGCACGCGCTGCCGAACCTGCTCGAGCTCGTTCGGCGCTCCGAGGCGGAGGGACCGCTGATGGACGTGCGCGAATACACCGACGTGTTCCCGAGCGCGCTCCCGGCCGCCCGCGAGGATCGGCACCGGGCCTGGGTCTCGATCGCGGTCGGCTGCGACAACGCGTGCACGTTCTGCATCGTGCCGTTCGTGCGGGGCGCGCAGCGCTCGCGCCCGCTCGGCGAGATCCTGGCGGAGGTGCAGGGCCTGGTGCGCGCCGGCGTCGTGGAGGTGACCCTCCTCGGCCAGAACGTGAACACCTACGGCCGCGATCTGACCGTGCCGGGATCGGCCCGCTCGCCGCTGTTCGCTCGGCTGCTGGGGGAGGTCGCGGGGATCGAGGGGCTCCGGCGGCTCCGCTTCACGTCGCCGCATCCGCACGACTTCACGCCGGACGTGATCGAGGCGATGGCCCGGTCTGAGACGATCTGCGAGCACATCCACTTCCCACTGCAGTCCGGTTCGGATCGGATCCTGCAGGCGATGCGCCGGTCCTACCGCCGCGAGCGGTACCTGCGGTGGCTGGAGGAGATCCGCGCGGCGATCCCGGGGATCGCGGTCTCGACCGACATCATCGTGGGCTTCCCCGGCGAGACCGAGGACGACTTCGGCGAGACCCTCGACGTGGTCGAGCGCGCGCGGTTCGACGCCGCGTACACGTTCCAGTACTCGGCGCGCGCCGGCACGCGGGCCGCGTCGATGGACGGGCAGCTCGCGAAGGACGTGGTGCAGGAGCGGTTCGACCGGCTGGTCCGGACGCAGTCGCAGATCACCGCGGCAGGGAACCGCGCGCAGGTCGGTCGCCGTCTCGAGCTCCTGATCGAGGGGGCCGGCAAGCGGAACGGGACCACCCAGGGTCGCACGCGCACGAACCGGGTCGTCCACCTGACCGAGGCGCTTCCGCCCGGGACCTTCGTGGACGCGGAGATCACCGGCGCCGGCCCGCACCACCTGCTCGGCGTCGTGGCGGCGCCGGTCGCCGTCTGAGGATGCTCCGGGCGCTGGTCGGGCCGACCGCGAGCGGCAAGACCGAGGCGGGCATCGCGCTGGCCGAGCGGCTGGGCGCGGAGGTCGTGTCGGTCGACTCGATGCTCGTGTACCGCGGGATGGATGTCGGCACGGCCAAGCCGACGCCGGCCGAGCGCGCCCGGATCCCACATCACCTGCTGGACGTCGCCGACCCCTCCGAGCGGTTCACCGTGGCCCGGTACCAGACGTTGGCGTCCGAGGCGCTGCCGCGGATCGAGCGGCCGCTGCTGGTGGGCGGCTCCGGCCTGTACTTCCGGGCGATCGTCGACGATCTGGTGTTCCCGCCGGAGGATCCCGAGGTCCGCGGAGCGCTCGAGACCGAGCTCGCCGTGCTGGGCGCCGCTCGCCTGCACGACCGGCTCGCCGCGGCCGATCCGGTGGCGGCCGGCCGGATCGAGCCGCCGAACGCACGGCGCACGGTGCGCGCGCTCGAGGTCGCCGCGGTGACCGGGCGGCCGTTCAGCGACTTCGCAGAGCCGTGGGGCCGCTACGACGCCGCGCGCGTGCGCGCCGCCGGGATCCGGCTCGACCGGGAGGCGCTCGCGCTCCGCGCCGAGACGCGGGTCCGCGCGATGCTCGACGCCGGGTGGCTCGGAGAGGTCGCCGGCCTCGTGGCGCGCGGCTTCGGCGCGTGGCTCACGGCGTCGCAGGCGATCGGCTACGCGGAGCTCGCGGAGCACCTCGCGGGGCGGCTGCCGCTCGAGACGGCGATCGACCGCACGATCCGCCGGACGCGGGAGCTGGGACGCCGCCAGAGCACCTGGTTCGCGCGCGATCCGCGGATCCGCTGGTTCGACGCCGGCGCGGGTGGCGCGGCGGAGGTCCTCGATGAGGTCGGTGCCTACCTGGAGGCGGGATGAGCCGGGTCGCGTTCGCGAAGTACCAGGCCTCCGGCAACGACTTCCTGATCCTCGACGAGGCGCCGGCGGACCTCGACGTGCCGGCGCTGTGCGACCGCTGGCTCGGCATCGGCGCCGACGGCGTGATCCGGATGTCACCGGCCGCTCCGGGCGCGTTCGCGTTCGCGCTGACGAACGCCGACGGATCGCCGGCGGAGGTGTCGGGCAACGGGCTGCGGTGCGCCGCGGCCGCGTTGCACGATCGAGGCCTGATCCCCGACGGGGAGGTCGAGCTGCGCACCCCGGCCGGGTCGCGACGGGTGGCCCTGGACCTCCGCGACGGCCGCGCGGCCGGCGCCGTCGTTTCGATGGGCGTTCCGAACTTCACGAAGGCGGCGATCCCGATGGCCGGACCGGCGTGGGAGACGTTCCGCCGGCAGCCCTTCGACGTGGGCGGCGGACTGACGTTCCCCGCGACCGCGGTCTCGGTGGGGAACCCGCACCTGGTCCTGTTCGTGGCGGAGGAACCAGAGCGGTACC
>DATHCP010000018.1:0-64883 GCA_035490535.1 Actinomycetota bacterium
GGACCTTGAGCTGCTGGGCGTCCTCGACGACGTGGTAGTTCGTCACGATGATGCCGTCGGAGCGCACGACGAACCCCGTGCCCTCCGCCTTGCCCTGGCTCGACTCGTTCACCACGTTGACGACGGCGGGCATGACCTTCTGCACGACGCCCACCACGCCGCGATGCGTGGACAGCGGCGCCTGGGCGGCATCGCTTGCCTGCGCCGGCCAGGACGGGGTCGACCCGTTCTGGCTGAGGGGGGTCGTCGTCACGGTGCACGCCGTCAACGCGAGCGCCGCGAGCCCCGCGCCGATCAGGAGTCGGACGCGGAGCGCGCGCGGGCGGGCGGCGATGGAAGAACGGACTCGGTGCAGCATGCAGTGGCCTCCAGGCTATCGGTTCACGAGGGATTCGTTGCCGAGCCTGGCGCGGTTCGCGCCGCACGCCGCCGAACGCTGGTTCAGGCGCTGAGCGACGCCGCCGGCACCTCCTTGCGCGGGTCGACGAACGGGATCGCCGCCGTCGTGCCGATGAAGCTCCCGTTCTCCGACTCGACGTCGAGCTTCGTGCCGGGGTCGGCGTGCTCGATCGGCACCCAGACGTAGCCGATGTTCTTCTCCAGTCCGGGCGACCAGATGGCGTCGGTCACGCGGCCCACGATCTTCCCCTCGTGCGAGACGGGCCAGACCTCGGACAGCTCTGCCCGCAGTTCGTCGCCCTGCAGCTGGATGCCCACGAGCTTGCGGTCGACGCCTTCGCGCCGGATCCGCTCCAGCGCAGCCTTGCCGAGGTAGTCCTGGGGCTGCTCCTCCACGAGCCGCTCGAGGCCCATCACGTGGAACGGCGTGTCGGCGATCGAGATGTCGGAGTTGTAATTGAAGATGCCGGCCTCGATCCGGCGGGCCTCGCAAGGCGCGATCGGCTTGATCCCGAACTCCTCGCCGGCGCCGATGATCGCGTTCCATAGCTCGTCGCCGCGGCTGCCATCGAGCAGGTTCACCTCGAAGCCCGGGATCGCGGTCCAGCCGGTCCGCGAGATCAGGACGGGGATCCCGCCGATCTCGAACCGCTCGCACCAGTAGTACTTGATGTCGTAGATCGCCTCGCCCACCAGCTTCGCCAGCGTTCTGGCCGACAGCGGCCCCTGGACCTGCACGGGATGGACGTCCGGATAGCTGACCTCGGCATCCAGGCCGGCGGCCGCGCCGACGCCCGTCGCGTACAGGCCCGCGTCGGAATCCGCCAGTTGCATCCACCACACGTTCGGCTCCGGGTGGAGCAGGACGGGGTCGTTCACGATCCCGCCGTCGGGCGCCGTGACGAGCATGTACTTGCCCTGTTTCACGGCGCACGTGGTGAGGTCGCGGCAGGTGATCATGTCGATCAGCCGGTCCGCGTCGGGCCCGGCGACCTGAACGGTCCGCTCGACGCCGACGTCCCACAGGGTGACGCCCTCGTTCAACAGCCGGTACTCGACCTCGGGATCGTCGTAGTACCCCGGCAGGTACATGTGGTTGTAGATGTCGTACGCCGTGCAGCCGGCGCGCAGCGTCGACTTGAAGAACGGCGACTGCCGGTACCAGGGTCCGAAGTAGAGCGTCGCGCTCTTCGCGAGCATCTCCTCGCGCTCGTTCACCATCTGCGAGAGCCTCCTCTTGGGTGCGGTGCGGCTAGGACACGGGGATCTGCTTCGACGGGTCGACGAACGGCATCGCGGTCACCGTGGCCGAGCGCGTGCCCCACTCGGTCTCGACGCTCACGGTCCGTCCCTCGGTGCTGAGCTCCGCGGGGAGCCAGCAGTAGCCGATGTTGCGTTGCAGGCGCGGCGAATAGATCGCGGACGTGACCTTGCCCACCGCGACGCCGTCGACGCTCGCCGGCCACTTCACCGCGTTGAGCGCCGGGAAGGGCTCGCCGTCGAACGTGACCCCGTTGATCCGTCGCGTGACGCCCTGCTCGCGGATCCGGCGATACGCGGCGATCGACAGCGACGCGTCGTCGGCGAGCGTGTCGAGGTCGACGAGGCGCTCGAGGCCCATCTGGAACGCGTCGTTCTCGTAGGTCATGTCGGCGCCCCAGTTGAAGATCGCGCCCTCGATCCGGCGGATGTCCGACGGCCCGGTCGGCTTGATCCCGAACTCGCCGCCGGCCTCCATGATCGCCTCGTAGACCTGGTTCCCGCGCGACGTGTCCGTGGTGTACACCTCGTAGCCGACCTCCGAGGTCCAGCCGGTTCGTGTGACGACCACCGGGACGCCGGCGATCTTCGCCTCGGTCCAGAAGTAGTACCGCAGGTCAAGGATCGTCTCCCCGAGCAGCTTCACCATCAGGTCCTTCGACTTCGGGCCCTGGACCTGCAGCGGCGCGACGTCGGCCTCCTGGATCGTGACGTCGAGGTCCGGATAGGCGTTGCGGAGCCCACGGGCGAACAGGAGGGCGTCGGAGGAGGCCAGGGCGAACCAGAACGTGTTCTCGCCCATCCGGGTCAGGACCGGGTCGTTGATGATGCCGCCGTCTGCGTCGCAGATCAGGACGTACTTCGCCTGGCCCACCGCGCACGTCGAGAGGTCGCGTGGGGTCAGGAGCTGCGCGAAGCGGAACCCGTCGGGGCCGGAGATCTCCAAGCACCGCTCCACCGAGACGTCCCAGAGCGTGACGTCGTTCAGGAGCGTCTCGAACTCCTCCTCGAAGGACTCGAACCGGATCGGGAAGTACATGTGGTTGTAGACGGTGAAGCCCTGGGGACCGTACTTCTGGGTGGCCTCGTAGTACGGGGTGCGACGGTTGCGGGCGCCCCGCTGGACCAGGCTCATGTCGAACGGCTCGGTCATCGTCCCTCTCTCCTTCGTCCGGGAACCGACCGCATATCGTGCGCGGCAAGGCCGAACGTCGCAACGGCCGCTCTCGACCCCCGGTCACGGCCGATGAACCGCCCCGGGGTCCGAGGCATGTTACGCGTCGGCGGCCGCGTGGACCCGCTCCCCCTCGACGAAGGTCTGGACGCACCGAGCCTCCGCGATCTCCTCGGGCGGGGCGGCGAAGACGTTGCGGTCCAGCACCGCCAGGTCGGCGAACTTCCCCACCTCGATCGAGCCGGTCTCGCGGTCGAGGTGGTTCACGTAGGCGGATCCCATCGTGAAGGCGGCGATCGACGTCCCGAGGTCGAGCCGTTCCTGGGGAAGGAAGGCGTCGGAGCGGTCAACGTGGTGCGGGTAGGTCGGAGGCATCCGCCGGTTCACGGCGACGTGGATCTCCTGCAGCGGATCGGGCGTGGAGACCGACCAGTCGCTGCCCATCGCGAGCATCGCGCCGTGCCGAACGAGGCTCGCGAACGGGTACTGCCAGCGCCAGCGCGGCTCCCCCAGGAACGGGATCGTCAGATCGTCCATCTGGCGCTCGTGGGCAGCCCACAGCGGCTGCGCGTTCGCCACCGCGCGGAGCCGCCGGAAGCGCGGCAGGTCGTCGGGGTGGATCACCTGCAGGTGCGCCAGGTGTGGGCGGGTATCGCTGGAGCCGTTGGCACGCCGCGCCGCCTCGATCGCGTCCAGCGCCTCCCGGACCGCCCGTTCGGCCAGTGCGTGGAAGTGGACCTGGAAGCCGAGCCCGTCCAGCCGCGGCACCGCCTCGTTCAGGACCTCGGGATCGACGAAGCTGATCCCGCGGTTCGCGGTCGGCCGCCCGTCGGCGTCGAGGTAGGGCTCGAGGACGGCGGCGGTGAAGTTCTCGCAGACGCCGTCCTGCATGATCTTCACCGACGTCGCGCGGAAGCGGCCGGCGGACCCCCGCTCGCGCAGCGCCACCAGGTCGTCGATCTGCTCGAGGCCGCGATGCCGGTCCCACCACAGGGCGCCGACCACGCGCGCGGTCAGCTCGCCGCTCGCCCCGGCGGCGAGGTACGCGCCGAACGGTCCATCCCCGTCCCCGATCGCCTCGACGATCGCGTCCTGCCACGCGGTGATGCCGAGCGCGTGGAGGTAGGCCTGCCCTTCGAGCAACCCGCGGCGCGTCAGTTCGGCCGACGGCGTCGGCGCCAGTCGCGAGACCAGGCTCATCGCGCCCTCGTGCAGGGTGCCCATCGGCTCGCCGTCGGCATCGCGCTCGATCCGGCCGTCGGCGGGGTCCGGCGTCGTCGCCGTGACCCCGGCGAGTTCGAGCGCCTTCGAGTTGACCCATCCACCGTGCCCGTCCCGGTTCGGAAGGAACACCGGACGGTCGGGCACCACGGCGTCCAACGCGCCCTTCGGCGGGCATCCGCCGGGGAAGTCGTCGACCGACCACCCGCCGCCCAGGATCCACGGTTCCGACGGCTCCGCCGCCGCGTACGCGGCGACCGTGGCGACGCAGTCCTCGGCCGAGGCGAGGTCGCTCAGGTCGCAGCGGAGCCGGTCGATCCCGCTGTCAACGGGATGGACGTGGGCGTCCTGGAACCCTGGGAGGAGCATCCGACCGCGCAGGTCGATCACCTCGGTGGAGGCATCGATCAGCTCGCGGATCTCCGCGTCGGTCCCGACCGCCACGATCCGTCCGCCGCGGACGGCGACGGCCCGCGCCCATGAGCGGGCGGCGTCCACCGTGTAGACCTCGCCGTTCACGAAGGCCAGATCGGCGGCCGATCCGTTCGCGTGCACCGCGGCTCTCCTCGGGCTCGGGGACCGCGCGAGTCTAGCCGGTCAGGCGAGCTCCACGATGTCGAGGTAGTCGTCGCTCCACGCGTCCACCTGTCCGTCGGGCATCAGCAGGACCCGTTCCGGCGCAAGCGCCTCCACGAACTCCATGTCGTGGCTCACGACCACCATCGCCCCGGGCCATCCCTGCAGCGCCTCGGCGATCGCGGTGCGCGACGGCGGGTCGAGGTTGTTCGTCGGCTCGTCGAGCAGCAGCAGGTTCTTCGAGCCGGCCACCAGCACCGCGAGCGCGAGCTTCGTCTTCTCCCCGCCGGAGAGCGTGCCGGCGTCCTGGAACGCCACCTCGCCGTGCAGTTCGAACATCCCGAGCAGCGTCCGCAGCGTCAGGTCCTCGGCGCGCGAGGCCTCCTGCAGGTGCTGCAGCACCGGCACTCCGGCACGGATCCCCTCGTGCTCCTGCGCGTAGTACCCCGGGACCACGCCGTGCCCGAACGCGAACGTGCCGGTGTCCGCCTCGGTCTCCCCCATCAGGATCCGGAGCAGGCTCGTCTTCCCGGCCCCGTTCAGCCCGAGGATCAGCAGCCGTTCGCCTCGGCCCAGATCGAACGACACGTCCTCGAAGACCGTCGGACCGCCGTAGGACTTCGTGAGGCTCTCGGCGGTCAGCACCGTGCGACCGCTGTGCGGTGGGTCGGGGAACCGGAATCGCACGCGCTTCTCGCGCGCCGGGCCCTCGACCTTCGCGGCGCTGAGGCGAGCGACGCGCGAATCGAGCGTCTTCGCCTTCCGGGCCCGTTTCGCGGTCTGCCCCCGCATCGAATCGGCCAACGTGCGAAGCCGCCGGATCTCCTGCTCCTGACGCTCGGCGAGCTTCGTCAGGCGCACCTCGTCGCGGGCCCGCGATTCCCGATACTGCGAGTATGAGCCCCGGTACTCGACGACGCCTCCCCGGTCCAGGTGCAGGATCCGCGTGATCGACGCGTCCAGGAGCGCCAGGTCGTGGCTCACGACCACCAGCGCCCCCTTGTACGACGCGAGGAACCGCATCAGCCAGGTCTTCGCGTCGACGTCGAGGTGGTTCGTCGGCTCGTCGAGCAACAGGAGATCCGAGCCGCCGAACAGGATCCGCGCGAGCTCGAGCCGGCGACGCTCGCCACCCGAGAGGGCTCGGGCCGGCAGCGCCAGCCGATCGAGCGGGAGCCCGAGGCCCGCCGCGATCGACGAGGCCTCGGACTCGGCCTGGTATCCGCCGAGGCGGCGGTACTCCTCCTCCAGCCGTGCGAACCGCGCGACCTCGCGCTCGGCGTGGGACTCCTCGAGCGCGACGCGGGCCTTCTCCAGCCGCCGGGACAGGTCGACGAGGTCGCGGGCCCCCAGCACGTGTTCGAGCGCCGTCCCTTCCCGGTCCGACCGTTCCCGGCGCGGATCCTGTCGGAGGTAGCCGACCGCGCCGCGGCGCAGCACGGTGCCGGCCGCGGGCGGCTCCTCTCCCGCGAGGACGCGCAGGGTGCTGGTCTTGCCGGCGCCGTTGCGGCCGACGACCCCGACCTTGTCTCCGGGGCGCAGATCGATCGACAGCCCCTCCAAGACGGAACGGCCGGCGACCTCCACCGAAAGATCACGGGCCTCGAGCGCGATCATGGCGCGCACCCTCGGGCCTCGGGGGGATGGGATGCGGCGAAGCGGACGGACATCGGTGGACCTCCTCGGACAAGTGAGCACGGCCGCGATCGCGGCCGCGTGGTGCACGAGGACGGTTCACCAACTCATCTGCCGGACATCGTACGACGGCGGGGCCGCGGGGAACAGCAGCCCGTGGGACCGTTCGGCCGGGTCCTCGCGGTCCCTTGACCGACCGCCGAACGGCTGGTTGCCCGGGAGGCTGCCCCGCGCGCATCATGGGAGCGATGCGCGCCTTCCTCGTTCTGGTGGTACTCGGCGTCCTGGCCTTCGGGGTCTACACGTGGGCGAAGCCGCACGTGCCGAAGCACCCGCCCTCGGTGCCCCATACCGTGACGATCAACATGCCCAACCCGATGGGCAACTGAGGGCGTCGCCGAGCGTTCATCCGGAGTTCTCGGCCACGTCCCTGCGGGGTGGGCCTGCGACCATCCCGGCCCCCTAGCGTCCCCGTTCGCGACGTGCGGGAAGGGGGAACACGCGAATGCGCTGGTACTACGTCACGAACGCAGAGATCGACGGCGAGCCCTACATCGCCGCCGAGTTCATCGAGGGGTGGATCGTGGACGCGTTCCGGCATGAGGCGAGCGGGAGCCTCCTCACGCAGCAAGAGCTCGAGCGGCGGTTCCCCGAAGCGCTGGCCCGCTGGCACGAGCGCACCGAGGAGGCCGTCCTCGCGGACGCAGACCTGGCCGCCGAGCAGGCGCGCCGAGCGTGGCTCCGCTCCCTCACGGACGAGGAGTTCCAGGCCTGGCTGGACCGGGAGTGGCCGCCCCTGGAGTCCGTCTCGGATCCGATCGGTTGACGCACGGGGCGGAAGTCGCCGGCACCGTATCCTCTGGGCGTGGGGGCGGGAGCGGTCGTCGGCATCGACATCGGCGGATCCGGCATCAAGGGAGCGCCGGTCGACCTGTCTGACGGAACACTGACCCGCGAACGCGTGCGACGCCCGACCCCTTCGCCTTCCACGCCCGAAGCTGTCGCCGCCATCCTCATCGAGGTCCTGGAGGAGATCGACGTCGACGGGGGGATCGGGATCACGCTGCCCTCGGTGATCCGCCAGGGCATCGTCGAAACCGCGGCCAACATCGACGAGCGCTGGGTCGGCGTCGACGGTCACGCCCTGTTCGCGGGAACGACGGGCCGTTCCGTCGGGCTGCTGAACGATGCGGACGCCGCCGGTGTCGCCGAGATGCGCTACGGCGCGGGTCGCGGCGAGGACGGCGTCGTGGTCTTGCTGACCCTCGGCACGGGGATCGGCAGCGCGGTGTTCGTGGATGGCGATCTGGTACCGAACACCGAGCTGGGCCACCTCCATCTGCACGGCGGCGACGCGGAACATTGGGCCGCCGATTCCGCGCGCGACCGGCACGACCTGTCGTGGCCCGAGTACGCGCGTCGCGTCCAGGACTACCTGGAGCTCCTCGAGCAGCTGCTTTGGCCCGACCTGCTGATCCTGGGCGGCGGCGTCAGCAAGCACGCCGAGAAGTTCCTCCCGGACATCCGGATCCGGACGCGCGTGGTCCCCGCCACGCTCCTGAACGGTGCCGGCATCGTCGGCGCGGCCCTCTTCGCTCCCGCCGACTGATCGGGCCCACGTCGCTTGCAGCGGCCTCGGCCGAGGAGCACCCTGAGGACATGAGGAGTCGAGGGGTGCCGCCCGCGAACTCGTGGAGGGCCTTCTTCTGGTCCGGAGAGACCGATCCGGCGGGCAACGAGCACGCTACCCGCCGCAGGGTGGCTGCGGCCGCGGGCGCGATCATCGTCTTCGGGTTGCTCGTGGCGTGGGTCGTGATCGGCACGCGGTAGCCGGGAACGGAGTGCCCCGGACACCCGCCCGTCGCGGCGAGACCCCAGCGGGCGCAGCGCCATCACCTCCCGTTCGAGCGCATACTGGCCTCGTGCTCAACAGGGACTTCCCGACGAGCGCCCACCGGGCGTTCGAGGAGCAGGACGATGATGGTGATCGGCCGCCACGGCGGCATCGCATTCGGCGGGCCGTCGCGGTGGCCGTGGCCGCCCTCCTCGTCACCGGCCTGATCCTGGCTTGGGCGATCCTCGGCGCCCGATAGCTCGGCCCAGCCGGAGGCCGGGAAGCATCCCGGGGTAGGTCCGACGCCATCCGCAGCGGCGGCGACGACCAGCTCACGACAGGTTGCCGAGGAACGGAAGTGTCGGAGGGGGGATTTGAACCCCCACGCCCCGTAAGGGGCACTAGGCCCTCAACCTAGCGCGTCTACCAAGTTCCGCCACTCCGACGCGGGACCGGATACTAGCAACCGCTGCGGCCGCGTCCTACGGGTGCCACTTCCACGAGAGCCAGAGCACCGCGAGGCCCCAGATCACCGCGGTGACCACCGTGATCCGGTCGAGCGTGCGCTCCAACGCGGTGCCGCCCGAAAGGTTGTTGCTCCCGCCGAACATGTCCGAGAGGCCACTGCCCCGCCCCGAGTGCATCAGGATCGTCACGATCAGGAACAGCGACGACAGGACCAGCAGGACGATGACGACGGTATCGATCATGCAGGGCTCTCCGGTTCGGGTTCGACGACGGCCTCCGCGGCCGGCTGGGGCTCGGCGGGCATGATAGGCCGGTCCAGCGGGAAGTGACAGGCTGCCAGCTGGCCCGCCGGCTGGAGCTCCAAGATCGGCTCCTCCTCGTAACAGCGCGGCACGTACCGCCGGGCCACGCCCTGGTCGTCCTTCAGCCCCTGCTCGCGGGCCATCGCCTGCGTCCGTGGGCACCGCGGATGGAACCGGCACCCCGGCGGCGGGTCGATCGGCGAGGGAACGTCGCCCTCCAGGATGATCCGGCGCTTCTCCCGCGCCTTGGAGGGGTCCGGCACCGGCACCGCCGACAGCAGCGCTCCCGTGTACGGGTGCCGCGGCTGCGCGTACAGCACCTCGCCGACGCCCGTCTCCACGATCTTGCCGAGGTACATCACCGCGACCCGGTCGGAGACGTGTTGCACGACCGATAGGTCGTGCGCGATGAACAGGATCGTGAGCTTGAACTCGTTCTGCAGGTCTTCCAGGAGGTTCAGGATCTGTGCCTGGACCGAAACGTCCAGCGCCGAAACGGGCTCGTCGCAGACGATCAGCTTCGGACGGAGCGCGAGCGACCGGGCCACACCGATCCGCTGCCGCTGGCCGCCCGAGAACTCGTGCGGGTAGCGGTTGTAGTGCTCAGGGTTGAGGCCCACGAGCTCCATCAGCTGCTGGACCTCGCCCTTGACCTTGTCCTTCGGCACCGTCTTGTGCAGTCGGAACGGCTCGGCGATGATCGCCCCCACCGGCGACCGGGGGTTCAGCGACGCGTACGGATCCTGGAACACCATCTGCATGTCGCGGCGCAACTCCCGGAGCTCCTTGCCGCGCGTGTGCGTGATGTCTTGCCCGTCGAACAGGAGCTGCCCCTCGGTCGCGTCGTACAGGCGCATCACCACGCGGGCCAGCGTCGACTTGCCGCAGCCGGTTTCCCCCACGAGCCCGACGGTCTCCCCCGGATAGACCTCGAGGTCGACCCCGTCGACCGCGTGCACGTTCCCGATCCGATGCTGGATCAGGATCCCCTGGGTGATCGGGAAGTACTTCTTGATGCCGATCAGCTTGACGAGGGGCTCGCCGCGTGGCGTATCCGGCTCCACGCCTCGCTCGTTCACCTCGACGCTCATCGGTCGACCAGCACCTCCTCCTGGAGGATCCGGTCCTTGTCCGCCAGGCTGAGGTGACAGGCGGACGCGTGATGACCGTCGATCGGCAGGAGTTCCGGCACGTCCTTGCGGCACCGGTCGAACGCGTAGGCGCACCGAGGGTTGAACGCGCATCCCGACGGCACGTGGATCAGAGACGGCGGAAGGCCCGGGATCGGGGTCAGTCGCTCGGTCACCTCGCCGAGCCGTGGGATCGACTGCAAGAGGCCCCAGGTGTATGGGTGATGCGGCCGGTAGTAGATGTCGTCGGTCCGGCCGTACTCGGCGATCTTCCCGGCGTACATCACCGCGATGTTGTCGCAATGCTCGGCCACGACACCCAGGTCGTGCGTGATGATGATCACGGCCGCATTGAACTCGTGCTTCAGCGTTCCGATCAGCTCGAGGATCTGCGCCTGGACCGTCACGTCCAGGGCCGTGGTCGGCTCGTCGGCGATCAACAGGTCGGGGTTCAACGACAGAGCCATCGCGATCATCGCGCGCTGCCGCATCCCGCCCGAGAACTCGTGGGGGTACTGCCGGGCCCGGTCCTTCGGCTGGGCGATCCTGACCCGGTCGAGCATCTCGACCGCCTGGGCGAAGGCCTCCTTCTTCGAGACGTCCCGGTGCTGCAGGATCGCCTCGGCGATCTGATCGCCGACCCGATAGTACGGATGCAGCGATGTCATCGGGTCCTGGAAGATCATCGAGATCTTCGCGCCGCGGATCTTGCGCATCTCGTCGGCCGGCAGGTCGAGCAGTTCCTGCCCCTCGAACACCACGTCGCCGCTGATATCGGCCTGCTTGCGGGTCACCAGACCCATCACGGTCAGTGAGCTGACCGACTTCCCCGATCCCGACTCGCCGACGATCCCCAGCGTCTCACCGGGCTGGATCGAGTACGAGATGCCGTCGACCGCCTTGACCAGACCGTCGTCCGTGGGGAAATGGACGTGCAGGTCTTTGACCTCCAAGAGCGGTTCGGGCATGCGGTCTCCTACGTCAGGCGGACGCGAGGGTCGAGGAAGGCGTAGACGATGTCGACCAAGAGGTTCGCGACCACGATGAAGACCGCCGCGACGATCGTCACGCCCATCACCGCCGGGAAGTCGGTCAGGTAGAGCGAGTTCAACGCGTACACGCCGAGCCCCGGGATCGAGAACACCTGCTCCGTGATCACGGCCCCGCCGAGCAGGGTCGCGAAGTCCAGACCCACCATCGTCACGACCGGCGTGAGCGAGGCTCGCAGCCCGTGCTTATAGGTGACGGTCCGCTCCGACAGACCCTTCGCCCGCGCCGTGCGGATGTAGTCCTCCGACATCGTCTCGAGCATGTTGCTCCGCACGACACGCGTATAGAACGCGGCCGACGTCACCGCCAGCGTGATCCACGCCAGGATGTACTTCCCCTGCCAGATCGAGTCCCACCAGTTCGCACCGATGTTGATGCCGGTCGGCGGCGCCCAGCCGAGCTGGTAGTAGAACACGAAGATCAGCAGCAGGCCGAGCCAGAACGTCGGCATCGAGACCCCGACGAGTGCGAAGACCATGGCGGATCGGTCGGCGACGCTTCGGCGTTTGACCGCGGAGAGGATGCCGATCGGGATCCCGATCGCCAACCACAGGATCGTCGCACCGATCGTCAGCACGGCCGTGTACGGGAACCTCCGGATGATCTCGTCCTTCACGGCAACCCGGTTCGACCAGGAGTAGTAGACCTGCTCGTTCAGGAACCAGCCCGGGAACGGCACCAACCCCTTCGCGAACCGCGAGTACTGCACCCAGATCGGTCGGTCGAGCCCGACGTTGTGCCGGACGATCGCGAGCGTCTCGGGTGATGCGCCCTTGCCGGCGAGCCGCCGGGCAGGGTCGCCCGGCGGAAGCTTCACGAAGATGAAGAAGGTGGCGAGGGAGATGATCCAGAGCACCAGGATCATGAACAACGTCCTGCGGATCAGGTACCGACCCATGCCGTCCCCTTCGTCCGCGGCGGTGGGGGCCCCGGAGGGCCCCCACCGTTCCCCGGTGGTACGTGTCTCGTCAGATCAGGATGCCCCGCCGTTCGCCAGTGACATCTGGCTCGGGTCGCCGACACCGGCGAACTGATCGTACGAGTAGTTCACGATCCGCTCGCCCAGGACATCGATGTTCGTCCCGAAGCGACGCGGGATCAACGGAACGATCTGCGTCATGACCTTCACGTCCAGGTCCGCCCAGCACTGGTTGGCCTCGTCACCGAGCGGCATCCCGTGGCACTTCGTGATGTCGTCGGTGATGGCCGGCAGCGGGCTCGGGATGTTGGTGTATCCCGCCTTCTGCAGGGCCTGGGTCGTGGTGCCCATGAACGAGTAGTTCGATCCGTTCTCGCCTCCATCGAGCAGCGGGTAGAAGAAGGTGTACGGGTCCGAGAAGTCCTTCCCCCAACCCGCCTGGCAGAACGCCGTGTGCGACGCGAGCGTCGCGCACTTCGTGACCAGCGCGTTGTACGACAGCTGCTTGATGTTCAGCTTGATGCCGATCGGCGCGAAGCTCTGGCTCATGATGTTCAGCGCCTTCAGGGCATCGTTGTCGTTCGTGACGGTCAGGGCGTCGATCGTGCAGTCGGGCCCGTCGCACTTCCCGTCGCCGTTCGTGTCGTACTTCGACTGCTTCATCTCGTCCTGGGCCTTCGTCACATCCCCCTTGTCACCGTCGGTGGCATAGGGGTTGTAGGTCGAAGGCGGCTGACCGTCCTCGGTTGCCTTGCCCAGCATGCCGGGTGGGATGAAGTGCCCCGCGATCGTTCCCGAGGCCTGCCCGCCCGCCAGCACCCACATCGCGTTCTTGTCGAGCGCCCAGTTGAGCGCCGTCCGCACGTGGACGTCATCGAACGGTGGCTGGAAGACGTTCAGACCGGTGTAGTACAGGACGTCGCCGGGATAGATCCGCAGCCGGCTGGCCAACGTCGGATCGGCCGCGTATTTCTGCAGGGTCGTGGAGGTGGCGCTGCAGTCGATGCACCAATCCACGGCGCCCGCCGCGACCTTGTCGAGCAGGTCCTGCACCTCACCGCCGACCTGGATGTCGATCTCGTCGGGGAACGCCTTGGATCCCCGGATCGGGTCGGACGACGGGTCCCAGCTCGGGTTCCGCACGAACACGTAGCTGCGGCCGATGTCCATCCCCTTGGGCGGGGTCTTGCCCGCCAGGTTGATGCCCTTCATGCCCTCCCACTCGTAGGGGCCGGAGGACACGAGGAACTGGCCGAGCTCGGTCGCCGGGTAGTGGTCCTTGATCAGCTCGTCCGGCAGCGGCGCCGTCGCCGACATCGCGACCAGGTACGGCAGGTCCTGGTCGGGCTTCGTGAGCTGGATCTCCAGGTGGGTGTCGTCCTTCGCGATCACGCCCGTCACGTCCGGCTTCTGGCCCGACGGGAGCGGATATTTGAACCCCTTGATGCTCGTGTAGTAGAAGGGGTACCCCGTGCTGTTCACCGCCGGGTCCTCCAGGCGGTTGAACGAGTTCACGAAGTCGTGGGCGGTGATCGGCTTGTTCAGCGGATCGCCGTACATGATGTTCGGCCGGAGGGTGAAATCCCAGGTCAGGCCGTCCGACGAGACCGTCGGCATCGACTCCGCGAGGTCCGGCTGGAGGTCGGCACCGCCCTGATCCACCGGCGTGCCGAGGTAGTTCAGCAGCGTGCGGGCCATGCAGCACCGCAGGAACTCCCACGAGACCGAGTAGTACTCGGCGGTCGGGTCGAGACCGTGGAAGAAGTCCTGGGTCATCACGGTCTTGAGCGTGCCGCCCTTCTGGGGCGTCGCGCCGCCGCCGCTGCTGGTCGTTGAGCTGCTGCTCTTACAGGCGACCGCCACGACCGCCAGCACGCTGACGATGGCGATGACCTGGAGATATCGCTTCATCCAACCCTCCTTGCGCTCGGGAGTCGTGCCTTGGTGAGCCATCGGGCCCTTCCCTGGGTGGTTGCTCCTTTCAGCCTCTCTATCCCCTCTCAGGTACGAGGATCACGAGGTCTTCGGATCGAACGCATCCCGGAGTCCGTCGCCCACCAGGTTGAAGGCCAGCGTGGTCAGCAAGAGGAAGATCCCGGGGAAGATCATCGTCCACGGGGCGATCCGGTAGATCGAGGTGGCCTCGGCGATCTGGTTCCCCCACGACGGGATGCTCGGAGGAACCCCGAGACCGAGGTACGAGAGGCTCGCCTCGGCCAGGATGTTGGTCGGGATCAGGAGCGTCGAGTAGACGATGATCGGGGCCAGCACGTTCGGAAGGATGTCGCGCATCATGATCCGGGTGTTCGAGGAGCCGAGGGACCGCGAGGCCTCCACGAATTCCTTCTCCCGCAGCGACAGCACCTGACCGCGGATGATGCGCGCCAGGTACGGCCACGCGAAGAAGCCGATCAGGAAGATGATCAGGCCGCGGCCCGGTTTCAGCAGGCCACCGGCGCACTCCTGTCCCGGCGGCTGCGCGCCGCAGGCCGCCGAGATGCCCAGGATCAGCAGCAGCGTGGGCAACGCGAAGAAGATGTCGCAGGCACGGCTGATCACCGTGTCCACCTTGCCGCGGTAGTAGCCGGCCAGGATGCCGAAGAACACCCCCATCACGACCTCGAGGACCGTCGCGCTGAGCGCGACGTAGAGCGAGGTCTGCGCCCCGTACATCACCCGGACGAACAGGTCACGCGCCGTGCTGTCGGCGCCGAACAGGAAGATGCCGGCGGGGTTGTGCAGGGTCGGGCCGTTGACGATCCCGGTGACGATCAGGGAGCCGTTCGCCGAGTTGCCGGCGAGCGAATGGGTCATCTCGTCGACGTACGGCTGGTCCGGCGGATGGTGCAGGACCTTCGCGAAGACCGGCGCCAGGAACGCCATCGCGACGATGAAGATGATGATGATGATCCCGACGAAGGCGAACCGGTCCTTGCGGAAGCGGCGCCAGAAGATCTGTCCGGGCGATCGGCCGATGATCTCTGCGGGGATATCGACCCCGAGTTCATCTTCCTCTTCGAGCTCGACCGGCTCGAGTTCGACCCTCGCCATCGCTCCCCTCTCGGGATCAAGGGGGGGACCGTCATCCCCGGGGCACCATGGGGAACCCCGGTGAACTATACGACGGCCACCCCGGCCGGCGCTTGCGCGTCAATCTTCCAGTAAGCCGGTCACTCTGGGAAGGATCTGAGGGCCCAAGAGCAGGCCGAGCGACCCCGTCGCGCACGCCCGTTCGCCGTAGGCTTCCGAGCCGTCGGGGGTGACCGGTCCGCCCGACACGAGCAGCGGAACGGGTTCCGCCGTGTGGGCGGCGCGCACGGAGGAGGTCGAGTGATCGGCCGTCACGACGATCACGGTCCGCGCGGGATCGATCGTTCGAAGCACCTCGCCGAAGAAGGCCCGATCGATCGCGGCGATCACGTCGCGCTTGTCCTCCGCGCGGCCGTCGTGCGCGGGGATGTCCGGGCCTTTGAGGTGAACGTAGAGAGCTTGGAACTCTTGCAGGGCATCGGATGCCAGCTCCGCCCACGCGGCGTACGCGGCCTCGGCGGCCGAGCCGAACCCCGCCGGGTCCAGTCGCGGCGCGGCAACCGGCTCCATGCCGAGCGCGACCGCGATCCCACGCTCGACCGGCATCTCGACGAAGCATCCCCAGGCCAGCCCGAAGCGGTCGCGGATCGGCTCCAGACGCGGGCGATGATCGCCCCCGTCCCGCGTCAGGATCAGGTTCCCGGGCAGCTTCCCCTCGGCGCGCCGACGGCCGTTCACCTCCGAGGCCTCGAGCACCCGGGCGGCTCCCTCGACGAACGCGTTCGTGAGTTCGGCCGCGTGGGCCGCCTCGGGCGAGGGGCCGAGCGGTTCGGCCGGCAGCACCCGAGGCTCGAAGGTCTCGAGGGCGACGCCGAGCGTCCCTTCCCGGCGGTACGCGGGATCCGTGTTCGAGACGTCGGCCGACAGGCCGCCCTCCTCGGAGCGGATCACGAGGGCGCCGCGGTGCTCGACGGTCGAGCGCAGATCGAACGTGGCGCCCGGCAGCCTGAGCTCGGCGTTCACGTCGGCCGCCAGCGCGGCCGCCTCGTCGGAGGTGAGGTCACGGCCGACCCGGCGGTCCTGGATCTCGGGCCACGCCCCGCTCGCGAAGTTGATCCGGTACGCGAGGTCGCCGTCCCGGAAATCCATGCCGATCCCGATCGCCTCGAGCACGCCCCGGCCGGGGTGCTCCTCGTGCGGGTCGTAGCCCAAGATCCCGAACACGCCGATATCCGATTCCGGTGCGATGCCGGGGCCGACCGTGATCACGGTGCCGGTGCGCCCACGGGCCGCGAGTCCGTCGAGGTTCGGGGTCGCGGCCGCCTCCAGCGGCGTCCGGCCGTCGAGGGCGGGGATCGGATCGTCCCCGAGCCCGTCGAGGCACACGAAGAGCAGCTTCGCTCGACTCATGGCGTACTGCTCATGCCGACTTCACGATCAGCGCGAAGTCCTCGGGGTCGAGGCTCGCGCCGCCGACGAGCGCACCGTCGATCTCGGGATGCGCCATGAAGCCGCGGATGTTGCCGGGCTTCACGCTGCCGCCGTACTGGACGCGGACCTCCCGTCCGACGCCGTCATCTCCGTAGGTGGTCGCGAGCGTTCCCCGGATCAGCTCGACGACGTGCCCGGCGTCGGCCGGCTCGGCGTTGCGTCCGGTCCCGATCGCCCAGATCGGCTCGTACGCCACGACCGCCGTTCGCGCGGCCTCGGCCGCGATCCCGTCGAACGCACGCGTGATCTGCTCGCGCACCTTCGACTCGGTGCCGCCCGCATCACGTTCCTCGAGGGTCTCTCCCACGCAGACGATCGGCGTCATCCCGTGCGCCACGACCGCGCGGGCCTTGGCGTTGACGGTCGCGTCGTCCTCGCCGAACAACTGCCGGCGCTCGGAGTGCCCCACGATCACGTGATCCACCTTCAGCGCGGCCAGCATCAGCGGGGAGACCTCGCCGGTGAACGCTCCCTCGTCTTTCGGGGAGACGTCCTGAGCGCCGAGGCCGTACGCGAGCCGGTCGGAGTCGATCAGGGTCTGCACCGACCGTAGCGACGTGAACGATGGGCAGATCACCACCTCGACGCGCTCGGCGTCGGTGGCGTCCAGCAGGTAGCTGAGCTTCTGGACCGCCTGGATCGCCTCCAGGTGCGTCTTGAACATCTTCCAGTTCGCCGCGATGATCGGTCGTCGGTCGGGCATCTACTCCTCCAGGATCGTGATACCGGGCAGCGCGCGGCCCTCGAGGAACTCCAGGGACGCCCCGCCGCCGGTGGACAGGTGGTCGAACGAGCCCTCGAGGCCGGCGGCGCGCACGGCGGCGAGCGAATCTCCCCCACCGACCACCGTGAAGGCGGGGGCCGCCGCCACCGCCAGGGCCACACCGCGGGTGCCGGCGTCGAACGGTGGATGCTCGAAGACGCCCATCGGGCCGTTCCAGAGCACGGTCTTCGCGCCGGCGATCACCTCGCCGAACCGCGCGACGGTCGCGGGGCCGATGTCCAGCCCCTTCAGTCCCGCGGGGATCGCGCCCGCCGGGACGGTGCGCGCCTCGGCATCCTCCGCGGCGGCGGCCGCCACCACGTCGATCGGGAGCTCGATCGCGACGCCCCGGGTCCGGGCCCGCTCGCCGCTCGCGCGGACGTCGTCGAAGCGGTCCGGCTCGACCAACGAGTCCCCGATCGCGCCGCCGGAGGCCGCCAGGAGCGTGAACGCCATCGCGCCGCCGATCAGCAGCGCGTCCACCCGGTCGACGAGCGCGTCGATCACCGGGAGCTTGTCCGAGACCTTCGCGCCACCGAGGATCGCGACGTACGGCCGGTCGGCGTCGCGGAGGAGCCGGCCGAGCACGTCGACCTCGCGCTGCACGAGTCGGCCGGCGACCGCGGCCCGGCCGCTCGCGAGCATCAGCTCGGGCAGCGCGCTCACCGACGCGTGCGCCCGGTGCACCGCGCCGAACGCGTCGTCGACGTACGCATCGGCGAGCTCCGCCAGACGGCCGGCGAAGGCCGGATCGTCCCGCTCCTCGCCGGGATCGAAGCGGAGGTTCTCGAGCAGGACCACCGGATCGTCGGGGAGCTCGACCGGGGTCACGTCGGCGAGCGCCGTCACGGGCTCGCCGAGCAGCTCGCCGAGCCGCTCCCCGACCGGCCGCAGGCGCAGATCATCGCGCGCCGTGCCCTTGGGCCGCCCGAGGTGTGAGGCGACCACGAGCGCCGCCCCCAGCTCGCGCAGTTCGCGCAACGTGGGGATCGCGGCCCGGATCCGGCTGTCGTCGGCGACGGCGCCGTCGGCGAGCGGCACGTTCAGATCGAGCCGCACGAAGACCCGGACGCCGGCAACGTTCCCGAGTCGGTCGAGCGTCCGCAGCCGCGGGCTCACCGCGACGAGGTGACGATCTCGACGAGGTCGACGAGGCGGTTCGAGTACCCCCACTCGTTGTCGTACCAGCCCATCACCTTAACCAGGTTGCCCATCGCCATCGTGAGGGGGGCGTCGAACGTGCACGAGGCCGGCGAGCCCACGATGTCGGAGGACACGATCGGTGCCGTCGAGTAGACGAGCACCGGCGCGAGCGGGCCGTGCTCGGCGGCGGTGCGGAAGGCCTCGTTCACCTCCTCGACCGAGACCTCGCGCCCGAGGATCGCGGTGAAGTCCGTGATCGACCCGTCGGGAACCGGCACGCGCAGGGACTGCCCGTCCAGCCGGCCTTGCATCGCCTCGAGCACGAGGCCCGTCGCGCGGGCCGCACCGGTCGAGGACGGGATCACGTTGATCGCGGCCGCACGCGCCTCCCGAAGGTCCTTGGAGGCCGGTCCGTCGATCAGGGCCTGGGTGGCCGTGTACGCGTGAACCGTGGTCATGAGCCCCTTCTCGACACCGAACGCATCGTCAAGGACCTTGACCATCGGCACGAAGCAGTTCGTCGTGCACGAAGCGTTCGAGATCACCTTGTGCCGCTCGGGATCGAAGGTATCGTCGTTCACACCGACCACGAAGGTCGCGTCGACCCCTTTCCCGGGCGCCGAGATCACGACGATCGGCGCGCCCGCGTCCAGGTGCAGCGCCGCCTTCTCGCGCGTGGTGAACAGGCCGGTCGATTCGACGACCACGTCGACGCCGAGCTCGTTCCACGGCAGCGCCGCCGGATCACGCTCGGCGAGGATCTTCATCGTGTCGCCGTCGACCTTGATGCCGTCCCCGACCACCTCGACGTCAGCTTCGTACGTGCCGAGGATCGAGTCGTACTTCAGCAGGTGTGCCATGAGCTCGACCGAACCCAAGTCGTTCGCGGCGACGAAATCGAGGTCCGCGCCGCGCTCCTTCGCGGCTCGGAACATGCTCCTCCCGATCCGCCCGAACCCGTTGATGCCGACCCTGGTCGCCATGATGCCCTCCCGATCTCGCCGGACGTCCCCATGCTAATCGCGCCGACCGCGCACGGGACGGGCCGATCGGCCGGGGGCCGGCGGGTCGGTCGGTCAGCCGCGCTCGACGTCGCGGTGGACGACCACCACCGGCAGGCCGTGCCCGCGGAAGTACCGGCCGAGCTCCTCGGCCACCACGACCGAGCGATGATGGCCGCCGGTGCAGCCGATCGAGACGGTGAGGTACGACTTCCCCTCCGCGATGAACCCGGGGACCGTGACGTCGAGCAGCTCCTCGAGCCGTTCGATGAACGGTTCGTAGGCGTCCTGCTCCTGTACGTAGCGCCGGACCCGCTCGTCGGTGCCGGGCAGGGGACGGAGCTCCGGGACCCAGTGGGGGTTCGGCAGGAAGCGGACGTCCAGCTGGAGGTCCGCGTCGCGCGGCGCGCCGTACTTGAAGCCGAACGACACGACCGAGACCTGGATCCCCTCCTCGGGCGGCGCGTCGGCGAAGGACTCGCGGATCCGGTCCCGGAGGTCGTGCGGCGTCATCCCCGAGGTGTCGATCACGAGGTCGGCGTCACCCCGGAGCTGCGCCAGGATCTGCCGCTCCTTGCGGATCCCCTCGACGACCCGGTCCCCCGGGGCCAGCGGATGCCGGCGGCGCGTGGCCTCGTACCGGTTCACGAGGTCGTCGTCCGAGGCCTCCAGGAACACGATCCGTGGCTCGATGTGCAGGAGCCCGAGCTCCTCGAGCGCCTTGGACAGCTCCCCGAAGAACACGCCGCCGCGCGCGTCCACGACGATCGCGACCCGCGCCGGGCCGCCCGGTCGCGTGGTGAGCTCGGCCATCTTCGGCAGCAGCGCCGGCGGGAGGTTGTCCACGACGAAGTACCCGAGGTCCTCGAGGCTGTGCGCGGTCTCGGACCGTCCGGCTCCCGAGAGGCCGGTGATGATCGTGAAGCCGATCGTGCGGCGTTCGTCACGATCGCTCATGCGCTCACCCGGCTCCGCTCTGCCGGCGCGTGCAGGTGCTCGGCGATCGCCCGCGACAGCTCGGGTCCCACACCCGGCGTCGCCGCGATCTCCTCCGGGGTCGCGGCGCGCAGCCTGGCCAGCGAACCGAACCGCCGCAGCAGCGCCTTCTTCCGAGCCGGCCCCACACCCGGCACATCGTCCAGCGGTGAGCGCAGCGCGCGCTTCTCGCGCTGCTGGCGGTGGAACCCGACCGCGGTGCGGTGCGCCTCGTCGCGGATGTGCTGCAGGACGAACAGCGCCTCGGAGCCGCGCGGGATCAGTAGCGGGTCGGGGCGGTCGGGGAAGTAGACCTCCTCCAAGCGCTTCGCGAGCCCCACGTGCGGGATCGACAGGCCCAGCTCGGCCAGCACCGCGGTGGCCTGCGCGAGCTGGCCGCGGCCGCCGTCGACCACGACCAGGGCCGGCGGATAGGAGAACCGGCGCGGCCGTTCTCCCGGCGGCCGGTCCCGCTCGGCGAGGAGCCGCGTGAACCGGCGCTGGAGCATCTCGTGCATCGATGCGAAGTCGTCCTGGCCCTGCACGCCGTGGATCCGGAACTTCCGGTAGTCGGAGCGCTTCGGCAGGCCGTCCTCGAAGACCACCATCGAGCCGACCTTGTCCGACGGGCCGAGGTTCGAGATGTCGTAGGCCTCGATCCGCAGCGGCGCCTGCGGGAGGCCGAGCTGGTCCGCCAGCTCGGCCAGCGCCCGCGACCGCGCGCCGAAGTCCGAAGCCCTGCGGAGCTTGTGCCGGTGGAACGCCTCGTCCGCGTTGCTGGTGACGACCTCGAGGAGCTTCCGCTTCGCGCCGCGCGCCGGAACCGCGATCCGGACCGGGCCGCCACGGCGCCCCGCGAGCCACGTCTCCAGCAGCTCGGCGTCGGCCGGCTGGGTCGGCACGAGCACGCGCGGAGGAACCTCGGCGCGCTCCATGTAGAGCTGCTCGAGGAACGAGGCGAGCAGCTGCGGGCGGTCGAGGTCCTCGACGCGGTCGACGACCCAGCCCTTGCGCCCCAGCACGCGCCCGCCGCGGACGAAGAACACCTGGAACCCGGCCTCGAGATCGTCCTCCGCCACGCCCACCACGTCGAGCGCGTCGCCGGTGGACAGCACCATCTCCTGACGCTCGAGCGCCCTGTGGGCCGCGAAGAGCTGGTCGCGGAGCTTCGCCGCCTGCTCGAACTCCTGGCGATCCGACGCCTCGGCCATCTCCTGCTCGAGCCGGCGAAGGACCGGGCGGGCGTTCCCGGCCAGGAAGTCCGCCATCGCATCGACGTGGGCTCGGTAGGACCCCTGCGTCGCGCCGGTGGCCGAGGGGACGCACGGCCCCGCGCACCGGCCGATGTCGTAGTAGAGGCACGGCCGCTTCGCGCGTGCCCGCTGGTCGAAGAACGCGTTCGAGCACGTGCGGACCGGGAAGACCCGCGTGAGGGCGTCGAGCGTGTCGCGGATCGCCCACGCGTGTCCGTACGGCCCGAAGTACCGCACCCCCTTGCGCTTGGCCCCCCGCAGGACCTGGGCCCGCGGCCAGGTCTCCCCGACCGTGAGCGCCAGGTACGGATAGGACTTGTCGTCGCGGTAGCGGATGTTGAACCGCGGGCGGTGGGTCTGGATCAGGTTGTACTCGAGCATCAACGCGTCGACCTCGCCCGAAGCGACGATCCACTCCACGGAGGCGGCGGCCTGGGTCATCGCCTCGGTCCGAGCATGGAGGGGCCGTCCCCAGTACGAGACGAGGCGTTTCCGGAGGGAGGCGGCCTTGCCCACGTAGATCACGCGGCCGTCGGCGTCCCGGAAGAGGTAGGCGCCGGGGACGTCGGGGATGCTCGACGGGGCCGGGCGCGGGATGCTCACGTCCGCCCATGCTAGCGGCGCCCGGCGACGCGCCCGTGAAGGTCCGGTGTTCCGGCGGCTACTTCGCGCCGGTGACCACGGCGAGCGTTCCGATCATCGTCGTGGGGTGGAACTCGCAGTGGAAGTAGTAGTCGCCGGCCGAGAGGCTCTTGACGTCGTAGTTCACCTTCGCCGGGCCGAGGACCGGGTCGCCCGTGAACAGCGCGCTGCTCGGGTTCGAAACGTCGGCCGCGGTCTTGAAGATCACGATGTTGTGGGGGCCGGTGGCGCTCGCGGGGTCCTGGTTATCGAAATCGATCACGAAGGACTTCCCCGCGTCGGCGACGAGGCACGCCTCCTGGAACGCGGTCCCCTTGGCCACCTCGGTCAACGACACCTTCTTGTCCTTCCCGCAGCCCGCGGGTGTCGTCGGGGCGATGCTCAAGGTCAGCGACGGACTCGGGTTCGCGAGGAGCAAATCCTTGTTCTCCCCGAGCGAACCGACCATGAGGTTCTGGGTCGTGGCGTTGTACCAACTGAGGATCGTGCCCCGGCTGCCGACCGCGAGCGCAGGCGCGGAGCCCGAGGCGGTCCCCGGCGTCGACACCGGGGCGAACGTGTCGGTTCCCGAGACGAGCACGACGCCCTTGTCCTTGTCGTCCCATGCCACCCAGATCGTCTTGTCGTCGGCAGTGACCGCGGTCCGAGGCGCGGCCGTCCCGGTCGCCTGGGGGTCGGGGTTCGGCGCGGTCCCGGCGTCCTTCACGGTCCAGGCCCCGCCTTGTCCCACGGCGACGTGCACCGCTCCGTCGCCCGTGAAGTAGGCGGCGTAGGCCTTGCCGCCGGAAGCCGATACCGACAGGCCGTCGCCGGTCACGCCGCTCTCCACCGTCGCGAGTACCCAGGTCCCGCCGGTCAGGGTCGCGCTCTCGACCATCCGCTTCCCGGCGTCAGCGAAGATCACCTGCGGCGATCCCCCGCTCATCACGATCCCGGTCGGCGCGGGCCGGGCGCACCCGTTGCAGGTCCCGGTCTTGGCGACCGTCTGGACCTTCCAGGCCTGGCCCGTCTTCGTGGCGACCGAGATGTCGACCCCCGTGCCCGTATCCACGGCGAACGCGATCATCGGGTTACCGTCGGGATCCAGCGCGATCCCCGGCTGCGAGACGGGGCCCGCCTTCGACAGGTCGGCGCCGTAGGAGAAGACCTGCTCCACCGTTGCGGATCCGGTGAGCGTCGTGGTTCCGTAGTCGACCGTTCCCCCCGCGGTCCACGCGGCGTGGATCGTGCCGTCGGAGGCCATCGCGATCGCGGTGCCGTTCGCGTTGTCCTCGGTCAGCGGGAGCTTCGTCGTGCTCACCGGCCCGAACGGGATGTTGACCCCCGCGGGGACGGCCGCCGGTTTCGTCTGATCGATCGCGCCGTGGAGCCAGATCCCTTGCTGGGTGACCGTCGTCAGCAGGACGGCCGGCACGTAAGGCGATCCGATCGGCCGCGGGATCGCGATCTGGCCTTTCTGCACCACGCCGGGGAACCCGAAGTAGGTCACGTACGGGAGGCCGTTGCTGTCCACCGCGACCGCGGAGCCGAGGCCCACGTTGTCCAGGGTGTCGGCCACCATCGGAACGAAGCTGGTGTTGAGATCGACGGAGGTCGCCGTTGCGGCGGAGGCGCACGCGCCGGCGAGCAGCGCCAGACCGGCGATCAGAGCGATGGGTCGCTTCGACACGTCGGCGCGGATACTACCAACCGATCCTCAGCCGGGGGTCGAGGCCTCCGACGTCTCCGGAACCGCCAGCGGGAGCGTGCCGAGGACCTCGGCGAGGAACCGCCCGGTGTGCGACGCGGGATCGGCCGCCACGTCCTCCGGGGTGCCGGCCGCCACGACCGTGCCGCCCTGGTCGCCTCCCTCCGGGCCAAGGTCGATCAGCCAGTCGGCCGTCTTGATCACGTCGAGGTTGTGCTCGATCACCAGCACGGTGTTGCCGGCCGAGACGAGCCGCTGCAGGACCTGGAGCAGCTTGCGGATGTCCTCGAAGTGCAGCCCGGTGGTGGGCTCGTCCAGCACGTACAGGGTGTTGCCGGTGGCCCGCTTGTGCAGCTCGGACGCGAGCTTGATCCGTTGGGCCTCCCCGCCGGAGAGGGTGGGCGCCGGCTGCCCGAGCTTGATGTAGCCGAGGCCGACGTCGAACAGCACCTGCATGTGCCGCGCGATCGGAGGGATGTTCCGGAAGAACTCGAGCGCCTCTTCCACGCTCATCTCCAGGACATCGCTGATCGAGCGGCCCTTGTACCTCACCTCGAGCGTCTCACGGTTGTAGCGCCGGCCCTTGCACACCTCGCAGGTCACGTAGACGTCCGGCAGGAAGTGCATCTCGATCTTGATCTGGCCGTCGCCGGCGCAGTTCTCGCACCGGCCGCCGCGGACGTTGAACGAGAAGCGTCCCGGCTGGAACCCGCGGATCCGCGCCTCCGGGACCTGGGCGAACAGCTTGCGGACGTGATCGAACACCCCGGTGTAGGTGGCGGGGTTCGACCGCGGCGTCCGCCCGATCGGCGACTGGTCGATGTCGATCACCTTGTCGACCTGCTCCCAGCCGACCAACCTGCGGTGCTTCCCGGGGAGCAGTCGTGACCGGTAGACCTTCTGCATCAACACGCGGAGCAGGACGTCCTGCACGAGGGTCGACTTCCCGCTGCCGGAGACACCGGTGACGCACACGAACAGCCCGAGCGGGATGTCGACCGTGACGTTGCGCAGGTTGTGTTCGCGGGCCCCTTCGAGGCGGAGCTTCTTGTCCCCTCGCCGCCGCCGCACCTCGGGCACCGGCACGGTGCGCCGCCCGGAGAGGAACGCGCCGGTCATCGAGCCCTCGCACTCCAGCAGACCCTTCAGGTCGCCGGTGTACACGACCTCGCCGCCGTGCTCCCCCGCGGCCGGTCCGATGTCGACGATGTGGTCGGCCTCGAGGATCGTCGCCTCGTCGTGCTCGACGACGATCAGGGTGTTCCCGAGGTCGCGCAGGCGGATCAGGGTGTCGAGCAGCCGCCGGTTGTCGCGCTGGTGCAGGCCGATCGAGGGCTCGTCGAGGATGTAGAGCACGCCGACCAGCCCGCTGCCGATCTGGGTGGCCAGGCGAATCCGCTGCGCCTCGCCGCCGGCGAGCGTGCCGGCGGCGCGTCCGAGCGTCAGGTAGTCCAGCCCGACGTCGACCAGGAACCCGAGGCGCGCCCGGATCTCCTTCACGAGGCGCACCGCGATCATCTCCTCGCGCTCGCTGAGGTCCATCTCGCCCACGAAGGTCAGCGCGTCCCGGATCGGCAGGTCGGTCACCTGCGCGATGTTCTTGCCGCCGATCGTGACCGCGAGCGTCTCGGGCCGCAGGCGCTGACCCTTGCACGCGCGGCATGGGACCTCGCGCATGAACTGCTCGAGCTTCTCGCGCGCCGCGTCGGAGTCGGTCTCGTCGTGACGGCGCTCGATGTTCGGGATCGCGCCCTCGAACGTGGTCCAGTAGGAGCGCTGTCGGCCGTACCGGTTCTTGTAGGTCACGTGGACCGAGTCGTCGGAGCCGAACAGCAGGACGTCCCGGGCGCGCTTCGGCAGCTTCTTCCACGGGGTGGTGAGCTCGAAGTCGTTCGCCGTGGCCACCGCCTCCAGGACGCGCGTCCAGTACTCGGCGTTCGCGCCGTACGGCGACAGGGCGCCCTCGGCGACGCTGAGGTCGGGGTGCGGCACGACCAGTTCGGGGTCGACCTCGAGGCGCGTGCCCAAGCCGTCGCACGTCTGGCACGCCCCGTACGGCGAGTTGAACGAGAAGTTCCGCGGCGCGAGCTCGTCGAAGGAGATCCCGCAGAACGTGCACGCGAGCTTCTGCGAGAAGGTCTGGACGTCCTCGTGGCCCTCGGGCGTGGTGACGGCGATCGCCGCGATCCCTTCTGCGAGCTCGAGCGCCTGCTCGATCGAGTCGGCCACCCGCCGGCGGATGTCCGGCTTCGCGACCAGCCGGTCCACCACCACCTCGATCGTGTGCTTGTAGGTCTTCGGCAGCCGGATCGGCTCTGCAAGGTCCCGGACCTCGCCGTCGATCCGTGCCCGCGGATATCCCTTGCGCGCCAGCTCCTGCAGGAGCTTCTCGTATTCGCCCTTTCGGCCCCGGACGACCGGCGCGAGCACCTGGAACCGGGTTCCCTCCGGCAGCTCGAGCACCTGGTCCACGATCTGCTCGGGCGTTTGCCGGCCGATCGGGCGCCCGCAGTTGTAGCAATGCGGATGCCCCACGCGAGCGAAGAGCACCCGGAGGTAGTCGTAGACCTCCGTGATCGTGCCGACGGTGGACCGCGGGTTCCGGGACGTCGACTTCTGGTCGATCGAGATCGCCGGGCTGAGGCCCTCGATGAAGTCGACGTCGGGCTTCTCCATCTGGCCCAGGAACTGCCGGGCGTAGGACGAGAGCGACTCGACGTACCTGCGCTGGCCCTCGGCGTAGATCGTGTCGAACGCCAGCGACGACTTGCCGGAGCCGGACAGCCCGGTGAAGACGATCAGGGCGTTCCGGGGCAGCTCCAGCGTGACGTTGCGGAGGTTGTGCTCCCGGGCGCCATGGATGACGAGGGTGTCGGTGCCCACGCCGGACGAGTGTAGCGGCCACCCCGGACACGCCCGATCCGCGGCCTCGGTAGGCTTGCGGCCCATGGAACGCGACCTCCGCGAGACCCCCGCGTATCGGGAGGTCGAGGCGTTCTTCCGCGCCTGCCTCGAGCCCGGCTTCGGGGCGGTCACCGGCCTCGGGACCCCCGAGGCGTCTCCGGATGGGCGGCTCGTCGCGTTCCCCGGCGAGGTGCTGGCCGGGTTCGAGGGGCACGAGCGGAGCCGGATCTGCCTGGCCGCGGCCGACGGCTCGGGCTGGCGCACGATCACCGCCGGGCCGAACGACGATGTCCAGCCCCGGTGGTCCCCGGACGGCTCGACCCTGACCTTCCTCTCCGACCGGCTCCAGGAGGGCCGCCTGCAGGTCTACGCGCTGGACGCACGGACCTTCGGCGAGGCCCGCCGGCTCGGCGACGTCGCGGGCGTGGTCGAGCACCACCGGTGGTCGCCCGACGGGACCCGGTTGTTGCTCGTGGTCGCCGGGGAGCACGCGGAGCAGGCCGACGCGCTCGGGTCGGGGACGCTCGGGCGCGGTGACGCGGCCGCGCCGGGCTGGCTGCCGGACGTCGAGTCCACCGACGAGGCCGACGAGTGGCGCCGCCTGTGGGTCCTCGACGCCGTGACCGGCGAAGCGCGATGCATCTCGGCGGAGGGCCGCAACGTCTGGGAGGCGTCCTGGCTGGGCGACGACGCCGCGGCGGCGATCGTCTCCGGCGCGCCCGGGGAGGGCGCCTGGTACGGCGCCGAGCTCGCGGTGATCGACGTTGTCGACGGCTCCGAGCGGACCGCGCTGACCAGCGACATCCAGCTGAACTTCGCCGAGGGGTCGCCCGACGGTCGGACCGTCGCGGTGATCGAGGCGCTGTGCAGCGACCGGTACGTGGCCGCCGGCGACCTCGTGCTGGTGGACGCCGGCTCCGGCGAACGCCGCACGGTCGACGCCGGACCGGTGGACGTGTCGTGGACCCGCTGGACCGACGACGGGATCTTCGCGATCGGCCTTGAGGGGATGGACGCGGTCGCCCTGCACGTCGATCCGTCGACCGGCGCCGCGCACGAGCTCTGGCGGACCGGCGAGGGTGTCGGCGACTACCAGCCGGCCGGCTCCCCCCTCCCCGGCGGCGGCTTCGCCGTGGCCGTCGCGAGCGCCCGGCGGCCGCCGGCGATCGTCGCGGTCCACGACGGCGCCGAACGGGAGCTCGCCGCAACCGACCACGCCGGCCGCGCCGAGTCGATCCGCCACCTCGGCCGCTCGGAGCGGATCTCCTGGGACGCGCCCGACGGGCTGCGGATCGATGGCCTGGTGCGGACGCCCGCGGGCGTCGGTCCGTTCCCGCTGATCCTGTTGGTGCATGGCGGGCCGGTCGGCGCGGTCACCGAGGGGTGGCTGGGAACGACGCAAGCCCTCCTGCTGTCGAAGGGCTACGCGATCCTGATGCCGAACCCGCGGGGCTCCAGCGGCCGCGGGCGGCATTTCGCCGAACGGGTGGTCGGCGACATGGGCGGTGACGATGCGAAGGACCTCCTGGCGGGCGTGGACGCCGTCGTCGCGGCCGGCGTCGCCGACCCCGATCGGATCGGGATCTACGGCGGAAGCTACGGCGGCTTCATGGCGGCCTGGCTGCCGGCGCAGGACCCGCGGTTCCGGGCGGCGGTCTCGATCAGCCCGGTGACGGACTGGTACTCCGAGCACTTCAACTCGAGCCTGATCGACTGGGTCGGCGACTTCCTCCGGGACGTGCCCGAGGAACCCGGCGGCCAGCACCACCTCCGGAGCCCCGTTCTGATGGGCGAGACGTTGCGCACCCCCACCCTGCTGACGGCCGGCCGGAACGACCGCGCCACGCCGCCCGGTCAGGCCGTCGAGATGTTCCGGGCGCTGCGCGCCCGCGGGATCCCGGCCGAGGTGGTCGTGTACCCCGACGAGGGCCACGGCGTCCGGGACTTCCCCGCCGTCCTCGACCTCACGACGCGCACGCTGGGCTGGTTCGAGCGGTACCTGAAGCCCGCCGGGGGCGCCGGCACCCCCGTGCGCTAGGCTCCGCCCGTGCGCACCCGGGACGAGCTCGAGGCGATGCCGATCAAGGATCTCCACGACCTGGCGATCGAGACCGCGAAGCACCACGTCGACGTCGCCTTCCTGTGGGATCTGGTGAAGGCGCTCCCGGTCGCGGAGGAGGTGATCGGGGACGACCAGCGCTCGAAGGTCGACATCGTGCACCCGCTCGCCCTGATCAACGACGTCCTGTACGACGCCGACTCGGGTGAGGTCGGCGAGGCGCTGCGGCCGCTCTATGTCGACTACCTGCTGGACAAGGGCGTCTGAGCGCCGAGATGGCGCGCGACCTCGCCGGCTACCGCAACGAGTTCGAGGTGGTCCGCCGCAAGGCGTACCTGATCAGCGCGTCGCTGGGCCCGGTCGGCGACCGGTCACGCCGCTACCTGCAGGACTACGTCGAAGCCTGGGCGCGCAAGGGCGCGCCCGACCACGTCTGGTTCGAGGACATCTTCCCCGCGATGGGGAGACTGAAGCGAGCCTTCGCCGCGCTCGTCGGCTGCGACGCCGACGAGGTCGCCCTGACGACGAACGTGTCGATCGCGCTGGCCACGGTCGCCTCGTGCCTGGATCTGACCGCCGACCGGAACCGGATCGTGCTGTCGGAGCTGGACTTCCCCACCGACGGGCACGTGTGGCGGGCGTGGGCCGACCGCGCCGGCGCCGAGCTCGTGTTCCTGCGCTCCCCCGACGGGCGCACCCTGCCGCTCGAGCGCTACGACGAGGCGATCGACGAACGCACGGCCCTCGTGATGGTGAACCGGGTCCTGTACCGCTCGAGCGCGATCGTCGACGCCGCCGCGATCTGCGCGATCGCCCGGAGCCGGGGAGCGCTCAGCTTCGTCGACGACTACCACGGGATCGGCGTCCTGCCGCTGGACCTCCACGCCCTCGGATGCGATCTGTACGCCGCCGGCACGCTGAAGTTCCTGTGCGGGGGACCGGGCTGCGTGTTCCTCTACGCTCGCCGCGATCTCCTGCCGTCCCTGCGCCCCACGATCACCGGCTGGTTCGGCACCGCCGAGCCGTTCTCGTTCGACACCGAGCACCTCATCTACCACCCGAGTGCGCGGCGCCTGGAGCACGGAACCCCGCCGGCCCCCGTCTATCCGATCGCCCAGGGTGGCATCGAGGTGATCGCCGAGGTCGGGGTGCCTCGGATCCGGGAGCGGCAGTGGGAGCTGCAGGATCGCGTGATCGAGCACGCGGACGCGCTGGGGCTGGAGGTGCGGACGCCACGCGCGCGCGAGGAGCGCGGCGGCGTCGTGAACGTCCGGGTCGGAGCGGAGGCCGAGGCGATCTGCCACGCGCTGCTGGCGCGCGACGTCTGTACCGACTTCCGCGGCGACGGCTTGCGGATCAGCCCGCACTTCTTCAACGACGAGGGCGACGTCGACCGCTGCTTCGCCGAGCTCGCTCCCCTGCTCAGCCCGTCCTGATCCTCATCGATGCCGGACGACGCGGCCGGCGCGCACCACCAGCAGGAGCTCTTCGAACGCCCCGGGATCTTCGAGCGGGTCGCCGGCGACCGCCACGAGATCCGCGGGGGCGTCGAGGTCCAAGGGCGCCCGGATCATCGCGCCGAGGACCTGCTCGTTCGTCAGGCCGGCCTCGCGCAGCAGGAGCAGCTCGCGCACGTCGATGCCCGGCGGCACCGGGCCGTTGCCCAGGTCCGTGCCGTAGATCACCGTGCCGCCCGCGTCGTGGAACCGCCGGAGGTTGTCGAGCGCCGTGCGGATCTCGGGCGTGTCGCGCCCGAACGACTGGATGTCGAGGGTCGAGACGATCCGCATCCGCGCGGCCGCCATCGTCACGACGTCTTCCGACAGCCGGTGCGTCCACGGCGTATGGGCGAGCTCGTCGACGCCGGCGCCGAGCGCGCGCTCCACCTGGCCGGCCCCCTGCGCGTGCGCGGTGACCGGCAGGCGGGCCTCACGCGCCGCCTCGCAGAGCGCCGCGAGCTCGGCGTCCCCCGGCGTGGGGCCAGCCTCGGCGTTCAGCGAGACCTTGATCGCGGTGGCCCCGGCCGCGGCCAGCTCCGCCACCGCCGCGGCCGCGTCCTCCGGTCCCGCGAGCACGCGCCCCGTGCCCGGCGGCGCCCACGACGCGCTCGTGGGGTAGCCGTCGCGGGCCGTCAGGATCGGTCCGGCGGCGCGGATCAGCGGCCCGTCGAACGTCGGCAATTCGGAGAGATCCGCGAGGGGGAAGATCCGCTCCGGCGGCCACGCCAGGTCCCGGACGGCGGTCACCCCGCCGGCGAGCACGGCGCTCGGATCGGAGAGCTCGACGTGCACGTGGCGGTCGGCCGCCGCCGGCATCAAGAAGCCGTCCACGACCACCTCGGAGTCCGCGGCCTCGATCGGGGTGGCGGTCCCCGCGTAGGTGATCACGCCGTCCTCGGCCACGACCTGCGCGTCCTCGACGAGCCGTCCGGGGCCGAGCCACGCCGTGGTCGCCCGGATGCTGAGCCGCGCCATCGCGCGACAGGCTACGCCACGCCCGCCTCGCGGAGCTGCTTCAGCTCCTTGCGGAGCTCCTGGACCTCGTCGCGCAGCCGCGCCGCGTACTCGAACCGGAGGTCCTTCGCCGCCTGGTGCATCTCCTCCTCGAGGCTCCGGATCAGGCGCTCGAGCTCCTCGGTGGGCATCTCGGGATGCGACGGGCGTCGGCGGCGCTCCGGCTTCGGGGTGGTCGGGGCGGCCTCGTCGCCGCGGAGCGACAACAGGATGTCGGTGACGCGCTTGCGGACGGTCTGGGGATCGATCCCGTGCTCCGTGTTGTACGCCATCTGGATCCCGCGGCGGCGCTGGGTCTCGGAGATCGCCAGGCGCATCGAGTCCGTGACGCTGTCGGCGTACATCAGGACCGTGCCGTCGACGTTGCGCGCGGCGCGGCCGATCGTCTGGATCAGCGAGGTCTCCGACCGCAGGAATCCCTCCTTGTCGGCGTCGAGGATCGCGACCAGCGATACCTCGGGAAGGTCGAGCCCCTCCCGCAGCAGGTTGATGCCGACCAGGACGTCGAACTCCCCCAGGCGCAGGTCGCGGACGATCTCGATCCGCTGCAGCGTGTCGACCTCGGAGTGGAGGTACCGGACGCGGATCCCCATCTCGACCAGGTAGTCCGTGAGGTCCTCGGCCATCTTCTTCGTGAGCGTCGTGACCAGCACGCGCTGCTCGGCCTCGGTGCGCTTGCGGATCTCCTCGATCAGATCGTCGACCTGGCCCTTCGTGGGCCGGATCTCGACCTCGGGATCGATCAGGCCGGTGGGGCGCACGATCTGCTCGACCACCTTCGTCGACGCCCGCAGCTCGTAGGGGCTCGGCGTGGCCGACATGTACACGACCTGCGGCACGCGCTCCTGGAACTCCTCGAACCGCAGCGGCCGGTTGTCGATCGCCGACGGCAGCCGGAAGCCGTAGTCGACGAGCGTGCTCTTGCGCGAGACGTCCCCCTCGTACATCCCGTGCAGCTGCGGCACGGTCACGTGCGACTCGTCGAGCACCACCAGGTAGTCCTCAGGGAAGTAGTCGAGCAGCGTGAACGGCGCCGTGCCGGCCGCGCGGCCGTCGATATGTCGCGAGTAGTTCTCGATCCCGCTGCAGAACCCGACCTCGCGGAGCATCTCGAGGTCGTAGGTGGTGCGCATCCGCAGCCGCTCGGCCTCGAGGAGCTTGCCGTTGTCGGTGAGCCACGCGAGCCGCTGCTGGAGCTCCTCCTCGATCGTGACGAGCGCCTGCTTCATCCGGTCCTCGCCCGCCACGTAGTGGGTGGCCGGGAACGTGGTGTGGTCGACGATGTCGTCCTTCACGATCTCGCCGGTGGTCGGATCGAACAGGCTGATCCGCTCCACCGTGTCGCCCCACCATTCGATCCGGTACCCGGACTTCTCGTACGGCGGGAAGATCTCGAGCGTGTCGCCGGTGACGCGGAACGTGCCGCGGGCGCGGCTGACCTGGTTCCGCTTGTACTGGATGTCCACGAGGCGCTGCATCGCGAACTCCATCGGGATCTCGGTGCCGCGGTAGACCCGCAGCAGCTGCCCCTCGTACTCCTCGGGCGAGCCAAGGCCGTAGATCGCGGAGACGCTCGCGACGATCAGGACGTCGCGCCGGCTGAGCAGCGCCGCGGTGGCCGAGTGCCGCAGCCGCTCGATCTCCTCGTTCACCGAGCTGTCCTTCTCGATGTACGTGTCGGTCTGCGGGACGTAGGCCTCGGGCTGGTAGTAGTCGTAGTAGCTGACGAAGTACTCCACCGCGTTCTCCGGGAAGAACTCTCGGAACTCGTTCGCGAGCTGCGCCGCGAGGGACTTGTTCGGCGCCATCACCAGCGTGGGCCGCTGCAGGCGCTGGACCACGTGGGCGATCGTGAACGTCTTCCCGGTGCCGGTGGCACCGAGCAGCGTGACCGCCGGGTCGCCGGCGGCGACGGCCGCCGTCAGGTCGTCGATCGCCTGCGGCTGGTCGCCGGCCGGCTCGAACTCCGAGACGATCGTGAAGGGGGGCACGAGCTCAGTCTAGGAGCCGCCGGAGACATCCAAGCCCTCCATCCGGCCGGCGGCGATGATCCGGTCCAGGAACCGCTTCGTCTCGGGGTCCTGCGGCTCCCGGAAGATCCGGTCCGGCGGCCCCTCCTCCAGGATCCGGCCCTCGTGCAGGAACGCGACGTCGTTCGCCACGTCGCGGGCGAACCCCATCTCGTGGGTGGCCACGACCATCGTCATGCCGGCGTCGGCGAGCTCGCGGATCGCGTCGAGGACCTCCGCCACCAGCACCGGGTCCAGGGCGCTCGTGACCTCGTCCAGCAGCAGGATGTCGGGCTGCATCGCGAGCGCCCGCACGATCGCGACCCGTTGCTGCTGCCCGCCGGAGAGCCGGTCGGGATAGTCCTCGGCCTTGTCGCCGAGGCCGAACCGCTCCAGCAGCTCGCGGGCCTGCGCCTCGGCCTCGCGGTGGCTGCGGCCGAGCACCTTCTCCGGCGCCAGCGCCACGTTGCGCAGGATCGTCATGTGCGGGAACAGGTTGAACGCCTGGAACACGATGCCGATCCGGCGCCGGACCGCGTTCACGTCGACGCTCCCGGAGGTGATCGCGACCCCGTCGATCTCGATCGTGCCGGCGTCGATCGGTTCCAGCAGGTTGATGCACCGCAGCAAGGTCGACTTCCCGGATCCGGAGGCGCCGATCAGGCACACGACCTGGTGCGTGTCCACGACGAGATCGATCCCCTTCAGCACCTCCAGGTCGCCGAAGGACTTGTGGAGCCCGGTGATCCGGACCGACTCGGTCACATCGCCGCCGCCTGCCGCCGGCGCTGGTCCCGCGCGATCAGCCGGTCCACGGCCCGGGCCTGCGGGATCGTGATCACGATGTACACCAGCGCGAGGGCGACGAACGGCGTGAAGTTGAAGTCGCTCTGCTGGATGATCGTCGCCTGCTGGAACGCCTCGATGATCCCGAGGAAGGCCACGAGCGCGGAGTCCTTCTGCAGGCCGATGAAGTCGTTCAGCAGCGGCGGGATCACGCTGCGGACCGCCTGGGGCAGCACGACGTGCCGCATCGACTGCCACCGCGACAGCCCGAGCGACCGGGCGGCCGCCACCTGGCTCGGATGGACCGCCTGGATCCCCGCGCGGTATACCTCGGCCACGTACGCGGAATACACGAGGACGAGCGCCACGATCGCCCAGAAGAACTCCGAGTCCGGGATCCCCTGGAGGTTCAGGGACGGCATGCCGTAGCCCAGCAGGAAGATCACCAGGATCGTCGGCATCCCGCGGAAGACATCGGTGTACGCGGCCGACAGGATCCGCAGCGGCGTGAACACCGGACCGACGAGGCTGCGCATCACGGCGAGGAGCAGCGCGAGGAGCAAGACGAACACCTCGGCGATGCAGAAGATCGCCACGTTGCGGACGAACTTCGACAGGATCTTCGGCAGCGAGTAGCGGAACTCCGCCGGGTCGAAGAACGACGCCTTCAGCTCGGGCCAGCCGGGCGACCGCACGATCACGATCGCGGCGACCCCGAAGAAGATCACGGTGCTCGCGACGGCGATCCAGACGTTGCGCGCGCTCCGGTCACGCCCTCCCAGGATCCGGGACCGCGGGTCGCCGCCCGGGCGCGGGACGCGCGGGTCGCCCGGCCCGCCTCGCGGGGAGGAGACGTCCGGGCTGGGCCCGCCGCCTCCGACCATGAGACTCCGTCCGGCTCAGCTGAAGACCGGCACGTCGGCGTCGGTCTGGAGCCACTTGTTCTGGAGCTTCGTCAGCGTGCCGTCGGCCTTGAGCGCGGCGATCGCCTGGTTCACGCAGCTCACGAGCGGGTTGCCCTTCTCGAAGGTCAGGCCGAACTGCTCCTGCTGCCCGCCGAGCGGCGGGAACTGGCCGACGATCTGGTCGGCGTAGCCGTAGAACGCGTCCGGGAAGTCCACGACCACGCCGTCGATCTGCCCGTTCTTCATCGCCTTCAGCGCGGTCGAGAGGTCGGGATAGGCCTTCGGGTCGGTGGTCGGCTGTACGAGCTGCTCGATCACGTCGAAGCTGGTGGTCCCGACCGGCGCTCCGAGCCGCAGGTCCTTCAGGCCGGCCAGCGTCGTCACGCCGATCGCCGGCGATCCGTTGTCGGCGATCAGGGCCTGGTTCACGTCGTAGTAGCCGTCGCTGAAGTCGACGGCCTTCTCACGCTTGGCCGTGATCGAGATCTGCTGCATCGCGAAGTCGAAGTCCTTCGGCCCCGGTGCGAACGACTTGTTGAACGGGATCCCCTCCCAGACGACCTGGTCCGGCGTGAAGCCCATCTGCTTGGCCAGCGCGTACGCGAACGCCGACTCGTAGCCCTTGCCCGTGTGCGGATCCCCCGTGTACTGGCCCGACTTCCAGTCCGAGCCCGCGACGGACGTGCCGCCATACCAGGGCAGGTACGCGGGGTTGCCGGTGGCGATCGTGAGCTGGCCGGGGGTGTGGAGGTTCAGGTCGCCGACCGCGCAGGAGGCGGCGGAGCCGCTCGCCGCCGGCGTGGTGCTCGAGGACTTCGGCGCGCATGCGGCCGCGAGAATCGTCAGAACCGTGAGACCGAGCAGCAGCTTGCGCATCGACAGGTCCCTCCCTGGGCACTCCCGGGCGCGGAGCGTAGCAGACCCTCCCGTCCCCATTACTTCCGTGGCTCCCAGGAGAAGCGCCGCGTCGCGAACAGCAGTCCGGCGATCCCCCAGATCGCCACGACGCCGACGTCCCGCCAGGAGAACACGAAGAAAGGCTTCCCGTAGTAGGCGCCGAGGTACGCCTCGACCAGGTGCCGGACCGGGAACACCTTCCCGAGGACATCGACCCACCGGGGGGCGTTGCTGCCGATGGGGATGAACACCCCCGAGATGAACAGCAGGGGCAGGATCGTCGCGTTCACGATCGCGGGCGCCGCGTCGGCGTTGGGGATGACCGAGGTGAGGGCCAGGGCCAGCGCGGCGAAGCTGGCCGCCCCGACCAGGACCGTCACGATCGCCTCCGCCAGCGACACGCCTGTGGGGATCTCCGCGCCGTAGAAGACCGCCCCGAACACGGAGCAGATCGAGACAAGGATCACCGCGATCACGATCGCGTGGAGCACGCGAGCGCTCAGGTAGTCGTACCCGGGCAGCGGGGTCCCTCGGGTGCGCTTGAGGATGCCCGCGTCCCGCTGGAAGGTCACGCTGATCGCAAGGTTCGTGTAGCAGGCGGTGATGATCGCGAACGCCGACATACCCGCCACGTAGTAGGTGGACTGGTTGAACGGCAGGCCGTTGACCGTCACCGTGCCCTTGCCGAGCAGCGCCGTGAAGATCACCAGGAACATCAAGGGGAACGCGAACGTGAAGAACGCCGCTTGGGGGTTCCGCCAGAACGCCCTGTTCGTGTAGCGGACCTGGCGTGCGGTGAGGGCGACGTCGTTCACGTGCCAACCTCCGCTCCGGTGAGCTCGAGGTAGACGTCCTCGAGCGTCGGGCGGTGGACCTCGAGCCCGTCGAGATCCACGTGCCGTTCCAGGGCCCAGCCCGTGAGCGTGTGGAGCACCCCCGCGGGATCCTCCGTGCCGATCTCGAACGCCCCGTCCCCCACGCTCCGCTGGCCGAGTGAGGGCGGCTCCGGTGCGCCGGGCGCCAGTCGGAACCTGATGCTCGCCATCATGGTGTTCCTGCCGGCCAGCGTGGCCGGCGGGCCTTCGGCGACGATCGCTCCGTTCGCGATCACCACCACGCGGTCGGCCAGGTACTGCGCCTCGTCCATGAAGTGCGTGGTGAGGAACACGGTCTTCCCGATCGCCGCGAGGTTCTTCACGACCTCCCAGGCGTTGCGTCGCGCGCCCGGATCGAATCCCGTGGTCGGTTCGTCCAGGAAGAGCAGCTCGGGGTCGCCGGCCAGCGCGATCGCCACGTCGAGGCGGCGTTGCTGCCCACCGGAGAGCTTGTTCACTCGGGTGTCGCGCTTCTCGGTGAGGCCCACGACCTCGATCACCTCCGCGGTCGGCCGACGCGACGGGTAGTACCCGGCGTACATCTCGATCGTCTCCGTCACCGTGAGGAAGGGATCGATCCCCGTGGATTGGAGCACGATGCCGATCCGTTCCCGCAGCGTCTGCTCGCGCTTCGCGGGGTCGTGTCCCAACACCGAGACCTCACCGGCGGTCTTGTCGCGGTAGCCCTCGAGGATCTCGGTCGTGGTCGTCTTGCCCGCGCCGTTGGGGCCGAGCATCGCGAAGACCTCGCCTCGCGCCACGTCGAAGTCGATACCGCGAACCGCCTCGACGTCGCCGTAGTGCTTTTGCAGACCACGAACGTCGATCACGGGCTCGGTCATCGTGGGCAGCCTAGCCCACCCCGAAACCCAGGGTGAGGTCGACGCGGTTCCGCAGCGGCTCGCCCCGCACGAATCGGCCGAGGTTGTCGACGAAGAGCCGGACCACGTCGGCCTCCCAGCCCTCGACGTCGCCGCACAGGTGGGGCGAGACGATCACGTTCGGCATCGTCCACAGCGGCGAGTCTTCCGGCAAGGGCTCCCGCTCGAAGACGTCGAGCGCCGCGCCGCCGATCGCCCCGCGCCGGAGCGCGTCGATCAGGGCGGTCTCGTCCACCGTTCCGCCCCGGCCCACGTTCACGAAGCGGGCCGTGGGACGCATCGCCGCGAACGCCGCGGCGTCGAAGCGGTGTCGGGTCTCGGGCGTGAGCGGCAGCACGTCCAGGATCACATCGGCCGCGCCGAGCATCCGCGCGAAGTCCTCCGGCCCTCCGATCCGGCCGAACAGCGGATCCTGTCGCGCGGCGCGTCCCACCGCGGCGATCTCCATACCCAGCGCATGCGCCCGGACGGCGACCGCGCGGCCGATCGGCCCCGGCCCGACGCTCAACAGCCGCGTGCCGGCGAGACGCCGCGTCCGGCGATCGTGGTCCCAGCGCCGGCGCTGCTGGTCGGCGATCGACGTCGCCAGGCCCGTGGACATCGCGAGCATCACGCCCACGACCCACTCGCCGATCGCGTCGTCGAAGATGCCGCGCGCGTTCGTGACGACGACGCCGCGCTCGGCCAGTTCCGGGAACAGGAGCCGGTCGACGCCGTCGCTCGCGGCCTGGATCCACCGGAGGTCCTCGGCCGCCTCCCACGCGTCCTCGAGCCAGCGGCGCTCGGCTCCCCACGCCAGAAGCGCCGACGCCCCCCGCAGGGCGCCGGGCAGCGACCCGCCGTCGGCCGCGAACCGGAGCTCCGCGACCGCCGCCGCGGCTCCGATGCCGGGCGGCGGGTCCTCGGCGGTGGCCCCGAGCACCACGACTGCGGGCCGGCCGTTCATCGGTCGCTCATAGGGGCTTGCGGCCGCCGAAGCCGCTGTGCTCCTCGTGGAACCACGCCACGTCATCCTCGCCGAGCCGCCAGCACAAGAAGACCCGGCGCCCCTCGCGTTCGGCGGGGAAGTCGACGAGTCCGTCGTCCGCGTCGCGGAGCAGGATCCCGCGTTCCGCCAGGTGCTCCACCTCCTCCCGCAGCGTCCGCTGGTGGTCGAACCAGCCGGGCTCGGCCACACCGCCGCCGTCGCGGGAGACCGCCTCCTCGATCCGCTCGGTCGCGGCGATCAACCCCTGCCGTGCCTCGCGCAGGCGCGGCAGGCGCTCGCGGAGCTCGGGGAGCTCGGCGTTCGCCTCCTGCAGGGTGAAGAGCCGGTCGGTCACGCCGCGCCCTCGAGCGCCGCCGGCAGCTCGCGCAGATCGTCGATCCGGATGCAGTCCTCACCGGGGAAGCGTCGGCGCCGGTCGATCAGCACCGGGGTCATGCCGAGGTCCCGCGCCGGCGCCACGTCGAACGGCGGATTGTCGCCGACGTAGGCGGCGTCGCGCGGCGCGACGCCGGCCCGGTCCAGGGCCACGCGGAACAGCGCGGGATCCGGCTTCTCGGCCCCCTCGATCCCGCTGATCGCGCGAACCGGGAACCGGTCCCGGACACCGAGCAGCCCGAGCAGATCCTCGAGCCAGGCCTCGTAGTTCGACACGATGCCGAGCGTCGGACCGTCCCCCAGCGCGTCGAGCGTCGGGCGGACGTCGTCGAACAGCGCGTAGTTCGCCGGATCGGTGAACGTGGCGTAGAGCACGTCGCGCAGTCCATCGCCCGACGGCAGCGACAAGGCCTCGAGCATCCGTCCGTACACGCCCTTCCAGAACCGCGCCGAGCGCTCCGGCGAGATCGTCCACAGCTCTCGGTCGTCGGCCGCGCGAGCGAACCCGGCGAACACCGCGGCCGACGCGTCGGTGACGGCGACCGGATCGCGATCGTGACCCGCGTCCGCGAGCACGCGTGAGAACAACTCGGGGAACGACGGCGACGGGTGCACGAGCGTCTCGCCGGCGTCGAAGAACACCGCGCGGAACCGCATCCGGGAAGGATAGGACCTCAGGCGGGAGCGGCGGTGCGCTCGGTCAACTCGCGCCAGAGCACCTCGACCTCGCGCTCGAGGTCCTCCAGGGTGCCCTCGTTGTCGAGCAAGACGTCGGCCGCACGCGAGCGCTCCTCGAGCGGCAGTTGTGCGGCGATCCGCGCCCTGGCGTCGTCCTCGGCCATCCCCCGCGCCACCGAACGCGCGACCTGCGTCTCGGGAGCCACCGAGACCACCACGACGACGTCGCAGTCGCGATGGGTCCCCATCTCGATCAGCAAGGGGTTCACGAGGGCCACGACGCGGTCGGTGTCGAGGTTCTCCTGGATCCCCTCGGCCATCAGGCGGCGGACCTCCGGGTGCACGATCGCCTCCAGCTCGGCGAGGGCCGCAGGGTCGGCGAAGACGATCGCGGCGAGCTTCGCGCGGTCGAGCTCGCCGTCGGGCGCCACGATCTCGCGGCCGAACCGCTGGACGACCCGGCGGAAGCCCTCGGAGCCGGCGACGACCGCCTCGCGGGCGAACGCATCGGCGTCCAGGATCACGGCCCCACGTTCGCGGAGCATCCCCGCGACCGTCGACTTGCCCGAGCCCAGTCCCCCGGTCAGCCCAAGCAGGAGCATGGGTCGATCACTCGCCGCGGCCCTCGCGGCGCTTCAGGTCCTCGAGGATCGCCTCCAGCGAGACCTCCTCCTCGGGTGCGGCCTCGGCCTCCGGCTCGGACGCCGGTGCCTCCTCGGCAGCTGCCTCCTCGGGCGCCGGCTCCTCGGCGGGAACCTCCTCGGGCGCGGTCTCGACGACCTCCTCGACGACGGCGACCGCCGCCTCGGGCTCCGCCTCCGGTTCGGCCTCGGCCTCGGGCTCGGCCTGGGCGGGGGCCGATGCCTCGGCGGCCGCCACGGCCTCGAGGATCGCCTGCGGGACCTCGATCGTCGTGGACATCTCCGGCGCCGGCTCGCGCGCCGGAGCCTCGGCCTCCACCTCGATCTCCTTCGGCTTGGGGGCCGGCGAGCTGACCTGCCGCATCGACAGGGATACCCGACGCCGTGAGACGTCGACGTCGATCACCTTGACCTGGACCTCCTGGCCGACGCTCAGGACCGACTCCGGCGAATCCACATGCTCGTTGCTGATCTCCGAGATGTGGACGAGCCCCTCGATCCCCTGCGCGACACGGACGAACGCACCGAAGGGCACGAGCTTCGTCACCGTTCCCGTGATCACGGAGCCGGTCTTCGACGTGCGCTCGAACTCCTTCCAGGGATCCTCCTGGGTCGCCTTCAGCGACAGTGACACGCGCTCGCGCTCGAGGTCGACGTCGAGCACCTCGACCTCGACCTCCTGGCCGACCGCGACGATCTCCTGAGGGTGGTCGACGTGCTTCCACGAGAGCTCCGAGACGTGGACCAGGCCGTCCACGCCGCCCAGGTCGACGAACGCGCCGAAGTTCACGATCGAGCTGACCGTGCCCTTGCGCCGCTCGCCCTTCTTCAGGTTCTCCAGGAACTTCTTCCGGCCCTCCGACTGCGACTCCTCGAGGAACGCGCGCCGCGACAGCACCACGTTGTTCCGGTTGCGGTCGAGCTCGATGATCTTCGCCTCGAGCTCCTGGCCGACGAACGGCTGCAGGTCGCGCACACGGCGCAGATCCACCAGCGAGGCCGGCAGGAACCCGCGCAGGCCGATGTCGAGGATCAGTCCGCCCTTGACCACCTCGATCACCGGGCCCTTGATCGTCTGGCCGGAGCGCATGATCTCCTCGATCCGGCCCCACGCGCGCTCGTACTGCGCGCGCTTCTTCGACAGGATCAGGCGCCCTTCCTTGTCCTCCTTCTGGAGCACGAGAGCCTCGATCCGGTCGCCGACCTTGACCACCTGGTTCGGGTCGACGTCGTGGCGGATCGAGAGCTCCTTCGTGGGGATCACGCCCTCGGACTTGTAGCCGATGTCGACGAGCACCTCGTCGCGGTCGATCTTCACGACCTCGCCGTCGACGATGTCCCCGTCCTTGAAATCCTTGAACGACGCCTCGAGGGCCGCGATCAGCTCCTCGGGGGTCAGGTCGGGCTCGTCGCCCGCCTTCGCTGCGGCCGGCGCCGGTGCCTGGGGCTCGGGCGCCTCGGCCGTCTCGATCGCCGCCTCTTCGGGCGCGACCGTGGTCTCGTCACTCATCCGTTCGGACTCCTTCCGAGCACGCGGGAAGCGTTCGCCAGGGCGGGTGGGATTTGCCCGGGCGCGGGACCACACCCCGCGGGCCGCAAGCATGGTAGGTGGCCTGCGGAAAGGGCGTCAAACAGCCGCCGCGCCTCAGTGACCCGCTGGCGCGGCGTCGGCCCAGTTCGGGCCCCAGCCGATGTCGGCGCGCAGCGGCACCTCGAGGTCGATCGCGTGCTCCATCCGGTCCCGCACGATCGCCGCCGCGTCCTCGACGCGCGCCTCGGGCACCTCGAACACCAACTCGTCGTGGACCGTCAGCAACATATGGAGGTCCAGGTCGGGATCCTCCCGGATCGCGGCGTCCACGCCGATCATCGCGAGCTTGAACACGTCGCTGGCGCTGCCCTGGATCGGCGCGTTCAGCGCCTGACGTTCGCCGAGGGCCTGGAGCCGACGGTTGCCGCTGGTGAGCTCCGGGATGTACCGGCGGCGGCCCAGGATCGTCTCCGTGTAGCCGTCCAGCCGCGCCCGCTCGACCTGGGCACGCAGGTACTCGCGGATCTTGGGGAAGCCCCCGAAGTACCCCTGGAGGATCTCCTCGGCCTCCCCCGGCGGGATGTCGAGACGCTGCCCGAGCCCGTACGCGTTCATGCCGTACGCGAGGCCGTAGTTCACCATCTTCGCGCGCCGCCGCATCTCGGCGTCGACCTCCTCGACCGGCACGCCGAACACCGTCGCGGCCGTCGCGGCGTGGATGTCCAGGCCGCCCGCGAAGGCCTCCCGCAACCCCTCGTCCCCGGACAGGTGGGCCAGTACGCGCAGCTCGATCTGCGAGTAGTCAGCCACCAGCAGGACCTGGCCCGCTCCGCCGGGGACGAACGCGCTGCGGATCTGGCGGCCGAGCTCCGAGCGCGCCGGGATGTTCTGCAGGTTCGGGTTCGAGGAGCTGAGGCGGCCGGTGGCGGCGACCGCTTGGTTGAACGTCGTGTGGACCCTGCCGTCTCGCGGATCGACCATCCTCGGCAGGGCCTCGAGGTAGGTGGAGTTCAGCTTGTCCAGCTCACGCCAGGACAGGAGGTCGTCCACGATCGGGTTGTCCGCCCGGAGCTTCTCCAGCACGCTCGCATCGGTGGAGAGCTCACCCTTGGGCGTCTTGCGCCCGGGCTGCAGGCCGAGCTCCTCGTAGAGCACCTGGCGCAGCTGCGGCGGCGAGTTCAGGTTGAACTCGCGCCCGGCCGCCGCGTAGATCGCCGCGGTCAGGGACGCCATCCGCTCACGGACCGACGTCCCCATCTCGCCGAGGTAGGCGGTATCGAGGCCGACGCCCCGCGCCTCCATCCGGGCGAGCACCGACGACAGCGGGAGCTCCACGTCCTCCAGGAGCGGGCGGAGGCTCTGGCGGTCGATCTCCTCCTCGAGCACCGGGGTCAGCAGCGCCACGGCCGCGGCCTCGGCCGCCGTGATCCGCCAGGGGTCCTCGGCGAAGAGCTGGCCCGCCGCCTCGTCGTCCTCCTCGCCCAGGACGTCGGTACCCAGGTACCGCTCGCTCAACGCGCGCAGGGGATACGTGGCGGCGGCCGGGTCCAGCAGGTAGCCCGCGAGCATCGTGTCGAACGTGACCCCCGCGACCTCGCCGCCCTCGGCCGTCACGGTCCGCTCCAGGGATTTCGCGTCGTGGGTCCACAACGCGACGTCCGGGTCGGCCAGGGGGGGCGCGATCGGGCCCAGGCCCTCGAGGTCGGCGTACGCTGCCTGCGCGCCGCCTGCCGAGACGGCCGCGCCGACGATCCGGCCCGCCTCGACCCCGATCCGGATCCCCGCCGGACCCGCTTCCAGGATCGCCGCCAGCTCGGCCGGCTCGGCCCGGCGCAGGTCGAGCTCGGCGACCTCGGCCTTCGGCTTCGAGGCGCCCACGGCCTCCTGGAGCCGGTCGATCAGCGAGCGGAACTCCAGGGAGACGAACAGCCGCCGGACCGCCTCGGGGTCGAACTCCCCCATCACGGCGTCCTCGGGTCCGACGTCCAGATCCACGTCGGTCACGATCCGGGCGAGCTGCTTGTTCAGGGCCAGCCGGTCGGCGGCCGCCGCGACGTTCTCCTTCTGCTTGCCCCGGAGCTCGTCCGTCCGCGCCACGAGCTCCTCGACCGACCCGAACTCCTGGACGAGCTTCGCGGCGGTCTTCTCCCCCACCCCCGGGACGCCCGGGATGTTGTCCGAGGTGTCCCCCTTCAGAGCCACGTAGTCGAGGTACTGCGCCGGCGAGACGCCGTACTTCGCCTCGATCTCGGCCGGACCCATCGCGTCGATCTCGGAGATGCCCCGCCGGTTGAACAGCACGGAGATCGACCCGGTCCCGTCGTCACGGTCGCGGGCGAGCTGGAAGAAGTCGCGGTCGGCGGTGACGATCACGGCGTCGATCCCCTCGGCGCTGGCGCGGGTCGCGAGCGTGCCCAGCGCGTCGTCGGCCTCGTGGCCCTCGATCCGGACCACCGGGATCTTCAGGGTCGCCAGGACCTCCTCGATCAGCGTCAGCTGCGGGCCGAAGTCGGCCGGGGTCTCGCGCCGACCGGCCTTGTAGTCGGCGTCCATCTCCAGGCGCACGGTCGGCGCGCCCGTGTCGAACGCGACCGCGATCAGCTCGGGATGTTCGTCGCCGAGCAGCTTGATCAGCATCGACGTGAAGCCGTAGACCGCGTTCGTCATGGTTCCGCTGCTGGTGGCGAGCGTCGGCGGCAGCGCGAAGAACGCGCGGTACGCGAGGCTGTGGCCGTCGAGCAGGAACAACCGTCGAGGGCTGCTCGAAGCGTCGGCCGTGCCGCTCACGATGTCATCGTAGCCTCGCCGTCGGACGTGCGGTCCGGCGGACCCTCCTGCACCGGTCGAGGGTTGGTCGAGGGTGTGGTCGTTCATGTTCTTGTCGGTCTTTCGCCGCGTGACCGCTACCTGCGCGGATGGCGCAGAGCTCCTGCGCCGCAAGAAGGTCCATCGAGTTGACAGCCCTCAACCTTCCGTCTATGGTGCGCTCCGGTCCCGGCGGTTCCGCCAGACGCGATGGGAAACCGGAGCGGCTGCGAACGATCGCAGGGACCGCGACGTGACGGGCTGCGGCACTCGACAGGGGACGCTCGCGTATGGGGAAGGCGCGAGCGGCTCCGAGGGGAGCCGCGGCCCGTCATCTCGTTTCCGGGGCAGGCCGGTCGGGCCAGCGGATCACAGGACGGCGTCGAGGAACTTCTTCGTCTCGGCGTTCCGCGTGTGGTTGAACAGGTCGTCGGGCGAGCCCTCCTCCAGGATCACGCCCTCGTGGAAGAAGCACATCCGGTTCGCGACCTCACGTGCGAACCCCATCTCGTGCGTCACGACGACCATCGTCATGTGCAGGTCGGTGGCGAGGGACTTCATCACGTTGAGGACCTCGCCGATCAACTCCGGGTCGAGTGCGGACGTGGGCTCGTCGAACAGCATCACGTCGGGCTCCATCGCCAGGGCCCGGGCGATCGCCACCCGCTGCTGCTGCCCGCCCGAGAGGCGGATCGGGTGCTCGTCGGCCTTGTCGGCCAGACCGACCTTGACCAGGAGCTCCATCGCCATCGGCTTGATCGTCTCGGCCTTCATCTTCTTCACCGTCACCGGGCCCTCCATCACGTTCTGGAGCGCCGTCATATGCGGGAAGAGGTTGAACTGCTGGAAGACCATCCCCGCGTGGGTCCGGAGCCGCCGGATGTTCTCCCGCTTCGTCCGGGTCCGGTGGCCGCCCTCGAGGCGGATCCCCGCGACCTCGATCTCCCCCTCGGTGGGGTCCTCGAGGAAGTTGATGCAGCGCAGGAGGGTCGATTTGCCGGACCCCGACCGCCCGAAGATCACGACCACCTCGCCCCGGGTCACGTCGAGGTCGATCCCCCGAAGGACCTCGAGCGGCCCGAAGTACTTGTGGAGGTTGCGCACCCGCACGACGGGGTCGCCCGCGTTCCAGCTCACGGGACGGGTTCCTGTCGCTCGGACGAAGGTGCCTCTCCGCGTTCCCCATCCGGCAACGGCATCTCGACCATCATCGCCCCGCCACCCTGCCCCCCTCCCGCCGCGCCCGGCAGGTACTGCGTCCGCCGGCCACCGAAAGCGCCCGTCACGCTCGTGCGGGTATAGCCCTTGGACAACCGGCGCTCCAGCCGGGCCTGGAAGAAGGTGAAGATCGAGGTGAGCACCCAGTAGAGGGCGGCCGCCACCAGCAGCGTCTCGAGGCGCTTCGTGAGGTTCTGGCTGAAGGCGAGCTGGGCGCGCATGAACAGCTCCGTCTTCGACAGCGTGACCCCGAGCAGGCCCACGAGCGCCGTGTCCTTCATCATCGCGATGAACTCGTTCCCCGTCGGAGGGATGATCACCCTGGTCGCCTGCGGCAGGACGACCCGGCGCATCCGTTGCGGATAGTTCATCCCGAGGGCATCGGCCGCCTCGGCCTGCCCGTGGCTCACCGACTGGATCCCGGCGCGGAAGATCTCGGTCATGTACGCCCCGTAGTTGAACCCCAGCCCGATCACGCCGGCCACGAACGTGCTGAGCGTCAGGAACTTCGTCACCGACAGCCGTTCCATGTTCGTGCCGAGCTGTGGCAACGCCAGGTAGATCAGGAACAGCTGAACGATCAGTGGCGTGCCACGGAAGAACGACGTGTAGAAGCCGGAGACGCCGTAGGCGACCGGGTTCTTCGACAAGCGCCCGAGCGCCCCGAACAACGCGAGGATCGTCGCCAGGATGATCGCCGCGGCCGCCAACAGGATCGTGTACTTCAGGCCGCCCGCGATGTACCGGAGGTTCTCCCGGATGAACCCGAAGTCGAGGTCCGACAGCGCCAGGAAGATCCCGAGGATGAAGAAGATCGCGAGCCACACGAGCGTGACCTTCAGCCGGAACGGGATCCGCGCGCTCGCGAGCGACATCGCATCGACATCGCCGGCCGCCGGCCGACCGAGGATCAGCAGGATGGCCGCGATCCCGCTGAAGACGCTCGCGATCACGCCCTCCCGGCTCGAGGTCAGACCGCCGACCGCCACGAGGTAGGCGGCCGCCCCGATCGCCGCGGCCAACGCGAGCCACCACGTCCACGATCGGCGGACGTAGAGCAGGCCTGCGCCGACGAGACACACGATCCCGACCACGCCGAACGCGGCGATGTCGGCCGGCGGGATGGGGGTCCGGGTCGTGAAGACCAGGACCGGGAGGAACACGAGCGCGAGCGCGCCCTCGGTCGCCAGGACCCAGGAGCCGATCAGCAGGTACTTCGCGCTGGGCGGCTCTTGGAGGTGCGCCGGCGGGAGCCGGACGTCACCGGCCCCCGCCGCTTGCGCCTCGGCGCTCACGTCGAACCTCCGTCTCCGATCAGGACGAGGCGTTGTTCGTCGTGGTCAGATCGGTCTTCCACCACTTCTGCGATAGCGACGACAGCGTGCCATCCTCGTGCATGTTGGTCACGATCGTCTTGATCGCGTTCACGAGCGTGGTCTGGTCGACGGGCGAGTTCTTGTCCATCGCGATGCTCAGCGGCTCGTAGTAGAGCGGGTCGCCGATCAGCTTGATCGCGCCGCCGTCGTCGATGTACGACTGGATGATCGGCACCGCCGAGATGGCCGTGTCGCAGCGGACGCCGTCCCCGAGGGCCAGCGCGTCCAGGGCGTCGGTGTCGGTGGTGAACGTGTCGATCTGGGCGTTGTCGATCTGGAACTTGAAGGGCGGCGCCCCCGCGCCCAGGACCAGGTTCTTCTGGAGGTAGTTCTGGTAGGTGGTCGCGACCCCGACGCAGTCCTTCTTGCCGCTGGCGTCCGCCGGGGTGGTGATCGTGGTGTTCGTCTTGTACACGGCCACGCCGGCCGGCGTGTAGTAGTAGGCCGGGGAGAAGTAGAAGAGCTTCTCGCGCTCGACCGTGTCGGTCATGGATCCGACGCTCAGGTCCCAGCGGTCGTTCCACGAGCCCGCGGTGATCACGTCCCACTTCTCGCCTTGGATCGCGGCGGTCACCCCGAGTCGCTTGGCGATCTCCTGCGCGACCTGGACGTCGAAACCGTTCCACTGGCCGGTCTGGACGTTGTACCAAGACGCCGGCTTGTACTTCGGGTCGGTCGCGATCCGGATCTGGCCGTTCTTGCAGATGGTCGCGAGCGCGTCCGTGCCGGTCTTGTCGACCGAGGCGCACATGCCGCCACCGGTCGCGGGGGCCGACGTCGTCGTGCCCTTCGAACAGGCGACGCCCACGGTGACGACGACGGCCACGGCCGCGACGAACGCGAGCGATCGAGATCTCCGCATCAAAGGATCCTCCTCCCGGGAGGCCCCGACGGGGCCCCCGTCCACTCGGCGGACTCTACGCCCGGCCGCCTGCGCGAGCAACGCAGCCGGAACCGGCGCGTTCACCCTCGAGTACGCTGGCCGGCGCCGGCCGGGATGGCGGAACTGGCAGACGCGCGGGACTCAAAATCCCGTGTCCGCAAGGACGTGCGGGTTCGACCCCCGCTCCCGGCACCTTCACACGACGTGGTGCTCGCGCACCAGGTCGCCCCTCGCGAAGCGCCCGATCCCCAGCGACGACACATCGACCGAAGCCGCTGCGCCGCCGACGATCATCTCCGCCAGCAGCTTCCCGACGATCGGCCCCTGCTGGAAGCCGTGGCCGCTGAAGCCCGCCGCGATCCACAGCCCCTGCACCGGCGCGGGTCCGATCACCGGATGCCGGTCGGGGGTCATCTCGTACAGGCCCGCCCAGGACGACCGGATCCCCGCCTCGGCCAGGGGCGGGAAGAGCTCCAAGGCCTTGGGCAGCAGCTCGTCCTCCACGAAGCGCTCGTCCACCGTCGTGTCGAACGTCGGCACGTCGGCCCCGCCCATCCCCATCAAGACGCCGTCGGCCTCGCGATGCACGTAGAAGGAGCTGTCGGCGTCGATCATCAGCGTGCGGCGCTCGGGCACGCCGGGGAACGGCCCGGTCGTGACCACGACGCGCGGCACCGGCTCGATCGGCAGCTCCACGCCGGCGGTGGCCGCGAGCGCCCCCGACCACGCGCCGGCCGCCAGCACGACGGCGCTCGCGGCCACCGTGCCCTGGCGGGTCCGAACGCCGGCCGCGACCCCCGCCGGAGCCAGCAACTCCTCGACGTCGTGGCCGAGCGCCAGGGTGACCCCGGCGCGCCGGGCCAGCGTCGCGTACCCCTCGGTCAGCCCGCCGGGGTCGGCGATCCCGTCCCGCGGGCCGAACGTCGCGCCCCGCAGGCCCTCGACGTTCACGCCCGGGGCGATCGAGGCGGCCTCTCCCGGGGTTAGGACGTCGACCTCCACCCCGAGGGAGCGCTGCAGCTCGACCCCCTCCAGGAACGACCGCCAGGAGTCGGCCTCCCGGACCAGGAACAGGTAGCCGTCCTGCGAGACGTCCACCGCGATCCCGTGCTCCTCGGTGAAGTTCACGATCATCGGCACGCTCGCCCGCGACAGACGGATGTTGACCTCGGTGCTGAACTGCTGGCGGAACCCGCCGGCGCACGCGCCCGTCGAGCCGCGGCCCACGGCGTCCTCGCGGTCGAGCAGCACCACGTTCCCCGCTCCGGCCGCCGCCAGGTGGTAGGCGGTCGAGCACCCGACGATCCCGGCGCCCACGACGACCACGTCGGCGGCCCGCGGCAGCTCGCTCACCCGAGCGCCTCCAGCACCGCCCGGGCCACCACGAGATCCTCGAAGGCCATGCCGACCGACACGAACACCGTCACGTCGCCGGGAGCGGTCCGGACCGCGCGCCCCCGCGCGAGCTCGGCGAGGTCGGCCACCACGTGCTCGGGTCCGATCGCCCCCTCGGCGATCGGGAGCAGCACGTCGCCCGCCTCCTCCATCGCGACGGTGCGCGTCTCCACGACCAGCCGTGCACGCGCGATCGTCCGGGTGTCCACCTCGCGCGTCTGTGGCAGGTAGGCGCCGATCGCGTTCACGTGCGCGCCCTCGGCGAGGCGCCCACCATCGAAGACCGGCGTCGCCGACGTGGTGCAGGTGCACACCAGATGGGCCTCCTCGACCGCCTCCGGCGCGCCGACCACCGCACGGATCCCCCTCGCCTGGGTCGCCGCCGCCAAGGCCTGGGCTCGCTCGGGCCTCCGCGACACGATCACCACCTCATCGACCGGGCGCACGGCAACCATCGCGTCGAGGTGCGCGGCCGCCTGGACCCCCGCGCCGAACAGCACGAGCCGGTGGGCCTCCGGGTTCGCCAGCAGGCGGGTGGCGAGCCCGCTCACCGCGGCCGTCCGCAGCGCCGTCAGCTCGGTGCCGTCGAGGACCGCTTCGGGCGTCTGCGTGATCGCGTCGAACAGCACGTAGGCCGCCTGGATCAGCGGCGCCCCGACCGCCGGGTTCCCCTCCGAGATCGTGACGAGCTTGACGCCGACGCCACGGTCACCCGCCGCCGGCATCAACAACATCGACCCCGCCGGGGTCGCCGTCGCCGTCCGGATCGGACCCGCCGCATCGGGATCCTCGGCCGCGAAGGCCGCGTGGAGCGCGTCGATCGCCGAGCGCATCGGCAGCGCGCGCCGGAGCTCCTCCGCGCCGATCGAGCGGATCACAGCTCGCCCAGGTACGCCTCGCGCATCCGCGGGTTCGCCAGGAGGTCGGAGGCCTCCCCCGCCAGGACGATCTCCCCGGTCTGCAGCACGTAGCCCCGGTCCGCGATCGACAGGGCCATGTTCGCGTTCTGCTCGACCACGAAGATCGTGCGCCCGAGCTCGCGGATCGTCTTGATGATCTCGAAGACCTGGTCGACCAGGACCGGCGCGAGCCCCATCGACGGCTCGTCCATCAGCAGGACCGTCGGGTCGGCCATCAGCGCGCGGCACATCGCGACCATCTGCTGCTCGCCGCCCGAGAGCGTGCCGGCCTTCTGCTTCAGGCGCTCGCGGACCCTGGGGAACGTGTCGAGGACCTGCTCCCGGTCCTGCGCGACCTGGGAGCGGTCGGAGCGGAGGTACGCCCCGATCTCGAGGTTCTCGGCGACCGTCATGTGGGGGAAGAGGCGCCGGTTCTCGGGGACCATCGACACCCCACGCGCCACGACCTCCTTCGTCTTCAGCCCGGAGATCACCTGGCCGTCGAGCAGCACCTCGCCCTCGCTCGGGGTGACGTACCCGAGGATCGTCTTGAGGGTCGTGGTCTTGCCGCTCGCGTTGCCCCCCAACAGGCAGATCATCTCCCCGGGATAGATCTCCACGTTCACGTGCCGCAGGACCGACACGAGGCCGTAGTGCGTGCTGACGTCCCGCAGCTCCAACACGGGCCGCCGTTCGGCGCTCGCAGGCTCCGCGCGCGCCTCGAGGTCCCCGGCGGCCGGGGCGGCCTCCTCGCTCACCCGACCGCCTTCGTGCCGAGGTAGGCCTCGATCACGTGCTCGTCGTTCGCGACCTCGTCGTAGGAACCCTCGGCGATCTTCTGGCCGTAGTCGCAGGCCACGACGCGGTCCGACACGCCCTTCACCACGCGCATGTCGTGCTCGATCACGACGATCGTGAGGCCACGCTCGTCGCGCATCCGGACGATCTGGTCGCGGAGCACCAACGTCTCGTGCGGGTTCATGCCGGCCGTCGGCTCGTCCAGCAGCAGGATCGTCGGCTCCGTGGCCATCGCCCGCGCCATCTCGAGTCGGCGACGGTTCGCGTAGGAGAGCACGAACGCCGGCTGATCCTGGCGGTACCCCGCCAGCTTGGTGCCGAAGAAGTCGAGCGCCTCCTGCGCGCCCGCCCGGATCCGTTCCTCCTCGGTGCGCTGCCGGCGCGAGCGCACGATGGCCCCGAACACGCCCGCCTTCGAACGGCAGTGCTGGCCGACCATCGCGTTCTCCAGGACGGTCATGTTCGGGAACAGGTGCACGGTCTGGAACGTCCGGGCGATGCCGAGCCGGGTGATCTGGTTCGGCGTGAGGCCGACGATGCTCTCGTCGCGGAACCGGATGTCGCCGCCGTCGGGGTGGTACAGGCCGGTGATCACGTTGAACAGCGTGCTCTTGCCGGCCCCGTTGGGGCCGATCACGCTCACGATCTCGTGCTCCTCCACCGAGAACTCGAGATCGTTCAGCGCGAACAGGCCGCCGAAGTGCTTCGAGATCCCTCGGACCTCCAGCAGGCTCATCCGCTGCCCTCCCCGAGCGGTGAGGGCTCCGCGACCACGTCCTCGTCGCCCACCAGATCGCCGGCCCACTTGTCTTGGGCGCGTTCCTCCTCGTGCAGCTCCCGGGTGCGGCGCACGTTCGGGATCAGGCCCTGCGGCCGCAGGATCATCACGGCCATCAGGACCGCCCCGTACACCAGCAGCTGGTAGGCCTGGAACTCCGAGAGCAGGCCGGGAACGCCGATCAGCACGAGCGCGCCCACCACCACGCCGGGGATGCTGCCCATCCCGCCCAGGATCACGATCGCGAGCGTGGTGATCGACACGAGGATCGTGAAGCTCGCGTCGTTCAGCGAGCCGATCTGCACGGCGAACAGCGCGCCGCCGACCGCACCGATCGCACCGCCGAGGGCGAAGGCCAGCAGCTTGTAGCGGGTGGAGCTCACGCCGACCGCCTCGGCCACCTGCTCGTCCTCGCGCATCGCGTTCCAAGCTCGGCCGACCCGCGATTCCTGCAGACGCCACGCGATGTACGCGGCCAGGATGCAGAACACGAGCACGAGGTAGTAGAAGGTCCGCGGGTTCCGGAAGTCGAGGCTGCCGATCGGCGCCGCGGGGATCTTCGTCAGGCCCTGCGTGCCGCCGAAGATGTCCTTCAGCCAGTCCGAGGTGAACAGCGCGCGGGCGATCTCACCGAAGCCCAGCGTGACGATCGCGAGGTAGTCGCCGCGCAGCCGCAACACCGGCGCGCCGATCAGCACCCCGACGAGGGCCGCGGCGAGGATCACGATCGGGAGCGCGATGAAGAACGAGAGCCCTCCGTGGAACGCCGGCGCCTTCAGGCCGAGCGTCGTGATCAGGAGCCCGCCCGTGAGCACGCCCGTGATGTAGGCCCCCACCGCGAAGAACGCCACGTACCCCAGGTCGAGCAGCCCGGCGTAGCCGACCACGATGTTGAGCCCGAGCCCCATCAGGACGTAGATCCCGACCGATCCCAGGATCTGCGACAGGATCGTCCCGGCGACGAACGGCAGGAGCAGCAGGATCACGACGAGCACGATGACCTCCGCGGTGCGCGCCTGCCGCTCCCCGCCGGTCATCCACACGATGCCGCGCTGCATCTGCGACCCCTTGCGCATGAACAGGACCGTGAGGCCTGCCGCGACCGCGAAGGTCAACACCGCGCCGAACCACGTCAGGCCGAGGTACGTGGTGCTGTAGAGCCACGCCTTGGGCAACCCGAGCTGATCCATCGCCGTCGGGATGATCCGCTGCAGCATGCCGAAACCGACCACGCTGCTCAGCCCGATCACGATCGGGCGCCGGACGCCGACCGAGCAGGCCCGCAGGACGCCCCCGAACGCACCGAGCAGGACGATCACGACCGACAGGATCGCGAGCCCCGAAACCGCACTGCGATGCAGGTACAGGATGCCGAGGAGCGTCGGTGAGACCGACTTGAAGATGTTCCGTGTGGTGTCGATCCCGAGCAGGTTCGCCAGGCCGATCGCCGCCATCGTGATCGCGGCGACGATCAGGCCCACGAGCGCCCCGGCGAGCGCCGCTTCGCCGATGCCCGGCTGCACCTCCTCCCCGCGCACCTGTCGCGGCCGGGTCGCGACGTACGCGGCGATGATCGGAGGCAGCCCCAGGAACAGCACGCCGGCGATGCTCAGCTGCGAGCCGACGATCTTGCGGGGGTCGAGCTGCTCGATCAGCCCGACCATCGCGCAGTAGATGATCGCGGTGGCGCCGATCAGGCCCGCGCGCACCACCTGCCGCCCCAGCCCTGGCGTCCGCATCCGATCAGACCTTGTCCGGCTCGTCCGACCCGAGGATGCCCCCCGGTCGGAAGATCAGCACCAGCACCAGCACGGAGAACGTGATCACCGGCTTCAGCTGGAACGGCGAGGGGATGTGGAAGCCGGTGAGCAGCAGCGGGGGCCCGACCGACTCGAGCAGACCGAGGATCAACCCGCCGAGCGCGGCCCCGGCGATGCTGCCGATCCCGCCCAGCACCGAGGCCGTGAACGCCGCGATCCCTGGCACGAACCCGATGTAGGGATGCACCTGGCCGAAGGTCATGCCGAACTGGACGCCGGCCACGCCGGCGAGCAGGCCGCCGAGGGCGAACGTCAGCATGATCGTGCGGTCGACGTCGATCCCCATCAGGCTGGCGATCTCCCGGTCCTGCGCCACCGCGCGGATCGAACGCCCCGCCTTCGTCTTGGACACGAACAGGCTCAGGCACGCCACGGCGATGATCGCGGTGAGGATCACCACGACCTGGATCCGCTGCATCGTGATGCCGAGGATCGTCCAGGTCTGGTCGCCGCTGAGGATGTTCGGCACGGGATACGCCCGCGCCTGCGGCCCCCACAGGCCGAACGCGGTGTTCTGCAGGAACAGCGAGGCGCCGATCGCGGTGATCAACGGCACGAGCCGCGGCGCGTTCCGCAGCGGCCGGTAGGCCACCCGCTCCAGCAGCAGCGCCACCGAGCACGACACGAGCATCGCCACCAGGAAGATGATCGCGAGCGCCACCACCGGGTTCCGGTTCAGGAAGCCGCTGGAGGCGTACGCGGTCGCGAAGAAGTACGAGCCGAACGCTCCGAACATGAAGACCTCGCCGTGCGCGAAGTTGATCATCCGCAGCACGCCGTACACCAACGTGTACCCGAGGGCGATCAGGGCGTAGATCCCGCCCTGGGCCACGCCCAAGATCACGAAGTCCTTCCAGGTGGAGGCGTCGTAGGTGTTGCTCTGCAAGGTCCGGAACGACCCCACCACGACGAACAACGTGATGCCGATCGCGAGCGCGATCTGGATGATCCGCCGCCAGGGCAACCGGGCGTACCGGTTCAGCGACGCCGCCGCGGCGGGCGCAGGCTGGACCCCGGTCATGTTCGCCATCGGCGCTCCTCAGCCGGGCGATGCGGGTGGGCGCGCATCGCCCACCCGCATCGCTCCGGTCGACCCGCTAGCTCGAGCTGGTGCCGAGCGCGCTCGCGAGCGTCTTCGTCTCGGAGAAGACGGGCTTGCCGTCGCCCTTCCCGCCTTCGATCGGCAGGTTCGGCGACTTGTAGACGCCGATCACCACGGTCGTCGCGCAGTCACCCGTGGAGCTGCAGGTGTAGTTCGTGACGATGCCGGGGAAATCGGTGGTGTTCTGGATCGCGTCGCGCAGCGCCGAACGCGGGATCGAGAGCGATCCGTCGCTGTTCTTGATCGCCACGGACTCGATCGCCTGCACCAGGATGTTGACGGCGTCGAACGCGTGGGCGTGGAAGGCCGACAGCGGAGCGCTCCCCGCCAGCTTCTGGTACGCGGGCAGGAAGTCGTTCTTGTAGAAGTCGGCATTCGAGAACGCCGAGAGGTCCGGCGAGGAGAAGTAGCTCCCGTTGATCGCGCTGCCTGCCAGCTTGATGAAGTCGGACGAGAAGCAGCCGTCCGACCCGATCATGGTCGTGTTCGCGAGCTGAGGGATCTGCTTCGCCTGCTGGAGCAGCAGGGCGCACTGCGCCGTGTAGTCCGGCATGTAGATCACGTCCGGCGCGTTCTGGGCGATCTTGGTGAGGACCGGCTTGAAGTCGCTGTCCGCGCTGTTGATCGCCTCGGCGTCGGTGATCGTGCCGCCGGCGGCGGTGAAATCCTGGCCGAACACGGTGGTCAGGCCCTCCGTGTACGGCGTCTCGTCGTGGATCGTCGCGGCCGTCTTCGCGCTCAGCTGCTGGGTGGCGAAGTCGACGACCACGGCGCCCTGGATCGCGTCGTTGTGCGCCGTACGGAAGTAGAAGGGGTTGTGCGTCCCCGGCGCCGTCAGGGCCGGGTTCGTGTTCGACGGCGAGAACAGGACGATGCCCTTGTCGCCGAGCGTCGCGTCGGCCACGCCGAGCGCCGCGCCCGAGCAGCTCGTGCCGATCACGGCGACGATCTGCGTGTTCGCTGCGAGCTTCGTCGAGCCGGCCTGGCCGCCCTCGGACGAGCACTTGTCATCCTCGTTCTGGAGCTGGACGTCGTGGCCGTCGATCTGGCCGTTCTTCCCGTCGAACGTCTTGTCGAGGTAGTCGAGCGCGAGCTGGACACCGTAGAGGCTGTCCTGGCCCAGGTTGGCGTTGTCGCCGCTCACCGACAGCAGCGTGCCGATCTGGATCGGAGCTCCCGCGGGGACGTCGACGCATCCGAACTGGACGGTGGTGCAGTCCACGGCGCCGCCGGACGCGGCCGACGTCGTCGACGAACTCTTCGAGCATGCGGCGGCGACCATCGCCAGCACCCCGATCACCGCGATGGGAGTCACCCACCTTCTGTGCTGCATGCAGCCCCCTTTCTCAGAACCGAGCGAGATAGTGGGCTTTGGTACCACATCCGCTCGGCGCAGGCCAATCACTCCGGAGGACCGTTTCCTCCTGCTCCGGATACGGTCGGAACGCGGCCCGGGGATGGGTCGCGGCGCGCCTCAGGCGCCCGCGGACGCCGTTGGGATCGCGTTCCGGAAGGCGGCGGCGAGGTCCTCAAGGGCTCCCGGACCACCGTTGGCGAGGGCGGCCATCAGGGCGGAACCCACGATCACGCCGTCCGCGTAAGTGCAGGCCTCCGCGGCGAGCTCGGGGGTGCCGACGCCCACGCCGACCAGCAACGGCAGGTCCGTCAGGCCCCGCAGGGCCCCGACGACCTCTCGCGCGCCCCCGCCCAGGTCCTCGCGCGCTCCGGTGACCCCGTAGGTAGCAACGCAGTAGACGAATCCGTGCGCGGCCGCGGCGATCGCCCCGTACCGTGCGGGGTCGGTCCCCGGCGCGGCCAGCAGGACCACATCGACGCCCCGCGCGGCGGCGGCGGCCTCGACCGGAGCGGCCTCGTCTACCGGCAGGTCGGGGACGATCGCCCCGGCGACGCCGGCCGCGACGGCGTCGTCGAGGAACACGTCCACACCGCGGCGGAACACCGGGTTCACGTAGGTCATCACCGCGACCGGGATCGCCAGATCCGCGTCGCCGATCGTGGCGAGCACGTCGGCCGGCCGGATCCCGGCCGCGAGGGCCGCCGACGACGCCTCCTGGATCACCCCGCCGTCCATGATCGGGTCCGAGTGCGGGATCCCGACCTCGACGGCGTCGGCACCCACGGCCTCGAGTCGGCGGAGCAGCGCGGCATCCACGCCGGGTGCGCCGCCGGTCACGTACGGCACGAACGCGTGGCCGCCGCGCTCGCGCACCCCTCGGAGCGCCGTCTCGAGCGCGTTCATCCGGTCCCCAGGGCCGCGCGGACCGTGTCGAGGTCCTTGTCCCCCCGTCCCGACAGGCACACGAGCACCCGCGCCCCCTCGGGGAGAGGGCGCCCGCGGAGCCAGCCGATCACGTGCGAGGGCTCGAGCGCCGCGATGATGCCCTCGGTTCGAGCCAGCAGCTGCAGGCCGGCCAGCGCGTCGTCGTCGCCCGCGCGGACGTACGTCGCGAGGCCCGCGTCCTTCAGGTACGCGTGCTCGGGTCCGACGCCCGGATAGTCGAGGCCCGCGGAGATCGAGTGCGTCGGCGCCACCTGTCCTTCGGCATCCTGCAGCAGGTACGACAGCGCGCCGTGCAGCACGCCCGGCTCGCCCTGGGTCAGCGACGCGCAATGCCGGCCGAGCTCGCTGCCGGTCCCGCCGGCCTCGACCCCGATCAGCTGGACCCCGGGGGTGCCGACGAACGCGGTGAAGATCCCGATCGCGTTGGAGCCGCCGCCGACGCAGGCCAGGACGTACTCGGGGTCCGCGCCGATCCGTGCGGCGTACTGCGCGCGCGCCTCGTCCCCGATCACGCGCTGGAGATCCCGCACCAGCATCGGGAACGGGTGCGGCCCCACGACGGACCCGATCACGTAGTGGGTGGTTCGCACGCTCGCCGCCCAGTCGCGGAGCGCCTCGTTCACCGCCTCCTTCAACGTCGCGTCGCCCGCGGTCACCGGCACGACCTCCGCACCGAGCAGCTTCATCCGCGCGACGTTCGGCGCCTGCCGGTGGGTGTCCTCCTCGCCCATGTAGACCACGCAGGGCAGGCCGAGCAGCGCACAGGCGGTCGCGGTGGCCACGCCGTGCTGCCCGGCCCCGGTCTCCGCGATGATCCGTTCCTTGCCCAACCGCCGGGCCAGGAGCACCTGACCGAGCGCGTTGTTGATCTTGTGCGCGCCGGTGTGCGCGAGGTCTTCGCGCTTGAGCCACAACGAAAGCCCCAGCTCCTCGGACAGCCGCGGCGCGAACGTGATCGGCGTGGGCCGTCCGACGACGTCGGAGAGCAGCCCGCCGAGCTCGCCGCGGAACCCGGGGTCGTCGCGCAGGACCGCCCATGCCGCGGCGAGCTCGTCCAGCGCGGGGATCAGCACCTCCGGCGCGTACCGTCCGCCGTAGGCGCCGAACCGGCCCCGCGCATCCGGCAACGGCGGCAGCTCCACGACGCTCATCCGTCGGCCTCCTCCCCACGCAGCCGCCGGAGCGCGGCGGCCGGATCCGGCGCCCGCATCAGCGCCTCCCCGACCAGGATGGCAGACGCGCCGGCCTCGACCGCGGCCGCCGCGTCGGCCCGCGACGCGATCCCGCTCTCGAGCACGGCGGCGCGGTCGGCCGGGATCCGGCGCAGCCGGGCCAGGGCCGCCGGCACGTCCACCTCGAGCGACTCCAGGTCGCGCGCGTTGACCCCGACGACCTCTTCCCGCGTCGCGAGGGCCCGCTCGAGGTCCGCATCGCCGTGCGACTCCAGGAGCACGCCCATGCCGAGCTCGGCGGCGCGCTCGAGCAGCGACAGGAGCGCCGCGTCGTCGGTGGCCGATGCGATCACCAAGACCGCGTCGGCACCGGCGGCGCGGGCCTCGAGCACCTGCGACGGCTCGATCAGGAAGTCCTTGCGGAGCACCGGAACCTGCACCGCGGCCCGCACCCGCGCGAGGTCCTCCAGGGAGCCCCCGAAATGGCGGGGCTCCGTCAGGACCGAGATCGCCGCGGCGCCGGCCGCCTCGTACGCGCGCGCCTGTGCGACCGGGTCGACGCCGCGCGCGATGTCGCCCGCGCTCGGCGAGGCCCGCTTCACCTCCGCGATCACCGACGGGGAGCCGTGACGGAGGGACGCCACCCACGGACGCGCCGGCGGACGCGCGGCCGCGGCCGCCTCGAGCGCCGACAGATCCAGGGGCCGGTCGGCCAGGTCCCGTCGGGTCTGGGCCAGCACGTCGGTGAGGAAGCCCATGGGGCGGCGAGTCTACCGAGGGCCGGTGCGCCGAGCCGCCGGCCTCAGGCGGCGGCCCAGGTGAGCGCGGCCGCGAGGTCCAGCGATCCATCGAGGGCCGCGCGGCCGACCACGGCACCCACCGCCCCCGCCTCCCGCGCGGCCCGGAGGTCCTCGAGCGAGGCGATCCCGCCGGCGGCCATCACGGGAAGCCCCACCCGGGCGACCCTGCGGATCAGCGGGGCGTCCGGCCCCGCCCCCCCGCCGACGCGCCCGACCGCCGTGAGGAGGAACCCCGGTGCGCCGGCGCCGGCGAGCCAGCCGAGCGCTCCCATCAGGTCCAGATCGACCGCTCCGTCGCCCCGGCCGCGGATCCGCCCGTCGTCGACCTCGAGCCCGATGAGGACCGGGCCGGCCGATCCGCCGACGAGCGGCGCGGCCGCCTCGGGGTCGGCGAGCGCGCGCGACGCCAGGACGTAGCGATCGCCGCCCGCTCCGAGGTATCGCCGCGCGAGCGCGGCGGTGTCGATCCCGCCGGAGATCTGCAGGCGCACCGTCGGCGCCTGCCCGGCGATCCGTTCGACGATCCCGAGGTTCGCCGGCTCACCGCCGAACGCGAGGTCCATGTCCACCACGTGGAGCCAGCGCGCGCCGGCCGCCGCGAACGCCCGAGCCGCCGCGACCGGATCGCCGCCGAAGGCCTCGACGGGTTCGGGGCCGCTCGGGGTCCACACGCCGAGCCGGCCGGAGGTCACGTCGATCGCGGGGAGCACGGTGAACGGCACGGCCGAACGATAGGCCGCGGACCCGGCCTCAGCCCACGCGTGCGGCGTCGGCGCCGAGCAGATCACGCAGCTCGCCCAGGAGCGAGCCGGCCGCGTCGACGGAGAACGACCCAAGGGCGAGCGGCCGGATCCCCTGCGAAGAGACGAAGCGCAGCTGGACCGGCGCCGCGCCGGGATGGGCCTCGAACAGCTGCTTGAGACGCGCGAGGACCGCCGGCGTACAGGCGGTGGCGGCGAGGTCCACCACGAGCGCGTCGGGCTCGGCGACCCGTTCGTCCGGGCCGAGCACCGGCTCGCGGATGTCGTTGGCCCGGATCTGGAGCTCACGGCCCCGCAGGTCGATCCTGCCCGTGACCAGCACGATCGCGTCCGGCTCGATCAGATGCGGAACCGCCTCGTACACGCTCGGGAACGCCATCACCTCGACGCCGCCCTCCAGCCCCTCCAGCCGGAACTGCGCGTAGGGCTCGCCGCGGCGCGAGTACTTGCGAGCGAGCGACCCGATGATGCCGGCGACCGTGACCAGGTCGCCGTCCCCCAGCGATGGCAGATCGCGGATCGCGTGTGTCGTCTGGGTGCGCAGCGACGCGTCGACCCCCAGCAGCGGATGATCGGTCACGAACTGCCCGAGCATCTCCTTCTCCTTCGACAGGAGCAGGCGCTTGTCGAGCTCCGGACCCTGCAGCACCGACGCGTCGACCTCCTGCAGCTCGCCCTCGCCGCCTCCGAACAGGGAGAACTGGCCTGCCGCCTCCGCCTTGCGCTCGGCGAGGATCGGCGCCGCGACCTTCTCCCAGGCCGCCTGCTCCCCGACCTGCTGCACCAGCCCGCCGCGCGTGTAGCCGAGCGAGTCGAACGCGCCCGCGAAGATCAGCGACTCCAGCACCCGCTTCGTGAGCGCGCCCGGCTCGACGCGGCGACAGAAATCCGCGAACGACGTGAAGTCCTCGCCTTCGGCTCGAGCGTCCACGATCGCTTGCACCACGCCCTCGCCCACGTTGCGCACCGCCGACAGGCCGTAGCGGATCGCCCGCCGCTCCCCCGGCGCCGGCGCGAAGTCCATCGCCGACTCGTTCACGTCCGGGGGCAGGACCTCGATCCCCATCCCGCGGCACGCGTAGAGGTAGAAGGGCTTGCGGTCCTTGTCGTCCTTCACCGAGGTGAGGACCGCGGCCATGTACTCCACGGGGTGGTGCGCCATCAGGTAGGCGGTCTGGTAGGCGACGTAGCCGTAGGCGCACGCGTGCGAGGCGTTGAACCCGTAGTCGGCGAAGGGTTCGATCAGCTCGAAGATCTCCTCGGCCGAGCGCCGCTCGTGGCCCTGCGCGACCGCACCGGCCACGAACTTCTCCCGCTGCGCGGCGACCTTGTCGCGGATCTTCTTGCCCATCACCTTGCGGAGCGTGTCGGCCTCGCCGACCGAGAACCCGGCCAGCACCACGGCCGTCTGCATCACCTGCTCCTGGTAGACCATCACGCCGTAGGTGCTGCCCAGCACCGGTTCCAGATCGGGATGGGGGTAGACGACCTTCTTGCGCCCGTGCTTGCGCTCGGCGTACTCGGTGTGCTGGCCCATCGACAACAGGCCCGGCCGGTACAGGGCGACGCAGGCCATCAGGTCCTCGAACCGGTCGGGCTCGAGCAACTTGATCAGGTTGCGCACGCCCGGGGACTCCATCTGGAACACGCCGGTCGTGTCGCCGCGCCGCAACATCGCGTAGGTCTCGGCGTCGTCGAGCGGGATGTGGTCGATGTCGAGCTCGACGCCGCGGTCGCGGAGGTGCCGCACCGTGTCCTCCAGCACCGACAGGGTCCGCAGTCCGAGGAAGTCCATCTTGAGCAGGCCGAGCTGCGCCACGCCGTTCATATCGAACTGCGTGACCATCTTCTTGGACCCCTCCCGCGAGTCCTTCGTGAGCTTCAGCGGGAGGTACTCCATCAAGGGCGCGTCGCCGATCACGACGCCCGCCGCGTGCACCGAGTCCTCGCGGCGCAGGCCCTCCAAGGCGCGCGCGGTGTCGACGATCTCCCGCGCCTCCGGCTCCCGCTCGTAGGCCTCGCGGAGCTCGGGGCTGACCTCGAGCGCGCGGTCGATCGGCTCGTCGCGACCCATCACCGCCGGCGGGTACATCTTGCACAGGCGATCGCCCACGATCGGCGGGAAACCCAGCACGCGCGCGGCATCGCGGATCCCCTGCTTGCCCTTGATCGTCTGGAACGTGACGATCTGCGCGACCCGGTCCGAGCCGTAGCGGTCGGTCGCGTACCGCAGCACCTCGTCGCGACGACGCTCGTCGAAGTCCATGTCGATATCCGGCATCTCGATCCGGTCCGGATTCAGGAACCGCTCGAACAGCAGGCCGTACCGCAAGGGATCGAGGTCGGTCACGCGCAGGGCGTAGGACACCACCGAGCCCGCCGCCGAGCCGCGGCCCGGTCCGACGCGGATCCCCCGCTCGCGGGCGAACCGGATCAGGTCCCACACGATCAGGAAGTAGCCGGCGAACCCCATCTTCGTGATCACCGCGAGTTCATGGTCGATCCGCTCGACGACCTCGGGCGCCAGCGGCGAGCCGTACCGCTCGGCGGCGCCTCCCTCGACGAGCTCGCGGAGGTACGTCTCCAAGGCCTCGCCGTGCGGCGTGTCGAACCGCGGCAATCGGTATTCGATGCGTCCCTCGACGAGGATCCGCTCCAGCTCGGGCAGCAGCTGCACGCGCTCGGCGATCGCGAGCGTCGTGTCGCATGCCTCCGGCAGCTCGCGGAAGACCGCGCGCATCTCCTCGGCGCTCTTCAGGTAGAACTCCTCGGAGTCGAACCGCAGACGCTTCGGGTCCGACTGCAGCTTCTGTTGCTGGATGCACAGCAGGACGTCGTGGGGCTTCGCGTCCTCCTTGCGGAGGTAGTGCAGGTCGTTCGTCGCGACGATCGGCGCCCCGATCGCCCGCGCGATCTCGATCTGCCGCGCGATGATCCGGCGCTGATCGTCCAGCCCGTGATCCTGGAGCTCGACGAAGTAGTTCCCGGGCCCGAACAGCTCGCGATACTCCCCGGCCACCTCGCGGGCACGATCGTCCCGGCCGGCCAGGAGCGATACGCCGAGCTCCGACGAGAGGCACCCGGACAGGCACAGCAACCCCTCCGCGTGCTCGGCGAGCAACTGCCGGTCCATCCGGGGCCGGTGGTAGAAGCCCTCGAGGTGCGCGAGCGACACCAGGCGCAGCAGGTTCCGGTAGCCGGTCTCGTCGGCGGCCAGCAGCGTCAGATGGTGGTACTTCTCCTCGCTCTCCCCCGGGGTGCGGTCGAACCGCGAGCCCGGCGCCACGTAGGCCTCGACCCCGACGATCGGCTTGACGCCCGAACGGCGGGCCGCCTCGTAGAAGCGCAGGGCGCCGAACATCGATCCGTGATCGGTGACGCCGACCGCCGGCATCCCGTGCCGAACCGCCTCCGTGAAGATCGTGGCCGCCTGCGGGTTCGACCGCGGCGCCTCGATCCGGGCCGCGCCATCCAGGAGCGAGTACTCGGAGTGCGTGTGCAGGTGGACGAAGCCTGGGCCCGACATCCTCGCGGTCGACGACCTTCCTGACGCGTTATCCACAGATCCCGCGGCCCGATGTGGATAGTTACACGGCTGTGATTCGCGGGGCAGCCAACGTACGCCGGGCCCCCGGCGGCGTCAAGGTCGCAGGTCGGCCCGGGCGCGCCGGAGCGCCTCGGCCAGGTCCTCCGGGAGGGGCTCCTCCACCTCGACCCACGCGCCCGTCACCGGATGGACGAACCCGAGCCGGGCGGCATGCAGGAACGGTCGGCGCAGCGTCAGCGCGCGAGCGGCGTCCCCGCCACCCCCGTAGCTCCGGTCGCCCACGATCGGATGCCCGATCGCGGCCGCGTGGACGCGGATCTGGTGGGTCCGCCCGGTCTGTGGGATGGCCTCCACCAACGTCGTCGCCGGGAACCGCTCCACGACCGCGAAGGTCGTCACCGCGGCGCGTCCCCCGACCCGGTCGACCGCGATCCGTGCCGCGCGGCGCCCGAGCGGGGCGTCGACCGTGAAGCGGTCGTGCTCCGGTGCTCCGCGTACCAGCGCCAGGTAGCGCCGTTCGACGTCGTGCCGAGCGAACGCCGTACGGAGGACCTCGTACGCCCGGTCCGTCGAGGCGACCACCAGGAGTCCGCTCGTGCCGGCGTCCAGCCGGTGGACGATCCCGGGGCGCAGCGACCCGCCGGCCGGCGCGAGCGGAACGCCCATGCCGAGCAGCCGGTTCACGAGCGTCCCGGTCGTGCGCGAGGGTGTCGGGTGGGTCACCAGTCCCGCCGGCTTCGCGACGACCAGCACGTCGTCGTCGCGGTACCGGACCGGCACCGTCGGCCCCTCGGGCGCGATCGTCGGGTCCGCCGGCAGCTCCACCAGCAGCCGCTCGCCGCCCTGCAGCCGATGGGACTTCGGCCGGGGCACGCCGTCGACCAGGATGCCGCCGGCCGCGATCGCGCGTTGCACGTCCGCCCGAGGCACGCCGAGCGCCGCCGCGACCACGGCGTCCAGACGGCCGGGCTCGGCGCGGAACGCCTCAGGCGCCATCGTCGGGGACCGCACGCGAACCGCGGCCATCGAGGAGCGACGCCAGAGCCAGCAGCACGGCGCCGATCACGATCGCGCTGTCCGCCAGGTTGAAGACCGGCCAGATGTGCACGTCGATGAAGTCGACGACGTGGCCCGACAGCCCCGGGCCGCGGACGGCCCGGTCCGTCAGGTTGCCGAGCGCGCCCCCGAGGATCAGCCCGAGCGCCACCGACGTCAGCACGCTGCGCCGGCGG
>DATHCP010000019.1:0-10413 GCA_035490535.1 Actinomycetota bacterium
GCGACCGCGTTCGATCAGGATCCCGTCCAGCAGGGAGAGGGCGCGGGCCTTCGCCTCGAGGACCTTCGGGATCGACGGCATCCGGTCGGTCTCGCGGATCAGGTCGTCCGCCAGGGTGATCGCCTCGCCCGAGCGCCCCTGACCCATCCGCGCGCCGAGCTGGAGCGCGAGCAGCTGGGCGCGAGTCTCGGCCCCGGCGTAGCCGTCCACGTCGTCGAGCATCCGCAGCCCGCGGTTCACGAGCCGGATCGCCTGTGAGAAGGAGCTGGCGCGGAACGGGATCCGCGCCTGCTGGTGGAAGAGCCACGCCTGGGAGACCGGATCCTCGGAGAGGCCGCGGCGCGCCGCGCCATAGGCGCGGACCGCCTCCTCGTACCGCCCGAGCAGGAAGTAGGTGTCGCCGAGCTTCTCGGACAGCCGCGCGATATCGGCCTCCGGCTCACCGTTCTTCCGGCCGGCCTCGATCGCCCGGTCGAGGAAGCGGACCGCCTCGACGTTCGCGAAGATCTCCGTCGCGTGCGAGGCGGCGACGCCCGCGTACCGGTACGCCTTGTCCCACCGCGCGGCCGCCGCGAAGTGCAGGGAGAGCAGCCCGGCCGACTCGTTCGGGTCGGTGACCATCTGCTCGAACAGGCGCCCGGCGACCTCGTGGATCCGCCGGCGCACCCGGAACGGGAGCCCGCCGTAGGCGGCGTCGCGGATCACCGCACGCCGGAACCGGAGGTACCCGTCGTCCTCCTCGTCGAAGAACTCCTCGAGCCGGCCCCAGGTGGCCGCGTCGGGCTTCGGCATCCCCTCGTCGAGGATGTCGTCGAAGAACCGCGGATGGAACGCCAGGCCGAACACCGAAGCGCGACGCACCAGCTCGCGGTCGAAGGGCTCTAGCTGGTCGATCCGGACCGTCGCCGCCGCCTCGACCGACTCGGGCAGCGTCCCGACGCCCTCCCCGGCCGCGGTCATCAGGTCGAGCAGGAACTGCGGGTTACCGCCCGCGCGATCGACGCCCTGCTGCAGGACGTAGCCCGGCAGCGGCCGGTCCTCGGTCGCGAGCTCGGCGAGCTCGACCGCGACCTCCCGCCCGATCGGCCCGACGTCGATCCGCTGCACGCCGTGCGCCTCGGGCGCGACGAAGCCATCGCCGATCGTGCGGCGCATCGTCAGGAACAGCCAGGGCCGGTCCTCGACCCCGGCGGAGGCGATCGCCGACAGGAGATCGGCCGAGGCCTCGTCCATCAGCTGCGCGTCCTCGAACACGAACAACGTCGGGCCTTCGACGACCGCGTGGAGGAAGTCCCGCATCACCTCGTGGAGCTTCCGCCGCAGGAACTCTGGCCGCAGGTCGCGGACCTCCGGCGTCGGCGCCATGTCCGCGTCGGCCGCGGTCGCGATCAGCGGGAGCCAGGGCAGCAGCGACGGATCGGCCTCGGTCGCGATCGCCGTCAGGCGGGCGACGACGACGTCGGAGGTGTCCTCCCAGCTCAGCGCGAACAGCTCGCGCAGGACGCCGCGCCACGCGACGTACGGCGTCCAGGCCGTGTACGTCTCGCCCACCGCGCCGACCATCGCGAAGTCGCCGGCCGACTCGATCAGCTCGTGCGCGAGGCGGGTCTTGCCGATGCCGGCCTCCCCCGACAGCTCCACGAGCCCGGCGATCCCTCGGCGCGCGTCCTCCAGCGCCGAGCGGAGGACCTCGAACTCCTTGTCGCGGCCGAGCAGCGGGAAGCTCGTCCCCGATCCGACCTTCTCGCCGCTGCCGATCCGCGGTCCCACCGAGAAGGCCCGGACGGGCTTGGCCTTGCCCTTCACCAGGAACGGCTCGAGCTCGGTCAGCTCGAACCGCGACCCCGAGCGGTCCAGGACCGCCGCCGTCGTGTAGAGCTCGCCCGGCGGCGCCTTCGCCATCAGGCGCGCCGCGAGGTTCACCGCGTCGCCCTTGACCGAGTACGTCTTGCGGAACGGCGGCCCGAAGTACGCCGAGAAGACGTGGCCCGCGTTCGCCCCGATCTTCACCGGCAACGGCAGCGGCGTCTCGAGCACCGTGCGGAGGGTCGCCAGCATCCGGTCCTCGTCGCCGCCGGGGCTCGTGGGCGCGCCGATGATCAGCATGATCCGCCACGCGTTGCGGGAGACATCGGTCTCGAAGAACCCCACCTCGTGCCGCGCGGCCGCCTGCTGCACGGTCCGCAGGCACGCGTCGATCGCCTCGGCGGTCGCGCGGGGCCCCTCGCGCTCCAGCAGGTCGTCGGTGCCGCCGAACTCCACGAATGCCGCCGTGATCCGGCGGTGCTCGGGGTCGGCGGCGCCGGACAGGAGGTAGTCGCGCACCGCGAGCGGCACGAAGCTCGCCAGATCGATCCCGGTGGGATCGGGGGGCGGCGGCGCCGGATGCGCCGGCACCTCGGGCGCGCTCCGGAGCAGGATCGCCGTGCCCTTGTGCATCCCGAGCGCGTCCCGGTCGATCAGCGCCGCCGTCGTCTCGCTGATCGCGACCTCGCCCGCCTCGGCGGTCTGCTCCATCAGGACCGTCTCGGTCGAGGCCGGCCCCGCGATCACCAGCTCGCGATGGATCTCGGGGTCGCCGACCAGGAAGAACCCGAACGTCCCGGAGCTGATGCCGATCGACATCCTGAGCCGGACCTGACCCGCGGACGTGGTGATCTGGCCGGCGCGCTTGATCGTCCGCTGCATGTTGATCGCGGCCCGGCAGGCGTGCGCCGCGTGCTCCTCCCCGTCGAAGAGCAGGAGCGCCGCGTCGCCGCCCCACTTCACGAGGCTGGCCCCGTCCTCGTAGGCCACCGGGATCAGCTGGGCGAAGAGCCCGTTCAGGACGTCGTTCATCTCCTCGGCGCCGATCCGGCCGCGGCGGGCCAGACGTTCGGTCAGGCTCGTGAAGCCCGAGATGTCGATGAACGCGAGCGAGCCGTCGATCTGCCGTGCGGGCTCGTCGGGGGTGGTTCGGACCCAGTCGTAGATCAGGCGCGGAACGAACGGTCGGAGTTGCTCGGATGCGTCCATCGCCGCCTCCCCGGGGGTGCCCGAGTTTACCCGAGCTTCGTTTGCGTCCGGATGCGCCGAACGGCTAGCGTTGCCCGATGGACCCCGACGAGCAGCTCTCCGCGGCCCTCGACGAAGCCCGCAAGCGGCGCAAGACCCTCCACGACGCGCTGGTGCACCTCGAGGAGGCGATCTCCTCCCCCGCCGCGAACCGGATCCCCGAGTGGACCACCACGGTCACGAAGGAGATGATCGAGACGCGGGACGCCTTCGATCAGCACGTCCTGGTCACCGAGAAGCCCGACGGCTTGTACGACGAGATCCTCGAGCGGGCCCCGCGGCTGTCGGGCAACGTCCGGCGCCTCCGCGAGGAGCACCCCGAGATCGTGGCGGCCACCGTCGAGCTGATCGGCCGGCTCGAGACCGTCGAGATCGGCAGTGCCGACTGGCCGCTCGAACAGGCCCGGGACGACCTCCAGCGGTTCATCGGCTCGGTGATCCGCCACCGCCAGCGCGGCGCCGACCTCGTCTGGGAGGCATACAACGTGGACATCGGCGGGCTCGAGTAGCTCGCGCGTTCCTCTACGCTTCCGTTCGTGACCCGCCTCGCGCTCGGCCAGCTGAACACGACCGTCGGCGACCTCGACGGCAACGTCGCGAAGATGGCGACGTGGGCGGCGAAGGCCACGGCCGGCGGCGCCGACGCGATCCTGTTCCCCGAGCTCGCGGTGACCGGCTATCCGCCCGAAGACCTGGTGCTCCGCGCCCGCTTCGTCGAGGACAACCTCGCGGCGCTGGAGGCGCTCGCCGCGGCCACGGCCGGCGGCTGCGACGTGATCGTCGGGTTCGTCGACCGCGACGCGGCCGGCCTGCACAACGCGGCCGCGCTGCTCCGCGGGGGCGCGATCGTCGCGCGCTACGCGAAGTGCAAGCTCCCGAACTACGGGGTCTTCGACGAGCGCCGGTACTTCGTACCGGGAACCGCGAGCACGCGCGTCACGATCGGCGGCGCCGACGCCGGCCTGTCGGTGTGCGAGGACGCCTGGGGGCCGGGCGCGCCGTTCGACGGCTACGCCGGCGCGGCGTTCGTCGCGAACATCAACGGCTCGCCGTTCCATGCCGGCAAGGTGCACGAGCGCGCCGAGGTCCTCGCCGCGCGTGCACGCGAGACCGGCGCGTGGGTGATCTACGTGAACGCGGTCGGCGGGCAGGACGAGCTGGTCTTCGACGGCGGCTCGATGGTGGTCGCGCCCGACGGCTCGGTGGCGGCCCGCGCGCAGCGGTTCGAGGAGGACCTGCTGCTGGTCACGCTGGAAGACGGCGGCGTGGCGGCCGAGCCGCGGCCGGCGTGGCCCGAGGGCCCGGCCGAGGTCTACCGCGCGCTGGTGCTCGGCGTGCGCGACTACGCCGGGAAGAACGGCTTCGCCGAGGCCGCGCTCGGGCTCTCCGGCGGGATCGACTCCGCGCTCGTGGCCACGGTGGCCGCCGACGCGCTCGGCCCGGGCGCGGTGCACGCGCTGGCGATGCCCTCGCCGTACTCGAGCCAGGGGTCGGTGACCGACGCGCTCGACGTGGCGGAGCGGCTCGGGATCCGGATCGACACGGTGCCGATCGCGGAGGTGTTCGACGGCTTCCGGCGTGCGCTCGAGCCGGTGTTCGCGGGCGCGATCGCGCCGATCGTGGAGGAGAACCTCCAGGCCCGGATCCGCGGCACCCTGCTGATGGGCCTGTCGAACGCCACCGGCGCACTGGTGCTGGCCACCGGGAACAAGTCCGAGTACGCGGTCGGCTACGCGACGCTGTACGGCGACATGTCCGGCGGGTTCGCGCCGATCAAGGACGTGCCGAAGACGCTCGTCTACGAGGTCTGCCGCTGGCGGAACCGGCAGGCGGCCGATGCGGGCCACACACCTCCGATCCCCGACGCCGTGCTCGACAAGCCGCCGTCGGCCGAGCTGCGCCCGGGCCAGCTGGACACCGACTCCCTGCCGCCGTACGACGTGCTCGACCCGATCGTGGAGGCCTACGTCGAGGATGATCTCGGCGTGGAGCAGATCGTCGCCCGCGGACTGGGCGACCGCGCGCTGATCGAGCGGATCGCCGGGATGATCGACCATGCGGAGTACAAGCGGCGCCAGGCCGCACCGGGCGTGAAGATCACGCCGAAGGCGTTCGGCCGTGACCGGCGGCTGCCGATCACGAACCGCTATCCGGTCTGAACCCCCGCGAGGCGTCGCACGAGCCGCCGCGCCGCGGCTCGGAACCCCGCCGGACCGTCGGTGGCCCGCCCGACCAGCATCGCGCCCTCGAGTCCGGCGACGATCCCTCGCGCGGTCTCGCGCGAGGAGCCGGCGAACGCGAGCGAGCCGTCGCGCCGGCCGCGGGTCAGCACCTCCGCGAGCCATGCCTCGTTCACATCGAAGAAGCCACGGATCGCTTCTTGCATCGGATCGGGCAGCGTCTCGTACTCGGCGGCGAGCATGCCGCACAGGCACATCCGGTGGGCCGCGAACACGTCGGCGTACAGGTTCGCGTACGCGTCGAGAGCCCTGGACGGCGAGGGCTCTGCGGCGCCGATCGCCGCGAGCGAGTCGGCGAACCGCTCCGCGTAGCGGTCGATCAGCGCCCGCCCCAGATCCGCCTTGCCCGGGTAGTGGTAGTGCAGGCTCGCCTTCGTGACCGACAGCTCCTGCGCGATGTCCGCGTAGCTGAAGCCGTTGAAGCCGCGCGTCTGCACGAGGCGCTCGGCCACGTCGAGGATCGAGGCGTCGGTCCCGCCGTCGGTCTGCGCCCCCGTGCCGGCCATCCCCGGATCCTTCCACGATCGCCCGACGGCTTGACTGCTTACCTACTAGTAGGTAAGCATACACCCGACGAGGGTCGATCCGGAAGGGAGACGGTATGCAGCAGACCGAGCACGTCAGCTTCGAGCGGGCCGATGAGGTCCGGGAGTTCCCGAACGGCCGCGCCGAGATCCTGGAGGTCGGCGACAGCGAGATCGGCCGCCTGATCCTGGAGCCAGGATGGCGCTGGTCGAACGACGTGAAGCCGGTCGCCGGCACCGAGAGCTGCGAGGCGCCGCACTTCCAGTACCACGTGCAGGGCAGCCTGGCGATCCGGATGGACGACGGCACCGAGTTCGTCGCGCAGCCCGGGGACATCACGTCCCTCCCGCAGGGTCACGACGCCTGGGTCGTGGGCGACGAGCCGGTGATCGTCGTCGACTGGTACGGCGCCAGCAACTACGCGAAGCCCGCCTGAGCTCCCCGACTCACGTCAGCGCCCAGGTCACCGAGACCGTCACGTCGGTCTGGATCGTGGGTGGGTTCACGGGGGTCGGCGCGGTGGCGGCGGCCCCGAAGGCCACGCGCTCCGCGTACGGCTGCGGGCCCGGGTTCGAGGTCTGCTCCATCTTCACGACCTGGCCCACCTGCGCGTCGGCCGCGGCGGCCATCGCGTCGGCTTTGCCGCGCGCGTCCTGCACGGCCTTCGCGAGCGCCTCGTTCACGCCCTGGTTCTGATCGGACAGGGAGAACGTGATCCCGCCGGCGAGGTTCGCGCCGGCGCCGACGGCCGTGTCGATCACCGTGCCGACGCGGCCCATATCGTGGACCGTCACGTCGATCTCGTTGTCGGCCTGGTAGCCGACGATGCTGTTGCCGTTGCTGCTCCACACCGGATCCAGGCTCACGTTCGTGGTGGCCAGGTCCGCGTCGCCGATCCCCAGCTTCTTGAGCGCCGCCAGCACCGCGTTCATCTTCGCGGCGTTCTGGTCCATCGCGTCCTGGGCCGATCCGGCCTGCGTGTGGACCCCGAGCGAGACGTCCGCCTGGTCGGGCTTGGCGCTGATCGTCGCCGTGCCGGAGACCGTGACGGTCCGCTGATCGGTGGTGCCCGTGGTGCCGGGGGTGCCGCTGCTCTGCGCCAGCGAGGGCACCTGGAGCGCGACCACCGCGCCCAGCAGGACCCCCACCAGCACGAGGCCGATGCGCTTCATCGCCGTCCTCCTTGCCTGCGGGTCGGTGCCTTGGACGCTCCGCGCGGCCGATGCGGTTCCCGCGGCCGTTTGCGCCCTTCGGGCCGCGCGGGCTATAGGTACCCGCGGAACGGTTCAGGGGGATGAGGCTGGGATGACCGGCAACGAGACCGCCACGGTGACGGCCCGGGGCGACGCCGTGGTCCCCGGCACCCCCGACGAGGGCGCCTGGGACCTGCAGATCGTGGCGCGGGCGGCGACGGCGGATGCAGCGATGGCAGAGGTGCGCGACCGGAGCGCCACGCTCCAGGCGCTGTTCGACGAGCTCCAGGTCGCGAAGGACCAGCGCTCGACCACGGGGGTGAGCGTGAACGAGGAGTTCGACTACATCGACGGCAAGCAGACCAGCCGCGGGTTCTCCGCCTCGAACCAGCTGACGGTGCGGCTCGGCGATCCCTCCGACGCCGGACGGATGATCACCGAGGCGATCACGCGGGCCGGTGCGGCCGTGCACGGCCCTCGGTGGTGGATCGCGCCGGACAACCCAGCCCGCGTGGAGGCGTGCAAGCGCGCCGCGGCGGTCGCGACCCGGAAGGCCGAGGCGTACGCCGAGGCGCTCGGCCTGCGGCTCGGCCGGGTCCTCGAGGTGCGGGAGCCGTCGGTCGGCGGCGTCCCGTTCCGGAACATGCGGACGCCGATGCATCTCACCGTGGCTGCCACCGAGGAGCCGATCGACATCGACCCGGGACTCCTCGACGTCACGGCGACGGTCGACGTGACCTACTCGCTGCGCTAGCGCGGAGGTTCGAAGGCCCGGATCCCCTCCCGCCACGCACGCTCCACGTCGGCGTCGGGTGGGAATCGCCCGTTCAGCTCGAGGATCGTCATCCCGTGGGCGAACGCCCACACCGCACGCGCCCGGTCGACCGAGCCTGCGGCCTCCACGAGCGGCGCGGCCGCCCGCTCCTCCACATCCGGCGGCAACAGATCGCGACGAAGCGGTCGCTCCGTCATCAGGCGGTACAGGTGTGGGTGCTCCAGCGCGAACGCCCGGTACGCGGCCGCGAGCGCGCGGAGCGGCCGGCGACGATCGGCGACGACGGCCGCCTCGAACCGCTCGGCGGACTCGGCCAACCCCTCGGCGATGATCGCGGCCTCGAGGGTCTCCTTGTCCGGCACGTGCTTGTAGAGGGAGGGCGCCCGAACGCCGAGGCGATCCGCGACGTGCCGCATCGTGAACGCCTCGGCGCCCTCGGCCTCCAAGAGCTCGCGCGCGGCCGCCACGACCTCCCGAGCCCGCGGTGACAGCTCCTCGACCGTCGCGCTCACGCGCTCGCCTTCACCCGGTCCGCCAGCGCGCGGTTCATCGCCTCGAACCCCGCCAACGTGTGCGTGCGGAGCGACCGCCGGAACAGCGGCACGAGCAGGCCGCGGAAGTGCTCGGATTGCACGAAGCGCGTCCGACCGTCACCGGCCGGCGTCAGTTCGAACCGGTGGGCGCCGTCGAAGATGCCGTTGACCACCACCCTGCCGAGCCACGAGAACACCCGGCCCGGCTCGCAGATGATCACCGTCGGGCGGAACGTGGACCCCTTGCCGCCCGGCGGCTGCAACCGCACCCGGAGCTTGGCTCCCACGGTGGCCTCCCCCTCGATCGCCACCACGAACGGGTTCCAGTCCGGGTACGCCGCGAACGCCATCAGCGACCCCCAGACCTCCTCGGGCGTCGCATCCATCACGACCTCCGCCCGTAGATCCTCGGTGAACGCCATCTCGGACTCCTCCCTCTCGATAGGCTAACGCTGTTAGCAGCGTAGGCGAACAGCGTTAGCCTGTCAACCACGCCGGTGAACGTTCCGATCTACGGACCGTCAGATCGCTTCGCGCTCGGCACGACCGCTCCCCGACCGTCAGACGATCAGCTCGACGCCCATCACCAGGAGCCAGGCGGACCACGCGGTGTACAGGAACGGGATCGCCGCGCCGGCCAGCGGCCATCCTCGCTCCTCGTTCGGTCCCAGGAACTCGACGGACCCGACGATCAGCCCCAGGCCGATCACGACGCCGGGCCAGCCCAGCCACGACGGGATCACGTCCGTCCCCAGCACCGCGATCCCGATCAGCAACGACCACAGACCGGTGAACAGGTAGCCGAGGTGCTCACCGACGCCGACCCCCAGGTAGTGGTGTTGCGCCGTGAACACCGCGGTGTTGGCTGCGCGCCCGGCGGGATCGAGCGAGGTGTCGGCATCGGCCCGCGCGAGCACCGGCACGAGGTAGACCCATCGCAACAGCCCGAGCATCTGCAGCACGCCGGCGAGCACCCCGATCGTCGTCGCGACGATCACGAGGGGGTCGAACCCGAGGCTCGCTCCGAGCAGGACCACGGCGACGATCAGCAGGACCCCGGACAGCGTGAATGCCCACCACAGCAGGATCAGACCCGGGCCGCCCGCGCGGAAGCGCTCGAGGATCTCGGAGGTCGGCCGGCGCAGGATGTCCGGATAGTCGAAGCGCTTCGCCAGCAGCGTGAAGGTGACGTTGAACCACACGGGGGCGGCGATCAGGAAGCCGCCCGCGACATCCTCGACGCTCATGCAGCCGGTTCCCTGCCGGCGGCGGCGCGGCCGAGCAGCCACAGAACCGCGCCGAGGAGGAGGGTCAGCGTGGCCGCACCGGACAGACCCGGATTCGCCCACCGATCGTCCGGATCGACCCCGATCGCCGTGGTCACGGTCCATCCGAGGGCCCAGGCGACCGCGCTCGCCGGGATCCACCACAGGGATCCGCGGACGCGGGTGCGGAGCTCCCACCACTGCGCGGCGCCGATCCCGGTGCCGGTCACGCCTCCCATCACGGCGAGGTCGCCGACCGAGTCGCCGTATCCCAGGACCCCGTAGGCGAGCCCCAGGCCGGCGGCGCCGCCGGCCGTGGTGGCGGCGATCCACGTCGGGCCGATGCCCGTGCGGCGGAGCGCGAGCCACTGCGCCGCACCGATCACCGCCCCGGCGATCGCGCCGGCGAGGACGGCGGTCCAGATCGCGTCGACCGGCCCGGCGATCGCTCGTGCGAGCAGGCCCGCCGGTGGGAACGCGAGGAGGGTCAGGGCCCAGGCGAGGAGACCCCGCCCGTCGATCAGTGGCTTGTCCATCGGCGGAGCCTAGTCGTCCGCCGCGGCCGGCGCGCTCCCGGTTGCATCGGCGGTGAACGCGGCGACGTGATCGGCCACCCACTCCCTGAACGTCCCCGGCGGGCGACCGAGGAGCTCGGACACCGTGGGGGTGACGAACGCCGGCACACCCATCGTGGCGCCCCACGCGTCGAGCAGCATGTCCAGGGCCGCGGGCGGCCAGGTCCCCTCCGCCTCCTTCCGGAAACCTTCCGGCGGGAGATCCACGAACGGCACCGGGCGGCCGAGGACCTCACCGATGATGCGCACCTGC
>DATHCP010000020.1:0-8318 GCA_035490535.1 Actinomycetota bacterium
CCTCGCCCATGCCCAACAGGAGGAGGATCCGCTCGAGCGTGCGCTCGGCGTCGTCGCCCGAGGCGCCGTCGAGCAGCTCCACCAGCCGCCGCCGTGCCTTCTCGGGCGGATCGGCGTCGTCGATGCCGGCGGCGTCACGGACCATCGACGCGATCGGCGCGAACGTCGCGGAATCGGCGTTCAGCGAGCTCCGCCCGACGAGCGGGAGCACCTCGGGTTCGAGCCCGGCGCCGAACTCATCGAGCAGCCGGGTCTTGCCGATCCCCGGCTCGCCGACCACGGTGAACAGCATCGGCGTCCCGGTGGTGCGCACGCGCACGAACGACTGCCGAAGCAGGGTCAGCTCGTCGGTCCTGCCGACGAACGGGATCGTCCGGCGCGCCGAACGGGTCGTGAGACCCTCGACCGGCGACGCGACCAGCTCGGTGTCGAAGCCCTTCGCGCCGACGGTGCGGCTCTCGCCGAACGACACCGACGTCTCGGTGAGGGCGTGGGCGAGCTCGCCGACGAGGATCTCGTCGGGGCCGGCGGCGGCCTGCAGCCGCGCCGCGGCGTTGACCACCGCCCCCGTGACCAGCAGCTGGCCCGACGGGCCGACGCCGGTGGCCGCCTCGCCGGCCTCCACGCCGACGTGGACCTGCAGCGGCCGGTCCAGGCCGAGCTCCTGGCTGAGCCGCCGGAGCCGTCCCCGGATCGCCAGGCCGGCCCGCACCGCACGCACCGCGTCGTCCTCGTGCGTCTGCGGCAGGCCGAACACCGCCATCACCGCGTCGCCGATGAACTTCTCCGGCTGGCCGCGGAGCGCATAGAGCTCCTCCGAGGTCGCCTCGTAGAAGCGCCCGAGGACCTCGCGCGCACGCTCGGGATCGAGTCGCCGCGCCAGCCCGGTGGAGTCCACGAGATCGGCGAACAACACCGTCACCACTCGGCGTTCCTCGGTAGGTAGCACGCTGCGCAACGGCGAGCCGCAGTTCGGGCAGAACTGCGCGCCCTCCGGAGCCTCGGTGCCGCAGACGGAACAGAGCATCGGTCAAGGATAGGCCGCCGAGGTGACGCCTCCGCGGCGAGGAGGCGCTCAGCGGCGGCGGGATTCGACCTGACGCTTCAGCCGCGCGAGCCGGCCGTCCCAGTCGGCGCCGACATCCACCATCCAGCCCATCGCATCGGCGAGCGGACCCGGCGTCAGCTCGTAGCGTCGTCCGCGGACCTCGCCGTGGCCGGTCACCAGACCGGCGTCCTGGAGCGTGGCGAGGTGCTTCGTGACGGCCTGGCGGGACACCGGCATCGTCGAGGAGAGCTGGGCGAGCGTCGCCGGCCCCGAGCGCGAGAGCGTGCGGATCAGCGTGCGCCGCGTCGGATCGGCCAGCGCCTGGAAGACCGCGTCGGGCTCGGGCATCTCAGGCGCTCCGGCTGATCGCCCGGATGGCCGGCGTCTCGACGATCCGCACGCGGGTGCCGCCGTCGACCGGCGCGAGCTCGATCGCCACGGTCGAGGACTCGCCGATCGTGCTGCCGAATCCCGCGCCGCGGTGCTCGCGCCAGCGCCACCGCAACAGCCGGTACGGCTCGACCTCCTCGACCACCCCGCGGCGCTCGCTGCCGTCGGGGAACCGGAACCGGACCGCCTCGCCCACCCTCGGCTCGAGCCACGCGTCGGCCCCGAACCACGCGGAGAGCGCCGCGGGATCGACCATGAACCCCCAGACGTCGGTGGCCGGCGCCTCGATCGTCTGCTCGTGGACCTCTTCTCGCATCTCCCGGACCCCGATCGATCGGCAACTTCGAGGTTGCCGAACCACCCGGGGGTGCGGTAGGTTCGGCAACTGAAGGGTTGCCATCGTACCCCGAGGAGGTCCATCCGTGCGATCCGTCCCCACCGTGCTCGAGCCCTCGGCCGCCGGCGAACGCGCTTCCGACATCTACTCGCGGCTGCTCCGCGAGCGCGTGGTGTTCCTGAGCGGGGAGATGGACGACGAGCTCGCGAACGTCGTGATCGCCCAGCTGCTCTTCCTGGAGGCCGACGACCCCGAGCGCGACGTCTCGCTCTACGTGAACTCGCCCGGCGGGGACATCACGGCGCTGTTCGCGATCTACGACACGATGCAGGCGATCGGTCCCGACGTCGCGACCTGGTGCCTCGGCCAGGCCGCGAGCGCCGCCGCCGTGGTGCTGGCCTCCGGTGCGGCCGGCAAGCGGCACGCCCTGCCGAACGCGCGCGTGCTCCTGCACCAGCCGTGGGGAAGCACCGGGCAAGGGCAGTCGATCGACATCAAGCTGCGCGCCGAGGAGATGGTGCGACAGCGGCGGTTGATGGAGGAGATCCTCGTTCGCCACACGGGCCAGACCGCCGAACGGATCCATGAGGACCTCGACCGCGACTTCATCCTTGACCCCGAGGCCGCCCGGGCCTACGGCGTGATCGACCACGTCGGTTGAGCCGACGCGGTAGGGTCCCGAGATGGACGAGGAGCGCCCGTACATCGCGGAGAACGCGCGCGAGCTCGATCGGATGCGACGGATCGCGGAGGACTCGGACGACGAGACGCTCCGGTTCCCGGTGAACGAGTACTGGACCGTCGCCGGCGTGCTCGGCCACATCGCGTTCTGGGACGCACGGATGCTCTCGCTGATGGACAAGATGGACCGCGGAGAGCCGTTCGCGGGGTCCGACACCGAGGCCGAGGACGTCGATTGGATCAACGACGCGTCGCGCGAGCTGATCCACGCCGTGCCGGTGCGGCAGCTCGCGGAGGTGTCGCTGCGGATCGCGGGGGAGACGGACGAGCGCGTGAAGACGTTGCCGCTCGACCGCCTCGCGCCCGCCGATCCGAACAGCCCGCTCTACGCCGTCCGCGCCGAACACCGGGGCGAGCACCTCGACGAGGTCGAGGCCGCGCTCCGAGCGCGCGGCTAGCGCCGGGCGACCACCACGTACTCGCGGCTCTCGTCGTCGAACGGTTCTCCCGCGAACCCGCCCGCGAGCGACTCCAGCTCCAGGCCCGCGACGTCGAGCAGCCCGAGCCACTCGTTCTTCGTCATCCACCACAGCGAGCTGGTGCTGCCGTCGTCGAGCACGATGTCGATCCGGTTGTCGCCGACCGCGTAGCGCAGCGTGTGCGGCACCGGAGCGTCCTGCTGGGAGCCGTCGAGCCGCGCCGCGATCCGGTGATCGAACGCGAAGACGTTCCACGCGAACCGTCCGCCGGGCCGCAGCGATGCTGCGACCTGTTCGAACGTCCGGCGGCGGTCGGCCCATGTCGGCAGGTGCAGGAGCGCGCGGAACGGACAGGTGATCAAGGCCGCCGGCTCGGTGAGCTCGAGATCGCGCATGTCGCCCTCGCGCAGGTCGAGCTCGACGCCGGCCTCGGCCGCCTTCTCGCGCGCCTGCGCGAGCATCGACGGCGACGTGTCGATCCCGATCACGGTCCGCCCGGTGGCCAGCGCGACCGGGATCGCGACCCTGCCGTTGCCGACCGCGAGCTCCACGACCGGTCCGTCGGCATCGCGTGCGAGGGCCACGTAGAACGGGATGTCCGCGGTCATGTCCGCCGCCCATTCGTCGTACCGGCGCGAGAACCCTTCGTCCCAGCTCACCGGCCGATCGTAGAGGACGCGACCGCATGATGCGCCCATGGACAACGGCGCGGAGCGGGCCGATACTCGCCGTATGGAGCGCGGAACCGCGCCGAGGTCGGTCGGCTTCGCCACATGGCTGCTGTTCGTCGGCGCGGGCATCTGGCTGATCGACTGCGTCGTGCCGCTGGTCCGCGGTGGCTCCTACACGTGGGTGCTCGTGGGATGGTCGTTGAGCTTGGCGGCCGCGAACCTCCTCGCCGCGATCGGCGTCCGCCGGGCGCGAGCATGGGGATGGCTGCTCGGGATGTTGCTCGCCGGTCTCGGGATCTACACGGGCATCGTCCTCACGCAAGCGATGTTCGGGCTGCCGTTCGGCCGCGCGTACCTGCTGTCGCCGATCCTCCGGATGGGAGGGGCCGGCGTCGCGCTGGCGCTCTCGTTGTCGTGGCCCAGCTCGGTCCGCTGGTGCTGGCCGAGGTGGGTGACCCGATCCGCCGCCGGCGGCTCGCGCCCCGACGCGTGGCACAAGCTCTGGATCTGAGCGCTCGGGCATCCCAGGATGGTCTACCGTTCGAGCCCGACCTGATGGGCATCCGACTCGTGCCTCACGATCCCACGTGGGCAGATAGGTACGAACGGGCGGCGGCGGATATCCGAGATGCCCTCGGCGGAACCGCGTTGAGCATCGATCACGTGGGATCGACCGCGATCCCCGGCATCGATGCCAAGCCGGTCATCGACATCCTCGTCGTGGTCGAGACGTATGAGCCGGAGGCGGCCTACCGGATCCCGTTGGAGTCGCTCGGCTACGTGTTCCTGCACCGCGACGAGATCCACGCCTTCTTCGAAGGGCATCCGGTGGGCATGGCCACCCAGGTCGGCGTCGAGGAGAAGTCGTCCGAGGATCCGGGAAGGATGATCGCGTTCCGGGACTATCTCCGGACGCATCCGGACGAGGCCGCCCGTTACGAGCACCTGAAGCACGCCCTCGCCGACCGATACAGCGACGGGAACGCCTACGCGGACGCGAAGTCCGAGTACGTGAACGGGGTCGTGCGCCGCGCGCAAGCGTGAGCGAAGGCCGGAGGCCTCCGGGTCCATCCGCCAACACGGACTGAGGGTTTGCCGCCGGTGATGGATACGATGCGCGCCAGATGGCCACCGATTTCGTCATCCGAGACTGGCGGGTCGAGCCTTACGACGGTGATCAGGCACCGACCCATATCCATCACGCGGGCGAGGAGGCATTCGTCTGCCTCGAAGGCGACCTGTCCGTGACCATCGACGGTGTGCTGGGGCCGGTGCCGCCGGGCGGCTACGTCGTCGTCCCCAGAGGGATGCCTCACACGTTCGCGTCACGCGGCGGCGCGCACGTCCTGGCGGTGATGAGCCCCGAGATCGCGGACCTGATCGACGGGCTCCACGCAGACCTGGACGAGCAACAGCGCTCCGAGCTCTGGGAGCGATGCCACTCGTCGATCGTCGGCTGACGCCTCCGCAGATCCGTTCCCGGAAGGACGCGCAGCACTAGGGTTGGGCCGTGCCGGCCGAACGCCTCCCGATCGGTGTCTGTCTTCGCACGATCGACGCCGAGCCGACCTGGTGGCTTGAGAGCGCGCGACGGCTCGACGCTGCCGGCTACGCGGGTCTCTGGGCATGGGATCACGTCATGGGTCCCGTCGATCCGAGCGTCCCGGTCGTGGAGAGCTGGACGATCCTGTCGATGGCGGCGGCTCGCACGTCGAACGTCTCGGTCGGCTCGTTCGTCGTCAACGTCATGAACCGTCATCCCGCGGTGCTGGCCCGGATGGCGTCCACCCTGCAGGTCGCGTCCGGCGGGCGGTTGCTCCTCGGGATCGGGATCGGAGGGGGGCCGCGGGAACACGAGGCCTACGGGATCCCCTTCCCCGCAGCCGCCGAGCGAGCGGCGCGTCTCGAGGAGGCGATCGCCGTGCTGCGCGCGCTGTGGTCGGGCGGGCCGGTCACGCGACCATCGCCGTTCTATCCGCTGCACGAGGCGCGGGCCCATCCCGTGCCGGTGCCGCCACCTCCGATCATCATCGGCGGCGAAACGCGGGCCGGTGCCCGTCTCGCGGGTCGTCTCGGGGACGGCTGGACGGCCTTCGACGTGAACTTCGAAGCCAACCTGCCCGTATACCTCGAGTCGCTCGAGGAGAACGGACGGCGGCGTTCGGACCAGCGCGTGATCGTCGGTTTCCAGGGTGACTGGCTCGGCGACGAACGGATCTCCGACGGCCCCTGGGTGCACGAGCCACGTGAGACGTGGGCGCGCTGGCGTGCGGCCGGCGCCGATGCTGCGATCGTCTTGGCTCGCACGACGGCCGACGTCGACGCGTTGGTCGCGGCCGCCGAGCGCTGGTAGCCGATCGGGTCCTATCCTCGGCGGATGCCGTCGCCGCCCACCGTCACGCCGCTCCTCGTGGCCGAGTTGCTCGTGGAGGGCGAGCGGATGCCGGTCTGCGTCCACGTGATCGATCACCCCGACGGACGCGTGCTGGTCGACACCGGCATGCCGGAGGTGCATCCATCGGTCGCCGACATGGATCCCCGCCTCATCCCGCTCAGCGAGCAGGACCTCGACCTCACGAGCATCGACTTCGTCGTCAACACGCATCTGCACTTCGACCACTGCGGCGGCAATCGCCTCTTCGCGGGCACGCCGATCTACGTCCAGCGACGGGAGCTCGAGGACGCACGCAGCGAGGAGGACTACACGATCCCCGAGTGGGTGGATGCGCCCGGCGTGGGATACGTGCCGGTCGACGGCGAGCTCGAGGTGCTGCCTGGCGTCCGGCTCGTTCCGGCGCCGGGGCACACACCAGGCTCGCAGGTGATCGTCGTCGAGACGGACGAGCGTCCGATCGTCATCGTCGGCGACACGGCGGTGTGGTCCGGCGAGCTCGACGAGCCGAGCACCCAGGGCCAGCGGCTGGTCCGCGCGCTCGACCCCGAGCTCGCCTGGCTCGCGCACGAACGCGAGCCGTGGCGGCCGCGCACCGGGTGAGGGACCGGATGCCGAAACAGCGCACGCCGCCCTCGACCCGGACGCCGCCCTCCGGGTTGGAGGTGGATGGCCCCTTGGCGGGCACGCGCTACGAGATCAGGGCCCTCGACGGGTCGACCTGGAAAGCGTTCGCCGCACTGGTCGAGCGCAACAACGGCATCTTCGGTGGCTGTTGGTGCATGGGGTTCCACGACGATGACGACAAGAACTCGGCGGGCGTGAACCGCCGCCGGAAGCTCGCTCGTGTGAAGGCGGGCACGGCCCATGCTGCGCTCGTCTTCCACGGGGACGACTGCGTGGGCTGGTGCCAGTTCGGATCGCCCGAGGAGGTGTCCAAGATCAAGAACCGCGCCGCCTACGAGAAGGGTCGCACGACCCTGCCAGATTGGCGGATCGGTTGTTGCTACGCCGGCAAGGGACACCGGCGTCAAGGCGTGGCCACCGCGGCGATCGCCGGTGCGCTCGATCTGATCGCGGGGCTGGGCGGGGGAACCGTTGAGGGATATCCGGAGGACGCCGCGTCGGTGCCCGCGGGCTTCCTCTTCAACGGTGCGGCGTCGACCTACGAGCGGCTCGGGTTCATCCGAGACCGGAAGATCGGCAAGCACCGCTGGGTCGTGCGCCGGGTCGTCGAGGCCTCGCCGTAGGTGGGAACGATCCTGATCGCCTTGTCGGATCGGGCCATCACCATTCGTTGAGAAGGTTGGGAGTGGTGGCCATGGGGAAACGCCCGCCAGAGGAGGAGAGATGACCGAGTACCTCATCGCGTTCAACGACGAGTGGGTGCCCGACCTCACGGACGAGGATCTGCGCGATGCGTCGGATCGGGTCCGCACCTTGAGGCAGGAGATGCAGGCCGCCGGCGTCCTGATCTTCACCGGCGGACTGGACGACGAAGCTCCCGTGTTCAACGTCGATGTGTCGAACGGCACCCCCCTCGTCACCGACGGTCCATACGCGGAGACCAAGGAGCAGCTCGGCGGTTTCGCCGTCATCGACGTTGCCGACGAGGAGGCCGCCCGGTCGTGGGCGGGCAAGATCGCGGTGGCCTGCGGTTGGCCGCAGGAGGTTCGACGCTTCCGGTACGCGACCCAGTAGCCGTCAGCCCGCGTCGGCGGGGAGCAACGAGAAGACCACACGATCGACGCGCCGGCCTGCGATCTCCTCGTAGGAACGGGGATGAATCCTCAGTCGGGGAGACGCGGGGACTGACCCCACACCTTCGCGTCGGCGGACGGCAGGCGAACGACGACGCCGGGGCCGCGCGATGCGACGAACGCCGGGCCGCGCTCCGGCCCGAGGTACCTCGCGCAGATCTCGAGGCGAGCTTCGCGGACCGCGTCCGGGTCCGGATCGAGCTCCACCGGGGCGGCGACCTTGACGCCGCGGAACGGCGGCGCGGCCTCGAAGATCGTCAGCACGGCGCGAGGATCGCGCCGGAGCCGCGGCAGCTTCGGATCTCCCTCGGCGACCACGACCTCGAACGCTCCGTCGATCGCGCGGAACCACACCGCCGAGACGTCGGCCGATCCGTCGGCGCCGTAGGTGAGGAGGGCGGCCGCGGCCGGCGCGTCGAGCAGCCCACGGACCTCGTCGAGCTCCATCGCGCGATCGTACGTGACCTCGGTGAGCACCTGTCTGTGGGCCGTCCTACGATGGCTCCATGCGCGGGGATCGGGTCGAGGTCGCGGTCGACATCGGATCGGGGGTCCAGACC
>DATHCP010000021.1:0-8988 GCA_035490535.1 Actinomycetota bacterium
CACGAGGACGACGCGGTGCGCGCGGTGCGCGCCGGCCTGGCGATCCGCGGCCGGCTCCGGCGCCTCAGCCAGGAGCTCGGCCTGGACCGGCCGCTGCAGGTCCACGTCGGCGTGGAGGCCGGCGAGGCGGCCACCGGCGTCGGCCCGTCCGGGCAGCTGCTGGTCACGGGTCCGGTGGTCAACGTGGCGGCGCGGCTGCAGGCCGCCGCCGGCCCCGACGAGATCCTCGTCGGGGAGCTCGCCCACGCGCTCACCGAGACGTCGGTGTCGTTCGGCGAGGGCCGCACCGTCGCCGCGAAGGGCTTCGACACCGAGCTGGTCGCGTCACCGGTCGAGGGTCTCACGACCCGTTCGGCGCGCCGCACGATCCCGTTCGTCGGCAGGACCGACGAGCTGACCCTGCTTCGGCAGTCGTTCGTGCGGGTGCGCACCACCGGGACGCCGATGCTGTTCACCGTGGTCGGCGAGCCGGGGATCGGCAAGACCCGGCTGCTCGATGAGTTCGGCGCCGGGCTCGAACCCGAGGTGCTCCCGCTCGTCGGGCGGAGCTCACTGAACGCCGACTCCGCGACGTTCGCGCCGATCGCGTCGATGGTCCGCGACGCCGCCGGCATCGACGACGCCGATCCGCCCGAGAAGGCACGGCGGCGGCTGGTGGAGCTGCTCGACGGCGCCTCGGGCGACGACGCCGAGCGCACGCTCGAGCGGATCCTCCTCCTGTTGGGCATGGGCGAGGACCGCCGGGAGGAATCCGCGTTCGTGGACGAGGTGCACCAGGGGTTCACGTCGCTCGTCGACACGCTGGCGGCGAACCGGCCCGTGACCCTGACGTTCGAGGATGTGCACACGCTGCACGCGCCGATGCTGGATCTGGTCGAGCGCGTCGCCGCCCGGCGGCGCGACGGCGACCGGCCGGTCTTCGTCCTGGCGGCCGGCCGGCCACAGCTGATCGAGGAACGCTCCGGCTGGGGATCGCGCGCGGCGAACCACCTGCTCCTCCGGCTGGAGTCGCTCGGCACGCACGAGGCCGTGGGCCTGGCTCGCCAGGCCGGCGGTGGGCGGATCACGGAGGACGAAGCCGCGGCGGTCGCCGCGCGCGCCGGCGGCAACCCGTTCTTCATCGTCGAGTCCACCGGCGCCCTGATCCGCGAGCACGAGCGGGGCGAGCCGATCCGCACCGCGACGATCCTGCCGCCCACCGTCCAGGCGATGATCGCGGCGCGCCTCGACGCCCTTCCGGCCACGCTCCGAGACGTCGCGCGACGGCTGTCGGTCTACATGTACTCCTTCGATCTGGAGGAGGCGGCGCTCGTGGCCGACTGCGGCGCCGACGGGATGGACGAGCTGGTCGACGCCGAGATCGTGGTCCGTGACGACCGCACCGCGGGACCGCCGACGTGGCGGTTCCGCAACGACACCTTCCGCGATGTCGCCTACGCGAGCCTGCCGAAACGGCTCCGCGCGGAGCTGCACGAGCGGATCGCGGACCGCCTCGTCGAGAGTGGCCATCACACGTGGGCCGCAGACCATCTCGAGGCCGCCGCACGGGCGGCCGAGGACGTCGATCCCACCGACCGGCGCCTCGCCGAGCGGGCCGCCGACGCGCTGGCGAAGGCGGGCGATCGGGGCCGGCGCCGGATGGAAGGACGTTCGGCCGTCGGGTACTACGAGCGCGCGCTCGCGATCGGTGGGGACGGCGATCCCCTCCGCGAGGCGCGCGTGCTCGCCGGCATCGGCGAAGCGCACTACTGGCTCAGCGAGTATCCGGCGGCGACGCGAGCGCTCGACCGTGCGATCGAGCTCGGCCGGCGGCTCCAGGACGACTGGACGCTCGCGCTCGCGCAGCGGTTCCGCGGGGACATCGCGATCAACGTCGAGGCCGACATGGCGAGCGCCGAGTCGCTCCTGTCCGATGCGCTGGCCGCGGCCGAGCGGCTCGGCGATCCGTGGACGCTCGCGCGGACGCTGCTGTTCTTCGGCTGGCTCCCGTGGACACGCGAGCAGCCCGAGGAGGCCGACCGCGTGTGGCGGCGTGCCCTCGCGACCGCCCGCGAACATGGCGATCACTGGGCCGAGGTCCGCGCGCTGACCTCGCTCTCGATCAACGCGAACAACCTCGACCTGCTGGACGAGGCCACGGAGCTGATCAGTGAGGCGCAGGCGCTGGCCGAGGAGACGGGCGATCGCTTCAGCGTGGCCGTCGCCATCACGCAGCATGCGCGCCTGCACGAGGAGCGCGGTGAGTACGCCGACGCCCTCCCCGACCTCGACCGCTCGATCGCGATCTTCGGCGAGCTCGGCGCCCGCTGGGAGCTGGCGGACGCGTTGGCGGAGCGCGGCGTCGCCAAGCGCGAGCTCGGACAGCTCGACGAGGCCGAGGAGGACCTGCGCCGCACCACGAGGATCTCCGAGGAGCTCGGCGAACGGCAGCTCGCCAGCTGGACCTGGCGCGAGTTGGCGATGGTGTCCGAGCGGCGCGGCGACCAGGCCGTCGCCGAAGAGCGCTTCCGGAGGGCGGCCGAAGAGCGGGCACGCGGCCCGCAGTGACCCCTCAGCCCTCCAGGGCCGCCGTCACCCGTCGTCGGATACCGGCGACGTCCATGCCCAGGTCGGCGTCGTGCTCCGCCGGCGTCCCGTACGCCGTCACGAACCGCCGCGGCACCCCCACGGAAACGAACCGCGCCGGAACCGAACGCAGCGCCTCGGTCAGGATCGCCGCCATCGTCCCCTCGTAGAACGGCTCGACCGAGATCACCAGTGGGCGATCGCCGACCACCGCGGCCAGGCCATCGGCGTCGAACGGGCGTATCCCCACGACGTAGGCCACGGTCACGTCGAGGTCGGCGCAGGCCTCCAGCGTCCGGTCGAGCATCGGCCCCACCGCGAGCACCACGGCACGCGAGCCGCCGCGCAGCACCTCGAGCCGGCCGGGCGTGGCACCGTGCGATCGTTCGTTCTGCTCGATGCTCGCGCGCACGTAGGTCAGGCGCCCGTTCACGACGCTGGCCCGCAACACCGCGTCGAACTCCCGCGCGGTCCCGGGGACGATGACCTCGGCACCGGGGATCGCCAGCAGCTCCTGCACGTCGCCGGGGGCATGATGCGTGCCACCCTCCGTGCCGTAGTCGTACGGCGCGCCGATGCTCACGAGCGTCCCACCCAGCCCCTGGTACGCGAAGTCGACCTTGATCTGCTCGAGCGGCCGCTCCACCAGGAACGGCGCGATCGAGTGCGCCACGACGCGGAACCCCTCCATCGCGAAGCCCGCCGCCACACCGATCAACGTCTGCTCCATGATCCCGACGTTCACCACCCGCCCGGGCGCGGCGGTGAACGCCGGCTCGAACCGGTCGACGCTGATGTCGGCCAGCACCACGGCCATGTGGTGATCGGCCTCCAGCAGCTCCGTCGAGGTGCGGACGAGCTGCGTCCGCATGTCGATCACCACTCGCCCTCCGGGATGTCGGCGATCACGGCGTTCGGGCGTCCGGGCCGCAGGGCGAGCGCCGCCTCCAGGGCGTCGCGGTCGTGCCCTCCCACGACCGCGACGTCCCAGCCGAACGCTCCGAGCCGCTCCCGCCACGGGCCCATCGGGATCGACGAGCTGTGGTTGTCGATCAGCAGCAGCGTCAGGGCGGACAGCTCCAGGGACGGGGCCAGCAGGATCGCCTCCCAGTTGGAGCCCTCGTTCAACTCGGCGTCCCCGCACAGCACGATCACCCGCCGGTCGGACCGGCCCTCGGCGCGGAGGGCCAGCGCGACGCCGATCCCGATCGGGAGCCCGTGGCCGAGCGAGCCGGTCGAGGCCTCGACGCCCGGCACCTGATGACGGTCGGGATGCGAGCCGAGCGCGTTCCCCCAGGTCAGGAAGCCTGCGAGCTCCTCCTCCGGGAAGAAGCCCTTCGCGGCCAGCACGGCGTAGTACGCGGCCGGGCCGTGGCCCTTGCTCAGGATGAACCGGTCGCGATCGGGGTCGGTGGGTTCGGACGGATCCACGCGGAGGATCCGGTCGTACAGCACCCAGAGCGCGTCCAGCGTCGAGGTGCTGCTCTCCTCGTGCTTCTCGTCGCCGGTCATCCGCGCGAGCGACGCGCGCACGTGGTCGATCCCGAGTCGGGTGTCCATCGGCCGGGACGCTACAACTTCAAGTTCACTTGAAGTCAAGCGGTCCCGGGGCGGGCGAAGGCGCGGCGACTCAGGAGTAGGTGTAGATCGCGGTGACGTTCGAACCGCGCTGCGTGACCTTCTCGATCCGCGGCCAGGGGAACAGGACCCGCACCTGCTCGTCCCCTTCGCGTTGCACCACCTCGACGCCGTAGGCGTTCAACTTCACCTCGGCCGTCTCGTCGAACTCGGCGATCTCGCCGCCGATGAACGTGACCTCCGTCTGCACGGGCAACCCACCTCTCCTGGGCTTTCCACGGGAAGGCGGCCAAGCGTACCCTTCCGGACCGGAACCGGCGAGGGAGTCGGGATGAAGGAAGTCACCTGTCTGTGCGGCTGGAGCACCCGCGGCACCGACGACGAGGTCGTCGCGGCGCTCACGGCGCACGCCTGGGAGGACCACGGGATCCGCAAGACCCGCGAGGAGATCCTGGCCAACGCGATCCCGGTCGAGGGGTAGCGCGCCATGGAGCACCCCGAGCGCGCGCCGCTCGTGGAGATCGTGCCGGCACTGTCGAACGTCGCGTGGGCGCCCGACATCGTCGTGCAGTCGATCGAGCCGTTGTTCGTCTACCTGGGACCCGACGGGCCGCGGCACCTCCGGCCGATCCACGCCCCGTCGTTGCGCCTGGGCATGCGGCCCGACCAGCAGCCGGGAACCGTCGTCGTGCAGGCGGCCGCGCGGTACGGCCTGACGCCGCTGCTCGTGCACAGCACCTCGTGGCGCTTCGACGCCGGCCGCGTCGTGCTCACGTACGTCGCGGCCGTCGCGCCGCCCGGGCCGGAGCCGAACGAGAACCTCGCCGATGAGCCGGTCGAACGGGCGGCGCTGGCCCGCGGCGACGCGTTCGCGCCGCCGCCGACGATCGATGTCGCGCAGGTGCTGGAGCATGCGTTCCGGCACCTCGCCTGGCTGGTGAAGGACGACGCGGAGGTCCGCGCCGCGCTCCCCGACTGGGTGACGTTCCTGTCGGCCTACGAGCCGGAGCCGTTCCGGGCCTTCGGGGCCCCGCCGGGATGAGCGCGGAGGCGACCGCGGCCGACGCCGGGTTCGCGCCCGACGACCTCGCCTTCATCGCCGATCCGTACCCGGCCTACGAGGAGCTCCGACGCGGCCGGCCGGTCTGCTACGACGACGCGACCGACCACTGGCTGATCACGCGCCACGCCGACGTGAACGCGCTGCTGCGCGACCGGAGGTTCGGACGGACCTACCTGCACCTGGCCACGCACGAGGAGATGGGCCATCCCGATCCGCCCGCGTGGCACGAGCCGTTCTGGACGCTGATCAACGCCGGCATCTTGGACATGGAGGGCGCTGATCACGCCCGTGTGCGCCGCCTGGTCTCGAAGGCGTTCACCCCCGCCTACGTCGAGGGTCTGCGGCCGCGCGTGGCCGTGATCGTGGACGGACTGGTCGACGCGATCGATAGCGGCGGCGACGTCGATCTCCTGCCGACGTTCGCCGAGCCCCTGCCGGTCACGGTGATCGCCGAGATGCTCGGCGTGCCCGAGCCCGACCGGCACCTCCTGCGACCCTGGTCGGCCGACATCTGCAAGATGTACGAGCTGCATCCGTCCCTCGACGCGCAACGCGCGTCGGTGCGGGCCAGCGCGGAGTTCTCCGACTACCTCCGCGCGCTGGCGAGAGACCGGGCTCGGACCCCCGGCGACGACCTGATCTCCGAGCTCGCGGCCGTGGTCGACGAAGGCGAGCGCCTGACCGAGGACGAGCTGATCGGCACGTGCGTCCTGCTCTTGAACGCCGGCCACGAGGCGACCGTGAACGCGACCCTCCTCGGCTGGTGGAGCCTGTTCCGCCACCCGGACCAGCTCGAGCTGCTCCGCGCGGACCACGCCCTGATCCCCTCGGCGGTCGAGGAGCTGCTCCGGTTCGACACGCCGCTGCAGCTGTTCGAACGCTGGGTGCTCGAGGACGTGGAGCTGCGCGGCGTCCGGATCCCGCGCGGCGCCGAACTGGGGCTGGTGTTCGGTTCGGCGAACCGCGATCCGGAGGTGTTCCCCGAACCCGACGCGCTCGACCTGATGCGGGAGCCGAACCCGCATCTCACGTTCGGCGCCGGCGTGCACTTCTGCCTGGGCGCGCCCCTCGGCCGGCTCGAGCTGCAGACGTCGTTCCGCGCGCTGCTCGAACGCGCACCGCGCATCGAGCTCGTCGAGGAGCCACGCTGGAAGCCGAACTACATCATCCGCGGTCTCGAAGGGCTCCGGGTCCGCCTCCGATAAGGTGCCCCGCGATGGACGACGAGCGCTACGCGCGCGGGCGTGCGCGGTTCCTGGAGGTCCACGACGAGAAGGCGCTCCGCGCCGTCGAGGGCCTCGGTGACCTCGGCCGGCAGATCGTCGAGGTGGTGTACGGCGACCTCTACTCGCGGCCCGCGCTGACGGACCGCGATCGTGAGCTGGGCGCCGTCGTGGCGCTGACGGCGCTCGCCCGCTCCTCGCAGCTGCCGCAGCACCTCCGGGCGGCGCTGAAGGCCGGCCTCACCCCCGACGAGCTCCGCGAAGCGATCATGCTGACCGCCTCGATCGCCGGGTACCCACCGGCGATGAACGCGATGTCGACGTTGCGGAGCGTCCTGGGCGAGCACGATCGCGATGAGGCGGGTGGGGCCGATGGTGCATGAGCTCGTGCTGGTCGCGCTCCCACGCGCCGAGGTGGTCTGGGGGGAACGCACCGCCGCCGATCGCGCGATCCTTCGCAGCATCCCGGGGCCGGCCTCCGGCTTCCACTGGCTCGACGAGGTCCGCGTGATCCCCGCGCGCCTCGCCGAGGTGGCCTTCGGCGACGTCGCCTATCCGGTGTTCCCGGGACCGGACATCGTGGACCGCTCGGGCATCCCGACCCTGCTCGGGCGGATCGCGTGTGCCGAGGGCGACGACCTGACGGCCCTCGTCGACGAACTGGAACTCCAGGGTGTCCGCTGCGAGGACTGGAGCACGAACGGGAACGGGAACCACCGCCGAGGCCACCCGCCGGAAGACCCGGGCGCGCTCCCGGCCCACGGCGTCGCGATCGCCGGCACCCCTGAGGACGCCGAGGCGGCCCTGAAGATCTGGGTCGACGAAGCGCCCGACGACCGCGTGTTGTTGGAGCTCGGCGAAGCGCCCTGACCTCGGGGAACGCGCCGCACCAGCCCCTATGCTCATCCGGATGGAGCCGCTGCGCGCCCAAGATGGCGGCACCCTCACCCGGGTGCTCGTCACGCTGCTCGTGATCGCCGTGCTGCTGTTCGCCGGCCTCTACTTCTTCACGAAGGCGCAGCACCCGCTCGCGGCCGGCGACCCGGTCGACGCCCACCTCGCGTTCAGCGACGTCCTACAGAACCATGGGACGACGACCGAGCCGAAGGTGGCGCTGGAGCCGAACGGCCAGATCTTCGTCGCGACGACGGTGCGCAACACGGGCGGCCGGACCGTGACGCTGCAAGGTCTCGGCACGGTCGGCGTCGATCCCGAGGTCCCCTACATCCCGGTGGACCTCCGCCTCGGCGACGGCACGGCCACGACGAGCGAGGCGACGGCGCCCTTCTCGCCGACGAAGCTCGCCCCCGGCACCGATGTCGGGGTGCTCGTCACGTATGCGGTGAATCCGAACCTGAACTGCAGCTTCTTCTCCGATCTCTCGGCCGGCGGCGGCACCGAGATCGACTCGTTCCCGGTCCGCTTCACGACCTTCGGGATCGAGAACCAGCAGACGCTGTCGTTCGGCGCTCCGATCGTCACGATCGAGCGGCCCACGCGAGCCGCCTGCGACGTGGCGACGGGCGGCTGAGCTCACACGTCGCGCCGCGCCTCCAGCCACAACGCCAGGTACCACGCCGTCGCCACGTAGGCCAGCATCAGGCCGAACGCCGCCCAGTGCCCGAAGAGGTCCGGGTCGGGCGCTGCGAACGCGTTCATCGCACCGGAGAAGGGCGCCCACTTCTTGATCGAGGGCAGGAGCGTGGTCGCGAGCGGCTCGGCTACCAGTCCGAACCCCAGCAGCGCCAAGATCGCGACGACCTGGCTGCGGATCGCCGCACCCACGCAGACCGACACCGCGGCCGCATAGGTGCACATCAGCCCCACCTCGAGGACGGCGACGACGACCGGGGACCCGAACGGCAACGTGTCTCCCTTCACGGCGAACCACACCGCCGCGATCACGACGGGGAGCGCGCCGCCGATCAGGCCGGCGACGAAGCCGATCGGCAGTGCCGCCACGAGCTTCGAGGTCAGGACGCGGACGCGAGAGGGCGTGGCCAGGTACGTGCCGGCCGCGGTGCCGTAACGGTACTCACCGGTCGACATCGTGGCGGCCAGCACGGCGACGAACAGCCACAGCACCGCGCCGCCCCACACGAGCATCTGGAGGTCCTCGACGGTGCTGATCGGGCGGATGTTCGCCCGGTTCCCCTCCGTCGTTCCGGCGATCGCGAGCGTCGCGATCACCCCGACGGCGTCGAGCGCGACCGCGCCGATCAGCAGACCCACCCACAGGCGCGTGGTGCGGACCTTCAGCACCTCGGCACGCACGAGCCGGATCACGGGCCGGTCTCCGCATCCGGACGCGAGGGCGGCACGGGGAGCGACGACGGCTGCGCCGGAGCCGCAGGGGCCGGATCGGAGCCCGGCGTGGTCAGCCGAAGGAACGCGTCCTCGAGCGTCGAGGTCTCGCGGCGGAGCTCGTGCAGCACGATCGATCCCGCGGCCGCGATCTCGCCGACCCGCTCCGGCGGCAGGTTCCGCACCGCGAGCGAGCCGTCGGGCTCCTCGGCCACGTCGGCGCCCTCGCGGATCAGCGCGGACCGAAGCTCGCCG
>DATHCP010000022.1:0-43622 GCA_035490535.1 Actinomycetota bacterium
TGACCAACGCGGGCCTGCCCGTCCCGCCCGGGTTCACCATCACCACCGCCGCCTGCAACCTCTACCAGGAGCGCGGGGGCAGCCTGCCCCCGGAGATCGACCAGGAGATCGGGAAGAACCTCGACCGCCTGGAGTCGCTCATGGGCAAGAAGCTGGGCGACCCCGCCGACCCGCTGCTCGTGTCCGTGCGCAGCGGCGCGAAGTTCTCGATGCCGGGGATGATGGACACGGTCCTGAACCTCGGCCTGAACGACGTGTCGGTGAAGGGGCTCGCCGCGCAGACTGGCGGCGACATGCGGTTCGCGAACGACGCGTACCGCCGCTTCATCCAGATGTTCGGCAAGATCGTGATGGAGGTGCCCGCCGAGGCGTTCGAGGACGCGCTGGACGAGGCGAAGGCCGCGAGGTTCGACGGCGCACAGGACACCGATCTCGACGCCGAAGACCTCGCCGCGCTGATCGAGCGGTTCAAGACGATCTATCGCGAGCGGACCGGCGAGGAGTTCCCGCAGGACCCGAAGGATCAGCTGCGCCTGGCGATCGACGCGGTGTTCAAGAGCTGGAACGGCAAGCGAGCCCGGGACTACCGGCGCCAGAACAAGATCTCCGACGATCTGGGGACCGCGGTCAACGTCGTGGCGATGGTCTTCGGCAACCGCGGCGACGACTCGGGCACCGGCGTCGCGTTCACCCGCGATCCGGCCTCGGGCGAGCGGGTCCCGTACGGTGACTATCTCCCGAACGCGCAGGGCGAGGACGTGGTCGCGGGGATCCGCAACACGTTGAAGCTCGCGGAGCTGGAGCGGATCGATCCCGACGCCTACCGCGGCCTGATGGCCGTGATGGACACGCTCGAGAAGCACTACCGCGACATGTGTGACATCGAGTTCACGATCGAGAAGCGCAAGCTCTGGATCCTCCAGACGCGCGTCGGCAAGCGCACCGCGTTCGCGGAGTGGGTGATGGCCGCCGACATGCTCGAGGAAGGGTTGATCGACGAGGACGCGGCCCTGTTGCGCGTGGACGCGAACCGGTTGGAGGAGCTGTTCAAGCGGCGCGTCGACGCGGGGGGCAGCTCCCCGATCGCGAGGGGCCTGAACGCCTCGCCCGGCGCCGCCACCGGCGCGGTCGTGTTCAGTGCCGACGAGGCCGAGCGCTGGGCGCGCGATGGCGCGAAGGTGGTCCTGGTCCGCCGGGAGACGACCCCCGACGACTACCACGGCATGATCGCCTCGCAGGGGATCCTGACCTCCGCGGGGGGCACGAACTCGCACGCGGCGGTGGTTGCGCGGGGCGAGGGGATCCCGGCCGTCTGCGGCGCCGACCAGATCCGCATCGACCTGGACGCGGCGGCGTTCACGGCGGGCGGCGCCGTCGTCCGCGAGGGCGACACGATCACGATCGACGGCTTCACGGGCAACGTCTACGTCGGCGAGCTCCCGCTGGAGGAGTCGGTGCTCGAGAAGGCCCGGGCCGGCGACGCCGCGGCCCGGAGCGAGAAGATCTGGGTCGCGTTCGAGCGGCTGATGGGGATCGCCGATGCCCGCCGGCGCCTGCGCGTGCGCGCGAACGCCGACACGCCGGACCAGTCCGCGAACGCGCGCGAGCGCGGCGCAGAGGGGATCGGGCTGTGCCGGACCGAGCACATGTTCCTGGGACCGGAGCGTGTGGCGGCGGTGCAGCAGATGATCTTCGCCGAGACGCCGGAGGAGGAGCACGCCGCGTACGAGGCGCTGCTGCCGCTGCAGCGTGGGGACTTCGTCGGGATCTTCCGGGCGATGGACGGGCTGCCGGTGACGGTGCGGCTGCTGGACCCGCCGCTGCACGAGTTCCTGCCGGATCTGACCGCGCTGTCGGTCGAGGTCGCCCTCGGGCAGGAGCGCGGCGAGGACGTTTCGGCGAAGGAGGCGGTCCTGGCGAAGGTCCGTCAGCTGCACGAGGCGAATCCGATGCTCGGTCTGCGCGGTGTTCGCCTGGGGATCGTGAAGCCCGGGCTGTACGCGATGCAGGTCCGCGCGATCGTGGAGGCGGCGTGCGAGGTCCGAACGGCCGGTGGCGATCCGAAGGTCGAGATCATGATCCCGCTCGTCGCGACCGCGCCCGAGCTGCGCCAGACGCGCGATGAGCTCGAGCCGGTTGCCACCGAGATCCTGCGGCGGGAGGGCGTGACGCTCAGCCACCTCGAGTGGGGCACGATGATCGAGTTGCCGCGGGCGTCCATGACCGCCGGCGAGATCGCGGGCGCGGCAGACTTCTTCTCCTTCGGCACGAACGACCTCACGCAGACGGCGTTCGGCTTCAGCCGCGACGACATCGGCAAGTTCGTCGGCCTCTACGAGGAGCGCAAGCTCGTGCCGGCGAACCCGTTCGTCACGATCGACGTGCCGGGCGTGGGCCGGCTGATGCGGATCGCATGCGACGAGGGCCGGGCGGCGAACGACCGGCTCCACCTGGGGATCTGCGGCGAGCACGGCGGCGATCCGGCGAGCGTCGGGTTCTGCCACGACCTCGGCCTCGACTACGTGAGCTGCTCGCCGTTCCGGGTCGAGACCGCCCGCCTCGCGGCCGGGCAGGCCGCGGCGGGGGAGTACATGTCCGCCACCGCCTAGATCGGGGAACTGGTGACGCCGGTCACGGTCTGAGCAACGGCGACGACGTACCGTACGCGGTCCTCCCGCCTCCTCCGAACGTCCTCCCCGGGACAGGAGGTGACGCTCTCGTGGGCTCGCCGATCCGTCGGGTCGCGGCGGCCGCCGTCGTGTTGGCGTCCGTCGCGCTGCCCGCCGCCGCTCGTGCCTACGTCGTGGATCCGGGGTGGACCCACGACCACAGCGTGGCCGGCATCCCCCCGCGGCCCTCCGGGTACGCGGAGCTCGTGCAGACCTTCGGGCAGCCGTGCAGCGACGCTGCGAACGACTCGCGGTCGTATTGGCCTTCGCAGTCGGCTCGCAACGTGGCCGGGTACGTCTACTACCACCCGTACATCGCGCGAGACGTCGGGTACAACATCCGCAATCACGTCGCCTTCGACAAGAAGGACGGCGCCGTCGACTACCTCGTCGGCGCCTACAACTGCCGCCCGATCCGCGGCCAGACCGACTGGTCGACGCACGCGTTCGGCGCGGCGATCGACACCAACTCGGCCCGGAACCCCCTCGGCCAGGATCACTGGGTGGGCGTCGGGGCGAACGGGGTCGCGTACGGCACCTACCTGCCGGACGTGTGGCGCGGTGCGAACCCCGGCCACCGGTTCTTCTGGGGCCTGAACTGGAACTCGCGACCCGACCCGATGCACTTCCAGTACGTCACCGACTACTGAGGGAGATCCGGATGAAGAAGCCCGTCGTCGCGCTGTCGGCCCTCGCCGCCGCCAGCCTCCTCGTCACCGCCGGCATCGCCGGCCTCTCGCTCGCACGATCGCCGGCCGCCATCGCCGCGTGCACGCCGTCGGGGAACCGCGCTGCCGCGGCGCACGCACCGGAGCGGCTCATGGCCGGCGCGGCCGTCGCCGCGATCGACGGAGACGCGCTGCGGTTGGTCGGCGCCACCGGCGATCCCAGCGTCCTTGCGCCGGACGGCGGCCCCGGCATGCTGCGGCACGTCGCCACGCGGATCGGCGTCGGCACGGCGTACGTCCGCGATCGCGCCGGCGCGGACGAGGTCTTCCGGGTCACCGCACGCGATGGGGTGCAAGGGTTCCCGGCGGGAGGCGAGGCGCTGCATCCCGCGCTCAGCGCACGCGGTGACCTCGTGTGGGCGGTCGGTGCGAACCTTCGACTCGTGCGGTCCGGCGCCACCCGTTCGCGCTCCATCGCCGGCCCGGTGCGTGGCGGGCTCGCCTTCTCGCCGTTGTTCCGGGGCTCCTCGCTCGTCGCGGCCGTGTCCGCGGCGCCGACCCGCGCGGTCCCTGAGGACGAGGACCGCAGCGATCTTTGGGGGTACCGGCCTCTCGCCCACCGCTGGACCCGGCTCACGCGGTTGCCTGCCGGATCCGGGCGGTTCTCCGTCGTCCGAACCCCGATCGCGTCGCCCGATGGCGGCATCGAGTTCGTTCGGATCACCGGCGCCGCGGCCGCCGACTCGGCGCCTCGCTACGAGCTCTGGCGGTGGACCCCGGCCGGCGCCCGCCTCGAACGAGCGCTGCCCGGCGAGATGTACCTCGCGGGCTCGCTGAACGGCGGACGGCTGTGGAACGTGCGGGCCGGGACGACGGGTGGGTGGCAGCTCGCCACCGAGACCGCCGACGGCGGCATGCGGATCGTGGGGTGCGGCGCCGTGATGGTCGATCCGCTCGACCGCGTCGACCCGGACGCCCGACCCGGCGACCGGCTCGCGCCCCTGCTCGAGCCGGCTGCGGCCGCGTCGCCCACGGTGGGGCCGTCGCCGATCCCGACCGCGAACGCGATCATCGTCGGCGACTTCTCCACTTCGGCCGCCGCCGCCGACGCCGCGGCCCAGATCGTCGCGACCACCGGCCTTCGCGTCCAGGTGACGGACGGAACCCAGCTGCCGGCGCTGGTTCGGCCCGGGGTTTCGGCGGTCGAGGTGCTCCTGCCGGCCGGACCGGATCCGGAGGAGCAGCTCGCGACGTTCCGTTCGGAGTTGCCGTCGTTCGCGGGATGGAGTTGGCTCGTTGCCGTTTGAGGGGGTGGGCATGCGCGCGACGCGACGGAACCGTTCGGTCAGCGTCGCCGCCTGCCTGGTGGGCGTGAGCGCCGTCCTCACCCTCGCAGCCTGCAGCTCGAGGTCGGTGCCGGCCCCTTCGGGTCCGGCACCGACCTCGGCGGCGGAGAGCGCGTCGGGCCCGTCCGGCGTTTACCTCGCGATCGTCGGCTCGGCGGCAGATCCGAACGCGCTGGAGGACCGGCGCGCCGCCCTCGTGGGATCGCTCGACGACGCGCGGGCGATCCACGTGATCCTCGAGCAGGGCGCGTGCTATCCGGGGATCCCGGCGCGCTACGGCGACCGGTACATCCTGGCCGTGTGGGACGACGGAGCGGCGCCGGTCCAGGCGGACCTCGCGACGGCCGGCGAGCGAGCCGAGTGGTCGGGGCGAGCGACGGTGACCTGCCTGGACTGAGCGGGCGTCGGCGGGCGGTGGGGGTAGCCTGGATGTGTGCGCCTGATCCGCCGCCATCCGGTCCTGGCAGCGCTCGGGCTGCTCGCGCTCGTCGTCGTCGTGGTGGTCGGTCTGGCCGGAGCCTCCGTATGGCGTGCGGCGCATCACGACGACGCCGCCCAGGTGGCCCGCGCCGACGCGATCGTCGTGCTCGGCGCCGCCCAGTACCAGGGGACACCGTCGCCGGTGCTGCTCGGCCGGCTGCAGCACGCCCTCCTGTTATGGGAGCAGGGGAGGGCCCGTCTGGTAGTGACGGTGGGCTCCAATCGGCCGGGCGATCGGTCGACGGAGGCCGAGTCGGGACGGACCTACCTGATCGCGCACGGTATCCCCGCCGCCGACGTCGTCGCGCTCCCCGTCGGACACACCACGTTCGAGAGCCTGCAGGCGGCCGCGTCCTACCTCGAGGGGCGCGGGCTCCGCAGCGCGTTCCTCGTGTCCGACCCATGGCACAACGCCCGGATCAAGGCGATGGCGCACGACCTCGGTCTGCACGGGTACGCCTCGGCCACGTGGACCTCGGGCGCGCAGGGCGAGGACGCGCGCGGCCGCGGCTACCTGCGCGAGACGTTCGCGTACCTCGACTACCGTCTGCTCGGCGGGCACTAGCTCGCGCGGTGGTGTCGGCACACGCCGGTACGATGGGTCGGGTGACGACACCCCGCGAACGCACGGAGCAGATCGAGCGCGAAACGTTGTCGCCGCACGCCGTGCTCGCCGCCGAGAGCCGGGGGCGTGATCATCCCGAGCCTCCCGACGTCGTCCGGACGTGCTTCCAGCGCGACCGCGATCGGATCCTGCACTCGAAGGCGTTCCGTCGCCTGAAGCACAAGACGCAGGTCTTCATGGCGCCCGAGGGCGACCACTACCGCGTGCGGCTGACGCACACCCTCGACGTCAGCCAGATCGCTCGGACGGTCGCGCGGGCCCTCCGGCTGAACGAGGACCTCACCGAGGCGATCGCCCTGGGCCACGACCTCGGGCACACGCCGTTCGGTCACCTCGGCGAGCAGGCGCTGACGCCTTTCCTGGGTTCCCCGTTCCGCCACAGCCAGCAGTCGCTTCGGGTGGTGGAGCACCTCGAGAAGGACGGCGCCGGTCTCAACCTGACCTGGGAGGTGCGCGACGGCATCCTGCATCACCCGTGGTCGATGCCCCAGCCCTCCACGACCGAGGCGCAGGTCGTGCGCTTCGCCGACCGGATCGCCTACGTGAACCACGACATCGACGACGCGGTGCGTGCGGGCGTCCTCGCACCCGACGAGCTTCCGCCGGCCGCGATCGAGGTGCTCGGCGCCACGCATTCGGCGCGGGTCAACACGCTGGTGCTGGACCTGGTCGAGCAGAGCGAGGGGAAGCCCGACGTGCGCCTGTCCGAGCAGGTCGCGCAGGCGCTGGATGCCCTTCGGGATTTCATGTTCGCCGAGGTCTACCTTCGAGAAGGCGCGCGCGAGGAACACGAGAAGGCGGTCAAGCTGTTGCGCGATCTGTTCGCCTTCTTCCTCGAGCATCCCGAGCAGCTGCCGCCGGAGTACCATCGGGCCCCGGGCGACCTGCCGACCCGCGTGGCCGACCACATCGCGGGCATGACGGACCGGTACGCCCTGCGGACCTACGAGCGGCTCTTCCTTCCCCGGGGCTGGCTCCTGTAAGCGAGGCCAGGGGGAACGCGGTGGCGCGGATCCGCCAGGAAGACGTCGAGGCGGTCAAGGAGCGGACGGACATCGTCCAGCTCGTCGGCCAGTACCTCACGCTGAAGAAGACCGGACACGACTCGCTGAGCGGCCTGTGTCCGTTCCATCAGGAGAAGTCCGCCTCGTTCAGCGTCTCGCCGTCGAAGCAGGTCTTCTACTGCTTCGGCTGCGGGGTGGGCGGCGACGCGATCACGTTCCTGCGCCAGCTCGAGCAGCTCACCTACGTCGAGGCGATCGAACGGCTCGCGCAGACCGCCGGCGTGCAGCTGCGCTTCGAGAACGACTCGCCGGCCGAACGGCGCTCCGCGGAACGCCGCACCGCGCTCTTCCGGGCGAACGAGGAGGCCGGTGCGCTGTTCCGCGCGATGCTCGTGGACGGCCGTGAGGGAGCCGACGCTCGCGCCTACGTCGCGGAGCGCGGCGTCGATGACGTGACCGCCGACCGGTTCGGGATCGGCTACGCGCCCACGTACCCGGACTTCCTGCTCCGGCGGCTCTCCGGCGCGCGGCACCTCTCCACGGAGATCCTCCTGGAAGCCGGCCTGGCGACGCGCGGTGAGGACGGCGGCGTCCGGGATCGGTTCCGCGGGCGGATCACGTTCCCGATCCACGACCTGCAAGGCCGCGCGATCGGCTTCGGCGCGCGGATCCTTCCGTCGGATCCACGCGCGGGGGAGCAGGCGAAGTACCTGAACACGGCCGAGACGCCGATCTACCGCAAGCACGAGGTGCTCTACAACCTGCATCGCGCGCGCGGCGCGATCGCGCGTTCCGGCGACGCCTTCGTCGTCGAGGGCTACACCGACGTGATCGGGCTGGCACAGGCGGGGCTCGACAACGCCGTCGCCACCTGCGGCACGGCGCTCGGCGAGCAGCACTTCGCGCTCCTGTCGCGGTTCGCGCAGCGGGCCGTGCTGGCGTTCGACTCCGACGAGGCGGGGGCGCGCGCCGCCGAGCGCGCCGCCGCGTTCCAGGAGGCCTATCCCGTGCAGGCCGTCGTGATGATCATGCCGGAGGGACTCGATCCCGCCGAGTTCGTCGCGAAGCACGGCGCGGACGCGGTTCACGAGGCCGCACGCAAGGCGCGCCCGCTGATCGAGTACATGCTGCGCCGGACGGTCGACCGCCACGACCTGTCCACCGTGGAAGGGCGGTCGGCCGCCGTCGCCGACGCGATCCCGCTGCTCGAGCGGCTCTCGGACCCCGTGCGCCGCAGCGAGTACACGGGCCTCCTCGCCGACCTGGCCGGCGTGGCCGAGAGCGGGGTCCGGCAGGCGCTCGACCGGCGGCTGGGCGGGCGGCCACAGGAGGTCGCGAAGGCGATCAAGCACGGCACCGCACAGGAGCGCGTCGAGCGCGAGATGTTGAAAGTCCTCCTGATCGACGCCGATACCTTCGGGGAGATGATCGGCACGGTGAGCGAGGAGCGGTTCCGGAGCGCCGCGAACCGCCGGCTGTTCGTCGCGATCCGGGACGCCGGCGGCGACGTGGCCGCGATCGCCGGCGGTCCCGACGTGCAACTCGCCGCACAGATCGCGGCGCTCGCCGTGGAGCCGCTCGAGGGCGAGCCCACGCGCACGTACGCGGAGAACGTGTCGGCGCGGCTGCAGGAGTTCGAGCTGAAGTCCACCAGCGATCGCCTGCGCCTGCAGCTGCAGAAGCTGAACCCCACCACGGACCCCGGCTACGACCAGCTCTTCCAGGAGCTGGTCCAGGTCGACGGCGAGCTCCGCCGGGTCCGGCAGCGCGTGGCCGGCACGGTCTGAGCATGCCGTTCACACAGGTCGGCGCGTCCCGGGTCGGTGCCGTTCCCGTTCCGTACACTGTCGCGGTCGTGCCCGAGATCTCGAAGGACCCCCGGTGAGCGAAGCCGCGACGGCTCGCGAACTCGTCGGCATCGACGACGTCAAGGAACAGATCGTGGCCCTCGGCCGCGAGCGGGGGTTCGTCACCTCCGGCGATCTCCTCGACGCCGTCCCGGTCGACGACTTCACGCCCGAACAGATCGAAGAGTTCCTGACCCAGGTTCAGGAGCACCTCACGTCCGAGGGCATCGAGGTGATCGAGGTTCCGGGCGACGACACGGACGCGGCCACGCAGGTGCGCATCGAGGTCGACCTCCTCCGGGCCCCCACGAACGATCCGGTCCGGATGTACCTGAAGGAGATCGGCAAGGTTCCGCTGCTGACGGCGGCGCAGGAGATCGACCTCGCGCGGCGGATCGAGGCGGGGGAGCTCTCGACCGCCCTGCAGTACCAGATCCTCGCCGACGGGAAGCCCGATCCGAAGGCACTGCGGTTCCTGATCGAGAAGGTCTGGGAGATCCGCGACCACCAGCTGACGGCCTTCGGCAAGGTGGAGGGGATCGGCCGCGACAAGATCGCGAAGAGCTATCGGCCGAAGACCGCCGGGGAGCTGGAGAACTTCTGCCACCGCGTGGAACGCGACGGCCAGCTCGCGAAGAAGAAGCTGATCGAGGCCAACCTCCGCCTCGTCGTTTCGATCGCGAAACGCTACGTGGGCCGGGGCATGCTGTTCCTCGACCTGATCCAAGAGGGGAACCTCGGCCTGATCCGCGCGGTCGAGAAGTTCGCCTACTCGAAGGGGTTCAAGTTCTCGACCTACGCCACGTGGTGGATCCGGCAGGCGATCACGCGCGCGATCGCCGACCAGGCGCGCACGATCCGGATCCCGGTGCACATGGTCGAGACGATCAACAAGCTCGTGCGCGTGCAGCGCCAGCTGCTCCAGGATCTCGGCCGCGAGCCCACGCCCGAGGAGATCGGGCGCGTGATGGGCGTCGGCGCCGACAAGGTGCGCGAGATCCAGAAGGTCTCGCAGGAACCGGTCTCGCTCCACACGCCGATCGGCGAGGAAGAGGACTCCCAGCTCGGCGACTTCATCGAGGACGCGGACGCGGTCGTGCCCGTCGATGCCGCCAGCTTCATCCTGCTGCAGGAGCAGCTCGAGGGTGTGCTCCACACGTTGTCGGAGCGTGAGAAGAAGGTGATCCAGCTCCGCTTCGGGCTCGTCGACGGCCACCCGAGGACCCTCGAGGAGGTCGGCAAGGAGTTCGGGGTCACCCGCGAGCGGATCCGGCAGATCGAGAGCAAGACCCTGTCGAAGCTCCGGCACCCGTCCCGGTCCCAGAAGCTCCGGGACTACCTCGAGTAGCCGTCAGTTCCAGGTCGCGTCGTCGTAGGGCCCCTCGGCCAGCCGCTGCTGGATCGCGCCCCGCGCCCGCCGGATCGCGTCGAGGCTCACCACGGTCGCCCGGTCGGCGAGGCGCTGCGCCGGGCCGGCTAGCGCCCGGACGGCGGGGTTCGCGGAGGAGGCGTTCGTGGGGCCGTGCTGGACGTTCGGGTCGTCCTCGGTGAGCTTGCGAGCGATCGCGAGACCGGTGGCGATCCCTGCGCCGAACAGCACGAGCGAACGGAGCCGCATGTCGATCCTCTCCCTCGGGGACCGGTCTAGCCTACCCGTGACCGGATGGTGGACCGGGGTGCTCCAGCCACTACACTCCCTGACGCTCCGGTCCGGGGTAGCTCAACTGGCAGAGCGGCGGACTGTTAATCCGTAGGTTGTGGGTTCGAGTCCCACCCCCGGAGCCCGAACCACCTGCGAACGACTCCAGACCCTGGTTCGGGCAACACCGCAAGCTCATGCCTCAAGATGGCGTCCTCGTCCATCACCATGCGAGATTAGCGAGGTGAGCAGGGCCGCCGAGAGCCATGGTGATCAAGGACCGTGGCGCTATGTGGCTTGGATCGCGTACGGCCTCGCTTCGGTCCTCTCCGTGGTGGAGCTGATCTCGGACAAGTGGATCGGATGGGGCGCGCTGGCTCGCGTGCTGATGTTGATCTTGGTGGGTGGATCGGCGACGTGGCTGGGGGAGCGGCGACACGAGCGCCTCGCCTACGAGCGGTACGAGAAGTGGCAGGTAGGGGAGGCTCGTCGGAACGAGCCGTCGATCACGCCCGAGGGTCGCCCTCCGGATCTGGGCCAATGACGGGCAACGCCGCAACTTGTGACTGCGCGCACCGCTGGAGGAGGACCGACCGAGAGGGATTCCTCCCGAGAAGCCTCTGCTATGTCTGCGCCGACTGCGGCCGACGGGCAGAGCGTCGCAGGGATCTGGTCGAGGACGACGAGGAGCGCTACCTGACCTGCGACCTGTTAGGGGGCTTCAACCTCTGCCGTTGGCCTGCATGCGTCTCGGTTCCGCGTAGCGCGAGACGGAGGGTCTTCGATCGGCTGAGGGAGTGGAGCTGGCTCTTCGCGGCAGGGAAGAGATCCGAGGGGTACGGCGGCGGGTAAGCGAGCCGCCCGGACCCAGCGGGGCAGGGTGCTGGAGGCTTGGGGCCATCATCAGGACGGCGGGTTGCAGGCGGAGCTGGTCCAGATGAAGAGGAGACTCACCACGGCGGCGACCTCGAAGAACGCGACAAAGCCGATCGCAACCCACGGGGTTCTGCCGTTCTCGCCGGATCGGCTGTCGCGTGCCATCAGTACGAGCAGACCGCGAGCATGACCAGCCAGGGTCCTGCCACGAGCGTGAGCCCGATGCCATACGCGACTGGTGTCTCGCCTCCGGCCAAGCAGCCGAACAGGCCTACGTGGAACAAGAGCCAGCTGGACGTGACGAGGACCACCACTCCGGCGACGAAGCCAGTGATCAAGGCGAAGAAGGCGATCGAGAGGAATCTGCCGCCTTGGGAGAAGGTGTGGTTCCGTGGATGCCGCCTGAGTGCGTCAACGAACAAGGAACGCTGTGGATCCTTCGGTGGGCGTTGCGCCACGTTCGAAGGATGACCGAAAGGAACGCTCAGAGGTAGCCCGTCTCCCGAGTCACGTCAGCGACGCACCTTAGGCTCCCGCGATGGGCCGGGTGGAGCAGGCGAAGCTGATCGCCCGGCTAGAGATCGAGGCCGAGGCCTTCCAGAACGCGAGCCCCGGGCGGGCGAAGGATCAGCGGTACGGCGTCGCATTAGGACTGCTTTCGGCCGGCGCGATCCTCGGGCTTTGGAGCCGGGACGCTTCGGGTCGGGCCTCAGATGCCGTGCTCTACGGGATGCCTCCGCAAAAGGCTTCGGCGGATGCTGGCAGCCAACCCGTAACCGGGTCCTGTTCGCTCGCTCAGTCCCGATACCTGCACGCGGAACGGGCGGGGCGCTCCGCCCCGCCCGTTCACCGCCGGATCCGGCGGTCCGTCCTCTCATCGTCCTGGGCTCACCACCAGGCCCTGCCGAGCCATCGTCGGGAAGAAGTTCTTCGTGGCGGTGGGCCGCAAGAGCTTCTCCACCAGCCCGGCCTGCGCCTTCGTCAGCGGCTCCCGGATGCCGTGCGGGCCGCTCCAGACCGGCGCGTCCCCGTAGCCGCCGATCCGCCCGATGCCGCCCTTCGACAGCCCCGCCTTCTGCAGGTCGGCGCCCGTGTCGACCTGGGTCTGGATCGCCGGCCCGGTCACCTTCGTGGTGCTGCCGCCGCGGACCGCGAGCTGGACCCCCAGCACCACGGCGCCCGCGACGAGCACCGCCAGCACCAGCGCGATCCACGGGGTGGCGCTCCGCCCCTGCACCGTCTGTGCCTGCTGCATCGCCGTTCCCCCTTCCGTCCTGCGAGCGGCTCATCCGCTCGTGTGGTCTGGGGCGACGGTAGGGCGGCGAGGGATGGCGAACGAGGGGAGATACACCGAGGGCACGGGTACTTTTCACCCGCGCAGACAGCGTGGTCAGGACGCGGGCCAGCGGAGCGTTTCCAGGCTCGCAAGTGGTTCTGCATCCACCCGATGTCCGCACCCTGGTGAAGCATCCATCTGGATCAGCGATGCTCGCAGAGCTGGCACGATCCAACCTCCTCGGGTGGTCGAGGGAACATGCGAGCGACCTTCCGTGGACTGTGGAACGCTCCGACCATGCCGCTACTGGACGTGAGGCGCCTCGCTGCCGTGGACATGCACGGGATGGCCGGTAGTCCTCGTCGTCGCCGGAGCATCCGCGCCGAGTTCATCGTCGGCGTGATCGGTTGCACGATGCTCGGGGTCCTCTCGCTGGTGCTCACCCAGGGATGGGGACGCCTGCTCGGGGTGTGGCTCATCGGGATAGGCGCGAACTACGTCCCTCTCGCTCTAGCCGCTCGGTCGCTGTCGGCTCCCGGCGCGCTCGATGCGGAACTCGAAGGGGTGGACATCCCCTCGGAGGCTCGACGAGTCGGCGTCCGGCAGCTCTGGCTCCTGGTTCCCTTCGCAGTCGTGATCTTTGCGCTCGGTCGGGGAGACTAGGAGTCATCCGGTGGGTCGGTCGTGCTGGGTGTTCAGGAACGCCACGATGCTGTCGAGGTCGCTCTGCGGGACCACGTAGACATCGGTGTCATCCACGACCGCCCAAGCGTTGGGACCTTCTCCCGGGATCCGCCGGAGCGTGAAGCCTTTGGACTTGGCGAGCGCTCGGACATCGTTCTCCTCCGCCATGGCGGGAACGGTCCCTGACGGAAGCTCCACGCTCAACCACGGGAGGATGAACACCCCGCCCTGATGCCGAGCGAACCATCCGGCCGTGCACACTCGAACGAGCCGTGCGAACCAGGGTGAGCGAACCGTGTCGGTACCGGTGGAGGGGGGACGGGAGAGCCGAAGATCGTTGCGGGGTATACATGGAATCGACCTCGTGGGCGCCGCCCGCGCGGTCAGTGATCGAAGCTCGCAGCGGATGCCGTGAAGGGCTTCGCCATGATCGGAGCATGTATCGGATCGTGGGTTAGGGAAGTCCGCCCCAGCCTTCCCCAACCGGTGTCGAGGGGGAACCTGCTCTCCAACCCCTTTCGGCGTTCAGCTCCCGTCGCAGTCCGGGTGGCCGCACTCGCAGCGATGGGTCTCGTCCTCGCCGTGCTGCCCGTGGGTCTCGCAGTACTCGCTGCAGAACGCGCCCTCTCCTTCGACCGTGCACGTGCAGCCGCGGTGTGGGCAGAGCATCGATCCCTCCTTCCGATCGCGCTCACACTGGCCCGTCCCCGCGATGGGCGCAACCTCTCCGGCTTCGGTGCCCGAGCGGTCGTCGAAGGATGAGGCCCTTCGGCGGTTGCGCTCGACGACCGGTTGGCGCAGCATCCACGGGAAATGGTGCGCCCCCGCGCACCCGTCGAGCCGTACCGAGGGGGATGAGATGAGGCGTTGGATCGCGGCGTTCGTCGCCGTTTTCATCGGGATCTCACTGTCGCTGGCGCCGGGGGCGGCGATCGCTCGAACCTCGGGCGTGCGGCACGCGTGGGGCCACCGCCGGGTGTGCGGCCGTTCGGCGCGGATGGCGGGGTGCGAGGCGTTGGTCGTCACCGCCGCGGTCGGGAGCGCGAAGCCGCTCGCGACGACGGCGCCGACCGGGTACGGGCCGACCGACCTCTCGACCGCGTACGGCTATCCGTCGCCGGTCGGATCGAGCTGGACCTGGAACGGCCGGACGATCGCGATCGTCGATGCGAACGACAACCCGAACGCGGCCGCGGATCTGAGCGCGTACCGCCAGGCCTACGGGCTGCCGCCGTGCACCACGGCCAGCGGGTGCTTCACGAAGACCGCCCAGACCGCGAAGGCCAAGCTGCCTGCGGGGAACGTCGGCTGGGGCCAGGAGATCGATCTGGACATCGAGATGGCCTCCGCGGTCTGCCCGCAGTGCAAGATCCTCCTCGTGGAGGCGAAGTCCGCGTCGTTCCTGGACCTCGGCGCGGCGGAGAACCGCGCCGCGGCGCTCGGGGCGAGTGCGATCAGCAACAGCTACGCGGGGGGCGAGTCGTTCATCTCGTCGTTCTTCGACAGCTACTACACGCACTCGGGGATCGCGATCACCGCGGCCTCGGGGGACAGCGGGTACGGGAGCGCGTATCCGGCCAGCTCGCCGCACGTGATCGCCGTCGGGGGCACGACCCTCACCCTCGATCCGACGACCCGCGCACGCGTGTCCGAGACGGCATGGAGCGGCGGCGGCAGCTGGTGCAGCACGGCGTTCGGCGCGCCGGCGTGGCAGAAGGGACTCGTGACGGCGGACCCGTCCGGGTACGTGTGCGTCAACCGGACGGTGGCCGACGTCGCCGCCGACGCGGATCCTCAGACGGGCGTCTCCGTGTACGACACGTATGGCTCCAGCGGAACGAACGACTGGTTCCAGTTCGGCGGGACGAGCGTCCCGACCCCGCTGGTCGCGGGGCTCTTCGCGCTCGCCGGCGACGCGATCCACAACAGCGCGTACCCGTATCCGGCGCGTTGGCTGTACACGCATCCGACGGGCCTGTTCGACGTCCTGGCGGGTGGGAACGGCAACTCGGCGAACGATTGCTATCCGAACACCACGGACCCGTACTACCTGTGCCACGCGCGGGCCGGGTACGACGGGCCGACCGGTCTCGGCACCCCGAACGGGCTCTCGGCCTTCTAGTCGGCCCCGCTCGGACGAGGCTCCGCGGACGACGCTCCGTCGATGGGCGACGGGCGTGATCCGGAAGGAGTGCTGCTCACCGGTGCGTACGGCACCGGGAAGAGCACGATGCTCGCGGAGCTCGCGTACCTGATGGAGGATCAGCCGTACGCCGCGATCGACCTCGACTGGCTCTCGTGGTTCGGTGGGGCCGATCATGGAGAGGCCGCGCACCGGATGCTCCTGACGAACCTCGGCTCCGTGGTGGAGAACTACCGGGCCGTCGGGGTCCGGTACTTCCTGATGGCGCGAGCGCTCCGGACCGCGGATGAGGTCGACGGCCTTCGGAGGACGCTCGGGATGCCGATGCGCGTGGTGCGGCTGACGCTTCCGATCGAGGAGATCGAGCGACGGCTGGGTGCCGACGTCACGACCGAACGGCGCGAGGAGCTCCTCGAGGCCGCAGCATGGGTCGAGGGCGGCGTCGGCGCGGGGTTCGAAGACCGGACGTTCGCGAACGACGGTCCGATCGCCGGCACTGCGGAGGAGATCCTCGCGTGGTTGGGCTGGCCACGTGGGCAGCGATCTCCATCCTGACCCCGCGATCCTGACCCGCGCTAAGCGCGGTCGATCGAGCGGGCGGCAGGGATCGAACCCACGTCACCGACGTGGAACGCCGGTGCTCTTCCATTGAGCTACACCCGCGGACGGTGCCCGGGCGCCACCGGGCTCGCCTGGTTCGAGGCGGGGTCCGGAATCGAACCGGACTCCGAGGCCTTGCGGACCTCTGCCTAACCACTCGGCCACCCCGCCGCGGCGGAGTGTAGGGCGCTCGGGGTCTCGCCGCATCGGTCCTGCGGTCTAGGACCGACGGCGGGGTTCCGCCCGCGCCCCACGGCCGGAGCGCCGGATCCGATCGTTCGGGCGCGATCGAGACTTCCGACGGAGGGACAACGGCCGACGGCCGTATGGCCTCACCCCCGTCGGCCGCGTAGGCTCACCCCATGCGGATCGACCCCAGCGCGCAGAAGCCGGCCACGCCCGTCAAGTCGGTCCCCTGGGACAACCAGGAACTCCGGAACCGGCTGCAGGGGCGACAGGTCGAGGCGACCGGCCTGTCGGAGCTGCAGAGCATCGCGCGGGACAAGGCCTCGGCGCCGGACGAGCCGCGCCGCGGCCGCCGTCGCTCGAAGTAGCGTCACCGCTCACCGGTCCTCCCGGCCGTCGGGCGTACCCTGGAGCCGGTGCGGATCCGTCCCTGGCTGCTCGCGATCGCGCTGGCCGCGTCCGCCTGCGGCGCGCGCTCCTCCGTCGCGACGCCGATCCCGACGCCGGGAACGGCCCGGCCCATCCCTCGGTCGTCGGCCGCGTCCCCGACGCCGGTCGTGCTGATCGTGATGGAGAACCACTCGGCGGCGGAGATCCTGGGCGCGTCCCGGGCCCCGTACCTGCACCGCTTCGCTGCCGCCGGCACCCGGTTCACGAACATGGTGGCGCTGACCCATCCCTCGTTGCCGAACTACCTGGCGATGACGGCCGGCGGCACGCTCGGCTGCACCGACGATGCATGCCCCCCGAACGCGTACCGCACGCCGAACCTCTTCTCCCAGCTCCAGCTCGCCGGACTACGGTGGCGTGCGTGGGAGGAATCGATGCCCGGCTCGTGCGTCCGATACGACGCGGGCGCCTACGCGGTCCGTCACGATCCCGCCGTGTACTTCCGCTCGCTGCGTGCGACCGTGTGCGCGCAACGGGTGCTGCCGTACCCGGCTCGGCTCCCGGCGCAGCTCCCGGCGTTCACGTTCGTCACGCCGAACCTCTGCGACGACATGCACGGAGCGCCCGGCTGTGCCGCGACGGACCCGATCGCCAGGGGGGACGCATGGCTGTCCCGCCACGTTCCGCCGCTGCTGGCGCGCGGAGCGGTCGTGATCGTCACCTTCGACGAGGGGGCCGGCGCCGACCAGCGGATCTACTGCGCGATGCGAGGCCCGGGCGTGCCCGCCCACGGCCAGGACGGCCACCGGTACACGCACCTCGGGCTGCTCGCCGGGCTCGAACGCTTCTTCGGGTTGGGGCGGATCCGCGGCGCCCGCACGGCGCGCCCCCTGCCCATCTGACCTGCGCGTTCATCCCCTCGCCGACCTACTCCGGAAGTCCGGCACAGCAGGGTCTTCCTGAGGATGCGCCAAGGTGGTGCCGGATGCCGATACCTCGGATGCTCGGTCGCGTGGCGACGGAGGGGGTTCGAGGTGCGGAGAGGTCAACGAACCACCCCCGGGTGGCTCCGGGGGATCCTGACGGTCGGTGTGTCGTTGGCCTGCGTGCTGTCCGCCCTGGAGCCAGCCCCCGCAGCGGCAGACGTCCCGGAGGCGATCAACGTGCAGGGCGCCCTGTGTGGCGCCGTCGCGGGCTCGCCGATGAGCGGCACGATCGCAACCGTGGCGGACACGGACACCACCGTGCCCGCCGCGTCGATGCGCGCGCAGATCGACTGGGGCGACGGCACCGTGACGAACGGGACCGTCACCGGAGGGGCCGGGACCTTCGCGGTCGCCGGCGGTCACACGTACGCGAGCGCCGCCTCGCTGATGCCCGTGTCGGTGATCGCGTGGAACAACACGACCGCGGTCTCGGGCGCCGTCCAGTTCTGGTTCGACGTCGCCGCGGCGCCCACGGGGTCCGGCGAGCGGTTGGCCGCTGCCGGCGGCACGATCTGCGGGGCCACCGAGGGAGCGACGGCCTCCGGCACGGTGGCCACGTTCACGGACAGCGACCATAGCCTCGTCGCCTCCGCGTTCAGCGCGACGATCGACTGGGGCGACGGATCGCCGGCCTCGATCGGATCCGTGAGCGGCTCGAACGGCGTCTTCGTGGTCGCCGCCACACATGTGTACCTGGAGGAGTCGCCGTTCGATCCGGTCCAGCTGACCGTCACCGTGAGCCACGTGGGCACCGCCGTCGCCGGTGCCGCGCACGTGCGCTACCTCGTGAGCGAGGGCGACGTCCTCACCGGGACCCCCGTCAGTCTCGCCGCGACACCGGGCGTCGCGTTCAGCGGCACCGTCGCGACGTTCTCGGATCAGAACCTCCACGTGATCGTGCCGGAGTTCACGGCCACGATCGACTGGGGCGATGGCTCGGCGCTCGACACCGGGACGGTGACTCCGGGTGGCACGCCCGGCTCGATCGTGGTCTCGGGCTCGCACACCTACGCCGCGCTCGGCACGTACGACGTGCTGGTCGAGATCGACGACACCGCGCCCGGCACCGCCAGCGCGACCGTCGATTCGACCGCGAACGTCGCGGAACGGATCGCCGTGGCCGGCTCGCTCGGCGGCGCGACCGAGGGCACGCCGGTGCACGGTGTGCTCGCGACGTTCACCGACCCGGTGCCCGGCCTCGCGGCCGGCGACTTCGCCGCGACGATCGCCTGGGGTGACGGCACCGCGCCGAGCTCCGGCACGATCGCCGGGGGGGCCGGCTCCTTCACGGTGGCCGCGACGCACACGTATGCCCACGAGGCGCCGTCGGTCTCGGCCGTCGTGTCGGTGACCCGTCCCGCGAGCGGCGCCGCCGGCTCGGCGACGATGACGTTCCCGGTCGCGAACGCCGACGTCCTGATCGGAACGCCGGTCGCGATCGCCGCGACCGCGGGCGAAGCGTTCTCGGGCACGGTCGCGCGCTTCTCGGACGCGTACACCAGCACACCGGCCTCGGGCCTCGCCGCCACGATCGACTGGGGCGACGGGACCGCATCGAGCGCCGGCTCGGTCGGCGGCTCGGCCGGCGCGTTCGTCGTCTCGGGCACGCACACCTACGGGTCCGAGGGCTCCTTCCCGGTGACGGTCCGGCTGGCCGAGATCGCGCCGGGCACGGCGTCGGCCACGGTGGTCGGCGCGGCCACGGTGGCGCCCGATCCGCCGCCTCCGGCCCCGTCGCCCTCGCCGGCGCCGCCTCCTGCCCCGGCGCCCGGGAAGAACCTGGCCGACGTGGCCGTCCGCCTTCAGGGGCCGGCCTCGGTGGCGCCCGGGGGCACGATGACGTTCACGCTGACCGTGTCCAACGCGGGGCCGGCCGCCGCGACGAACGTCGGCGCAGGCTTCGCGATGCCATGGGGCGCGACGCTCGTCACCGCGAGCCCGCAAGCGGTGCAGTGCCGGAACGCCCTGGCATGGCCGCGGATCACCTTGGCGCCGGGGGCCTCGGCCACCTACACGGTGCAGCTGCTCGCCCCGCAGTGGAGCTGGGGTGGACGACTGCTGACGCTGGCGGGGGCGTGGTCCCGCGTCCGCGACCCGAACCCCTGGAACAACGGCGCGGCGATCCGCTCGACCCTCACGGGCTCCGGCGGCGGCCACCACGACCACCGCCTCGGATCCTCAGGCTGAACCCCGCGGCACCCCGACGGCGAGCGAGGCCAGGCTCCCGATCAGCAGCCCGAGACCCATGCCGCCCAGGACGTCGAGCGGCGCGTGGGCGCCCAGGAACATCCGGGCGAACGCCACCAGCGCCACGACCGCCCACGGCACGGCCCGCCACCAAGACCGCAGGTAGGGCGTCAGGATCCAGGCGAGCCCCGTGACCAGCACGACGTGGCCCGACACGAACGACAGCCCGGCGGTCGGCGTGTCGCCCCGGACGATCGCGCCGGCGATCGTGGTTCCGGGACGTTCACGTTGCACGACCTTCCAGACGATCCGCTCGGCGGCCAGTTTGCCGATCGTGACCAGGAGGGCGGCCAGCGCCAGGCGCCAGCGTCGCGCGATCGCAGCGCCCAGGGCGACGAGCGGTCCGACCGCGAGGATGCCGAGCAACTGGGCTCCGCGCATCGCCGGCGTGAGGGCGTCGGGCAGGCCGTTGATCTCGACGAAGATCCGCCGCTCGAGCGGTCCGACCCGTCCATCGCTCGCGATCGCCGCACAGACGACCAGGACCGCGAGGCCGCCGAGCGCGGTCAGGACGTCGAGGCGTCGGCGTTGGAACGCGGGAGCGGATCGACCGGACACGGAGGAACCGTAGCCCGGGGGGCGGTGCCGCACGAACCGGTGGGCTCAGGCCCGCGCGGATGCCGTCCGATGCATCTCCTAGGGGCCGGCGCGGCGTGGGTCCGCGGGCCCGGGAGCTCCGATGCGCCCGATCGAGGACCAGGAACCGCTCGAGGACCCGGCTCCGCCGGCTGCGCTCGTCGCCCCGGAGCCGGGCGGCGCCGAGCAGCCGTTCCGGACGCTGGTCGAATCGATCCCCGGCGTCGTGACGTACCTCGACCGCGTGATCGTCGACGATCCCGCGCACTCGATCCCGCTCTACATCAGCCCGCAGATCGAAGGCATGCTCGGGTATCCGCTCAGCGCCTGGCTGGACGAGGGCGAGTTGTGGCTCCAGATCCTGCATCCCGAGGACCGCGACCGGCTGGTCGCTGCCGACGCGGAGGCGCGCCGCGAGTTGAAGGCGCTCAGCGAGGAGTACCGGCTCATCCACGCCGACGGCCACGAGGTCTGGGTCAGCGAACGCTCGGCCGTGGTGCGCGATGTGGCGACCGGCACCCTGTACTGGCAGGGCGTGATGGTCGACATCTCCAAGCGCAAGCGCGCCGAGGAAGCGATGGCCGCGAGCGAGCGCAAGTTCCGTACGCTGTTCGACGCGGCGGCGATCGGCGTGTTCACGCTGGCCCTCGACGGCTCGATCATCGAGGCGAACCCGACGATCGAGTGGCTCGGGCGGTACGAGGTGGGCGAGCTCGCCGGCGTCGCCCTCGCCGACCTGCTCGATCCCGAGGACGAGGAGGCGCGGCAGGAGCTGGCCGAGCTCTGCGCCGGCCATCGTGACCGCTGCCGCATGCAGCACCGGTTCCGCCGCAAGGACGGCTCCTCGATGTGGTGCCGGACCGTGCTCTCGCTCGTTCGCGATGCCGAAGTCCGGCCGCTGTATGCGATGGGGATGCTGGAGGACGTCAGCGACCGCAAGCTCGTCGAGGACGAGCTGACGCATCGGGCCGTCCACGACGTGCTCACCGGGCTCCCGAACCGCCAGCTCCTGCTGGACCGGCTGAGCGTGGCGCTGGCCCGGGCGCGGCGGGAACCTGCCGTCGGCGTGACGGTGGTCTTCATCGACCTCGACGACTTCAAGGTGGTGAACGATTCGCATGGACATCCCGTCGGCGACGAGCTGCTAACCGAGGTGGCCCGGCGTCTGGCCTCCACGGTCCGGCCGGCCGACACGGTCGCCCGCTACGGGGGCGACGAATTCGTCGTGGTGGCCGTCGGCGACGCGACCGGTCCGGAGGAGGCGCGCGGGCTGGGGGAGCGGCTGGCGCGGGAGCTCAAGGCGGGGTTCGACGTCGGCGGGCTCCTCCTGGACTGCACCGCGAGCCTGGGCGTCGCCGTGTGCACGGACCCGCACGTTCGTCCCGAGGACCTGATCCGCGAAGCCGACACGGCGATGTATCGGGCGAAGTGGGCCGGACGCGACCGGGTGGAGCTCTCCACGCGCCTGAGCGCCGGCGAGACGCCCGCGGAGCACGCCCGCCGCTGATCGCGACGGGTTCCTTATCCTGGGAGCCCGCGCCCGCCCGGGCGCCGCGATGACGGAGGGACGCCACGTGGGACCCGCACCGCCGATCGGCGTGCTCGTGATGGCCTACGGCACCGCCGATGGCACCGGCGACATCGAGCGCTACTACACGGACATCCGCGGCGGCCGCGCGCCCAGCCCCGAGCACCTGCGCGAGCTGCGGGATCGCTACGCCGCGATCGGGAACCGGTTCCCGCTGCTGGAGATCACGCGGGCGCAGGCCTCGGGGATCGAGGCGGCGCTGAACGCGGGCGCGCCGGGCCGTTTCCGCTCCTACCTCGGGATGAAGCACTCGCCGCCCTGGATCGCCGACGCCGTCGGGGAGATGCGAGCCGACGGCGTCGAGCGCGCGGTCGGCATCGTGATGGCGCCGCACTGGTCGGGGATGTCGATCCCCACGTACGAGGAGCGGGTCACCGCGGCCCTCGCCGCCGACGGGCCGGCGTTCACGTTCGTCCAGCGCTTCGACGAGCACCCGGCGTTCATCGCGGTGCTGGCGGGGCGCGTCCGCGACGCGATCCGAACGTTGCCGCCCGAGGTCCGCGACGCAGCGACCGTGCTGTTCACGGCCCACAGCCTTCCGGTGCGGACCGAGGCGGACGGGTCGCGGCGCTGCCTGCGTTGCACGGATCCCTCGTGTGCGGCCGCCTGCCGGTACGATCGCGGACTCCGTCGCACCGCCGAGCTCGTCGCCGCCGAGGCCGGGCTCTCGCGCGTCGGCGTGGCCTGGCAGAGCTCCGGTCGCACCGCCGATCCATGGTGGGGGCCGCCGGTCGAGGACGAGATCCGGGCGCTGGCGGCCGCCGGCACGCCTGCCGTGGTCGTGTGCTCGGCCGGGTTCGTGGCCGATCATCTGGAGATCCTGTACGACCTCGACATCGAGGCGCGGGCGATCGCGGAGGAGGCCGGCATCGCGTTCGCGCGCACGGAGATGCCGAACGCCGACCCCGCGTTCGTCGGCATGCTCGCCGACGTGGTCGCCGATCGGCTGGATCGCGCCGTCCCCGCATGACGCGCCGGGTCGTCGTCGTCGGGGCCGGCATCACCGGCCTGGCGGCGGCGCATCGCCTGCTCGCGGCGTCCGAGCCGCCCGAGGTCGTCGTCCTGGAGTCCGCCGCGAGGCCCGGCGGACGGGTCGCTTCGGTGACGGTGGGCGGGCTGGAGCTCGAGGCCGGGCCGGACTCGTTCCTGGCGCGCAAGCTCGAGGCGATCGAGCTGTGCCGGGAGCTCGGGCTGGGGAACGCGCTGGTCCCGGCGGCGGTCGCCGCGGCGCGGCTGTGGACCGCCGACGGACTCGTGCCGTTCCCGCCGGGGCCGCTCGGGATCCCGACCTCGCTCGGGGAGCTGTGGGGACGGCCCCGGCTCGGCGTCCCGGCGAAGCTTCGGGCGAGCCTCGACCTGGTCCTCCCGCGGCGCCGCGGCGACGCCGACGAGTCGTTGGCCTCGCTGCTGCATCGCCGGTTGGGGCGGCGGGCCTCCGCCGAGCTCGTCGAGCCGCTGCTCGGCGGCGTGTTGGGCGGCGACGTCGACCGGCTGAGCGCGGCGGCCACCTTCCCCGAGCTGGTCGAATGGGAGCGAGGGCGGGGGAGCCTGATCCGCGGCGCGTGTGGGGCGGCCGCGGCTCGTCGGCCCGCGTCGGTGGGCGGGGAGGGCGGCTCCGGCACGTCCGGCACCTTCCTCAGCGTGCGCGGCGGACTTCGGCGTCTGATCGACGCGCTCGTGGACGTTCTCGGCGAGCGGGTGCGGACGGGGACCGCGGCCACCGGGTTGGAGCGCGACGGAGCGGGGTTCGCCCTTCAGGCCGGGGACGCGGAGCTGGAGGCCGACGGGGTGATCGTGACGACCCCCGCCGCAGCAGCGGCCGCGCTCGTGGCGGACGCGGAGCCGAACGTCGCGCGCGGCCTCGCTCAGCTCCGGAGCACCTCCAGCGCCGTCGTTCCGCTCGTGTATCCGGACGGCACCGACGCGGCGCTGCCGGACTCGTCCGGGTTCGTCGCGATGCCGGGGCTGCTCCCGATCTCCGCGGCGACCCTGGTGTCGAGGAAGTGGCCGGAGCCCGCGTTCGGGGACCGGGCCGTGATCCGCGCGTTCGTGCCGGAGGGCCCGCTGCTCGACCGCTCCGACGACGAGGTGATCGCCGCCGCCGCGGGGGCGCTCGCGCGCGTCTACGGCCTTCCGCGCGAACCGGCCGCGGCCACCGTCGTCCGCTGGTCGGACGCGATGCCGCAGTACGAGGTCGGGCACCTCGACCGGGTCGAGGCGATCCGGGCGACGCTCCCGCCGGGGCTCGCGGTCGCGGGCGCCGCGCTCGGGGGCGTCGGGATCCCGGATTGCATCCGGCAGGGGGGCGAGGCGGCCGACCGGGTCGCGGCTATCCTGGCGCGCGCGTGAAGCTCGTCACCTGGAACGTCAACTCGATCCGCCAGCGGCTGCCCCGGCTCCTCGCGATGCTCGGGCGCCACGACCCCGACGTGGTCTGCCTGCAGGAGACGAAGGTCGAGGACGAGGCGTTCCCGACGATGGAGATCGCTGCGGCCGGCTACGACGTCGCGACGCTCGGACAGCGTGCGTACAACGGCGTGGCGATCCTGTCGAAGGCCGGCCTCGACGACGTAACGACCGGGTTCCCGGGCGACCCGGTCCCCGAGCAATCACGCGTGGTCGCGGCGACCGCCGGCCACCTGCGCGTGATCTGCGTCTACGTCGTGAACGGCAAGGAGGTCGGCGATCCCGCGTACGACACGAAGCTCCGGTGGCTCGACGCGCTGCACGCATGGGTCGCCGGTGGGAACGACCCGGACGCGCCGCTCGTGATCTGCGGGGACTGGAACGTGGCGCCGGACGACCGCGATGTCTGGGACCCGGACCTCTGGCGCGACAAGAACCTGGCCAGCGAACCGGAGCGCGAGCGCATCCGCGGGTTCTTCGGATGGGGGCTGACCGACCTCGGTCGGCGCGCCGCCGGCGACGTGCAGGGGCCCTTCTCGTACTGGGACTACACGGCCGGTGCGTTCCACAAGGGCTGGGGCCTGCGGATCGACCTCGCGCTCGGCACCGCGCCGGTGGCCGACCGGCTGGACTCCGTGGTCGTCGAGCGCGACGAGCGCAAGCCGACCTTCGGCGAGGGCAAACCCTCCGACCACGCGCCGGTGATCGTGACCCTGGGCTAGACCATGTCCTCGGGCACGACGTGCTCGTCGAACTCGGCCTCGGTCAGGTAGCCGAGCGCGAGCGCCGACTCCTTCAGCGTCGTCCCTTCGTGGTGCGCCTTCTTCGCGATCTCCGCGGCCTTGTCGTAGCCGATCTTCGGGGTGAGCGCGGTGACCAGCATCAGCGAGCGCTGCAACAGCTCCTCGATCCGCTCCCGGTCGGCGCTGAGCCCCTCGACGCAGAACGTCCGGAAGTTCCGGCACGAATCGGCGAGCAACACCGCCGCGTGCAGGAGGTCGCGGATCATCACGGGGTTGAAGACGTTCAGCTCGAAGTTCCCCTGCGAGCCGGCGAACGTGATCGCGGCGTCGTAGCCGAAGACCTGGACCGCGACCATCGTGATCGCCTCGGACTGCGTGGGGTTGACCTTGCCCGGCATGATCGAGGAGCCCGGTTCGTTCTCCGGCAGACGGAGCTCGCCGATCCCCGCCCGAGGACCCGAGCCCAGCCACCGGATGTCGTTCGCGATCTTCATCAGCGACGCGGCGAGCGTCGCGAGCGCGCCGCTCATGAACACGATCGCGTCGTGCGCCGCGAGCGCGGCGAACGCGTTCGGCGCCGGCACGAACGGCATGCCCGTCAGCTCGGCGATCCGCGCCGCGCACGCCGCGCCGAAACCCGGAGGCGCGTTCAACCCGGTGCCGACCGCCGTGCCGCCGATCGGGAGCTCGAACAGGCCGGGGAGCGCGGCGTCGATCCGGCCGAGGTCGGCATCGAGCTGCGCGACGTAGCCCGAGAACTCTTGGCCGAGCGTCAGCGGTACCGCGTCCTGCAGGTGCGTCCGGCCGATCTTCACGACGTCGGCGAACTCGCGGGCGCGCGCGTCGAGCGCGTCGCGGAGCGCGCGCACGCTCGGCAGCAGGCGCTGGACGATCACGGTGGCACCGGCGACGTGCATCGCGGTGGGGAAGGTGTCGTTCGAGGACTGCGAGCGGTTCACGTGGTCGTTCGGATGCACCGGGGTCTTCGAGCCGAGCTGGCCGCCGGCCAGTTCGATCGCACGGTTCGCGATCACCTCGTTCGCGTTCATGTTGGTCTGGGTGCCCGAGCCGGTTTGCCACACGTAGAGGGGGAAGTGGTCGTCGAGCGTGCCGGCGATCACCTCGTCGGCGGCCGTCACGATCAGCTCGCCGATCGACGCCTCGAGGACACCGAGCTCCATGTTGGCCTGCGCCGCAGCCTTCTTGAGGACGCCCATCGCGTGGACGATCTCGAACGGCATCCGGTCGACCTCGGGCCAGCCGATCGAGAAGTGATGGATCGACCGCTGGGTCTGCGCCCCCCAGTAGCGGTCGGCCGCGACCTCGATCGGGCCGAGCGAGTCGGTCTCGATGCGCACCTCCGTCATGCGGCGAGCCTCCAACGGCGCGGAGCGGACACCCCCAGTCTCGCAGGTGCGCGGAGCCCCGGTGGTAGCGTCGGCGGCCGATGGAGACGTTCGACGTCGGCGTGATCGGGGCGGGGATCCACGGCGTCGCGGCCGCGTACCACCTCTCCGGACGCGGGGTCCGCACGGTGCTCGTCGACCCCCGACCGCCCGCCGGGGGACCGACCGGCGCCTCGAGTGCGATCTGCCGCGCCTACTACACGAACCCGTTCCTGGCCGCGTGCGCGCGCGACGCGATCGCGATGCTGGCCGACCTCGAGGCGCTGACCGGAACCGCGGCCGGCCTGGTCCGCACCGGCTTCCTCTATCTGCACCCGCCGCGGGACGCTTCCGGCGTGGCCGAGGCCGCCGAACGACTGAACGCGATGGGGATCGCGGTCGACCTCGTGGCCGCCGACGCGATCCCCGAGCGCGCGCCGGGCTTCGATCTGGCCGGCGTGGGGGTCGCGGCGTTCGAGCACGACGCCGGCTACGCCGACCCGCACGCGGTGACCGACGGGCTGTTCCGCGCCGCCACCCGCGACGGGCTGTCGGCGCGGATCGGCCGCTCGGTCGTCGACCTCGCCCCGCAGGCGCCGGCGGGCGCCACGCTGACGATGGACGACGGCGAGCGGGTCGCGTGCGGCGCGGTCCTGATCGCCGCCGGGCCCTGGACGAAGCCGCTGGCCGCGATGGCGGGCGCCGACCTGCCCCTGACCGTCGAGCGCCACGTGGTCGCCACGTTCCACTGGGCGGATGTCGAGCCGGCGCGCGCACACACCGATCTGCTCGCCGGCTACTACTTCCGCCCGGAGGGGGATGATCTCTACCTGGTCGGGCCCACGCTCCCGGGCGAGCCGGTCGGGGCCGACGATGACGTCGGCTCGATCCGCCCCGACGAGACCGAGGCGCTCGCGCGGGCGGTCACGGCACGGGTGCCGCGGCTCGCGGCCTCGCAGGTCCACGGCGGATGGGCGAGCCTGTACGACGTGAGTCCCGACTGGCAGCCGGTGATCGGAACGATCGCCCCCGGCGTGGTCGTGGACGCCGGCACGTCGGGCCACGGCTTCAAGCTCGCGCCGGCGCTCGGCGCCCACGTGGCGTCGCTCGTCCTGGGTGAGGCGGTCGATCCGGGGCTCGCCCCGTTCGATCCGTCGCGGTTCGCGGCCGGGAAGCCGCTCTCGGCCGGCTACGGCGAGCACCGGATCCTTGGATAGGAGGCGACCATGCAGATCGCAGACGCGGGCTCGGCGGCGTTCGAGCGGGGAGACGAGGGCCGGTTCTCCGGCGAGGTCTGGCTCCGCGGCACGCTCACGGCCGAGGACGGCACGAACATCGGGATCGTCCATTTCTCGCCCGGCGCCCGCACGCGCTGGCACCGGCATCCCGGCGGTCAATGGCTCTTCGGCCTGACCGGGCGCGGGCGCGTCCGCACCCGTGGCGAGGCCGGTCACGTCCTGGAGCCCGGCGACGTCGTGTTCGTCGGCGCCGACGAATGGCACTTCCACGGCGGATCGCCCGACGCGCCGATGGCACATGTGGCCGTGAACGGTGGCGGCGCGCCGGAGTGGGCGGAGCCGGTCACCGACGAGGAGTACGCGGAGGGCTTCGACTAGGGGAAGCACCCCCCGACCGCGGTCGTCGACGCCGGCGTGTTCCACCCCGACGCCGACAGGCGGAGGCCGTCGATCGGTGTTGCCGGATCGATATGGAAGCCGACCGCGCGGCTCTCGCCTGGCATCAGGGTCACGTCCCCGGCGCCCCAGCGTGTCGGCACGTTCGCGCCGTCTGCCGTGGTCAGCCGCAGCCGAAGGAAGAAGACCACATGATCGGTGCGGTTCCTCACGTCGACGCGACCCTCACCCCGCCCGTCGGTACAGCTGCCGATCTGCGGCTGCGCGACGGAAAGATCCTGCAGCGCCCGCATGTCCGCGTAGGTCGACGTGGGGGTCACGTACCACTGGCTGTGCGCGAAGTCGCTCGTGTCCATCGTGCGCGCGAGCCAGTAGGTGTTCCGGTCGAGCGGGAAGCCGCCGCTCTCGAGCTCGAGCCGGAGGAAGTACAGGTCGGGCAGGGCCGACGCGGCCGGGAGCCGGAGAACCGTCCGCACGCCGTCCTGGGGGACCGACGTCTCCGTCGACGCCGACCAGACGTGTCGCCCGGAAGTGTCGAAGACGTCGGCGTGCACCGTGATCGAGCCCGATGCGTGCGTCGTGTCGTTCGTGACCGAGACGGATCGATCGTCGTAGCCGTACAGGACGTGGAGCGGACGGTTCGCCTCCATCGCGCCGAAGGTCGAGCCGTTCGGTTCCAGGTACCAGTCGAACAGGTTCCAGTGCAGCGAGGGCCACGCGTTGTCGAGCATCCATTGGATCAGCCCGGTCGAGGACGTGGCGCGGTTGCGGGAGAAGGCCTCGAACATCGCCCGCTCGTTCTCGTACTGCAAGACCTGCGCCTCCTGGACGTAGCGCGCCAGGCTCGTCGGCCGGCCCAGGCGCGCGGCCATCGCCCGGTCGAACAGGCGGAACGTCGCGAAGCGGCTCGCGCCGGTGCCGGCGTGGGACTGGCGCGCGGTCGGATCGGTCCACAGCGCGTGGAGTTCGCCGGGCGTCATGAACCGTCGCAGGCTCTCGAGCTCCGGGATCGACGCGCCGGCGCTGGTCTCGGTGTTGAAGCCGAACGCGGCGCCTGGCCCCCTCGGGTCGTACCAGTAGCCGGGCGGCACCCAGTCGTAGGGGCCGGTCATCTTCACGCCCGTCGGTCCGGTCGCCGCCGAGCCGTCCTGCGACGCGGAGGCCAGGATCGGATCGGGCCAGTCCGCGCCGCGGAGGGCGCGGACGTACATGGAGGCGATCCGCGGCGGCGGCGAGGTGTCGCTGCCGATCAGGAATGCGATCACGCTGGGATGGTTGCGCAGCCGCACCGCTTGGGTGCTCATCGACCCGCCGGCGACCGTGTAGTCCTCCCGGGTCCAGTGCTCGTTCTCCTGCCAGTGGTCGCAGCACATCCACCCCGGCAGCACGAGGATCCCCAGGCGGTCGGCCTCGTCGTAGAAGTGATCGGTCTCGAGCTTGCCTTCCAGGCGTACCGCGTTCAGCCCGAGGTCCCGCACCAGCTGCAGCTCGCGATCGGTGCGCTCGGGCTCGGGCCGCAGCAGCATGTCGGGCGCCCAGCCGCCGCCGCGGATCAGCACCGGCACGCCGTTGACGGAGAACTGCCGGTGGTGCTCGGCGGTCCTCTCCGAGGTGACCTCACGGATCCCGAAGTTCGTGGCGGCGGTGTCCGAGACCGCGCCGTCCACGCTCGCGGTCACGCTCAGGTGCTCGATCGGCTGCGCCCCGTCGCGGTACGGCCACCACAGCGGCGGATCGGTGAGATGCAGGGCGGGGTCGGTGGTCGGATCGAACGTCACCGTCGCCGTGGCGCCCGCCGGAAGGTCCACCGATCGGTGGACGGTGACGTCGCCGAACGCCGCGCGCACGTCCGTGGCCTGCGTCTCGTCCGACGCGTTGCGGACCGTCGCGGAGATCGTGAGGTCGGCGGAGGACGTGTCCGGCAGCGGAAGGTGCGTCTCGACCTGCGGATCCGAGACCGTCACCGGACCGGTGCGGGAGATCCATGCCGGCTGCCAGATCCCCATGCCGGCGTCGGGGGCGAGCGGGTTCCAGTCGATCCACGTGATCGTGAGGTCACGGTGCACGTCGACCGGATCGACCCGGATCGCCAGTGCGTTCACACCGGAGTGGACGGCGGTGGTCACGTCGAGGTCGAAGGCTCGATACGTCCCGACGATCTGGTCGGAGCCGGCGAGCATCCGCCCGTTCACCCAGACCTGGGCGCGGTAGTTGATCCCGTCCAGGTGCAGCCAGGTGTGCGCGCCGGGGTCGTCGGCGAGCGTGAACTCGGTGCGGTACCACCATGGCACCGCGAACCGTGACGTGGGGACCCGGTCGACGTTCGTGCCGTCGTAGAGGTTCGGGTACTCGCCGTCGGCGACCAGCGCCGCCAGGACCGTGCTCGGCACCTGCGCCGCCGCCCAGGTCTCCGTGCCGAAGCCCGCCGTCGAGATCTCCTGGCCGCTCGCGGTTGCGTCCGCGGTGGAGGCGATCGACCACCCGTCGGCCAGCTGCATCGTCGCCGGCTGCGGCGCCGGTCCGTTGCCTCGGCGGACGCCCAGCCCGACCACCGCGCCCGTGAGCAGCACGACGACCGCGATCGTCATGACGATGTTCCTCCGGGATGGTTCCACGGCCGCCCATCCTGACGGACGCGGGGTCCGGACGCGAGGCAACCGTGCGTGCGACGATGCCGGTGCGGGGCGGTAGCTCAGTCGGTCAGAGCAGGGGACTCATAATCCTCCGGTCGCAGGTTCGAGTCCTGCCCGCCCCACGCGCGTGACGGCGCGGACCGTCCGGGAACATGTCCGCAGGAGGTGGCCCGTGAACCCAGATGTTCGGAGAGCCGTGGCTGCGGGTGTCGGCGCGGTCGTGGGCGTCCTGGTGGCCCGGCAGGTCCGCAGGCGGGTCTCGGGGGTCGGAGGCGTCATGCTGGCCGGGCTGGCCGCATCCGTCGCGACCGCGATCGTCCGCCAGGTGGTCGAGCAGGTGCTCGAGAGCACCGGGAGCCCGACGCCGATCGAGGCGTAGCGACTCCCGATATGCGGATCGAGTCGATCGACCCCGACCTCGCGAAGGGGTGGCTCGCGGGACCGTGGGAGTCGTCCCTCCCGGTGTCGGTCGGCTTCGCGACGCGAGCGATCGACGATCCGCACGTGCACGCCCGCGTCACCGAGATCTTCCTCGTCGCGCGGGGGGCCGTGTCGATGCGCGTGGAGCGGCAGACGGTCGACCTCCGCGCGGGCGACGTCCTGTTCGTCGAGCCGGGGGAGCCGCACACCATCCTGGACGGGAGCGACGACCTCCGGCTCTTCGTGCTCCACGTGCCCGGCGTGTCGGGAGAGGAGGCCGCGGCCGACCGGTCGGCCGTGCCGCGAGCCGTCCTCGGTCTCTGATCGCCCGGCCGAGACTTGCTACGGTCGGCGCGTGAGCGATCCGGTCCGGGCCAGGGTGTTCCAGGCGATGGAAGGGCTCGAGCACTGGCGCGTCCTCGGGGACGGCGCCTGCGCGTTCTACCGAACCGGATCGCTCCAGGCCGGTGCCCGGCTGATCGAGGCGCTCGTGGGACTCGACGACGTCGGTCCGCGCCGTCCCGACATCGATCTGCGACACGACGGGGTCACGGTCAGGATCGTCTCCCTTGCCGATGGGCACTACGGCATGACGCAAGGTGACGTAGAGTTGGCACGCCGGGTCTCCGCGGTCGCAGCGGAGCTGGACTTCCCAGCGGACCCCGCGGCGCTGCAGCACGTGCAGGTCACGATCGATGCGCTGGTCCGTCCCGACGTGATGCCGTTCTGGGCCGCGGTCCTGGGCTACGACGAGCGTGACGACGAGGGTGAGGATCTGATCGACCCGCGCGCCCGAGGGCCGATGCTCTGGTTCCAGCAGATGGACGAGCCGAGGCCGCAGCGCAACCGGATCCATCTCGACGTCTGGGTCGCGCACGATGAAGCGGAGGCGCGCGTCGCCGCCGCGATCGGGGCCGGCGGCCGGCTCGTCACCGACGAGCACGCGCCGTCCTGGTGGACCCTCGCGGACGCCGAGGGCAACGAAGCCGACATCTGCTCGATCGCACCCGCGTCGGCGTAGGTCAGCACCGACACGGCGTTCGGTAGCATCGATGGGCACGGTCGCTCGACGTCGTCTCATCGCCGGAGGACCGGATGGCAACCCCTGCAACCGATCTGATCTCGACGATCGCGGTCGCCCTGATCGCCGCGTTCGTCGCGGGCTACCTCGCGCGCCTGATCGGCGTCCCCTCGATCGTGGGCTACCTCCTGGCCGGCGTCGTCGTCGGCCCGTTCACACCGGGGCTGGTCGCCGATCAGCACGCCGCCACCGAGCTCGCGGAGATCGGCGTCGCGTTGCTGATGTTCGGCGTAGGGCTCCATTTCAGCTTCGCCGACCTCGCGCGCGTGCGCGCCGTGGCGGTGCCGGGCGCGCTGGGCCAGATCGCGGTGGCGGTCGCGCTCGGGACGGTGGCCGGCGTGGCGTTCGGCTGGAGCGTGCGCTCCGCGATCGTGCTGGGGCTCGCGATCTCGGTGGCGAGCACGGTGGTGCTCGTGCGCGCGCTGCGGCGCCGGGAGCTCGTCGACACCGAGCCCGGCCGCGTCGCGATCGGCTGGCTGATCGTGGAGGACCTGTTCACGGTGGTCGCGCTGCTCCTGCTTCCGGTGCTCAGCTCGGCCGCCGGCGCGACGCCGCTGCGGATCATCGGAGACGTCGCGACCGCGATCGGCAAGGTCTCCGTCCTGATCGCGCTGATGGTGGTGGTCGGCTCGCGGTTCCTCCCGTGGCTCCTCGCGCGCGTGCACGACGACGGCTCGCGCGAGCTGTTCACGCTGGCCGTGCTCGCGACCGCGGTCGGGATCGCCTGGACCTCGGCCGTCGTCTTCGACGTCTCCCTGGCGCTCGGAGCCTTCCTCGCCGGCGCCGTGCTGAGCGGGTCCTCGGTGAGCGAGCGGGCCACCGCCGACATCACGTCGCTGACGGACGTGTTCACCGTCCTGTTCTTCGTCTCGGTCGGGATGCTGCTCGATCCGAAGGTGCTGACGACGCATCCGGTCGAGATCCTCGTGGTGCTGGCGATCGTGGTGGTCGGGAAGTCGCTCGCGGCGCTCGGGATCGTGCGGGCGCTCGGTCGGCCGAGGGCGGTCGGTCGGATCGTCGCGGCGGGGCTCGCCCAGATCGGGGAGTTCTCGTTCATCGTGGCGACGGCCGGCCGGAGCCTCGGCCTGCTCACCGACGAGGCGTTCCACGTGATCGTGGCCGTCGCGCTCTTCTCGATCACCGCGAACCCGCCGCTGGTGGCGTGGGCCGACCGGTCGACCAGGCTCCCCGCGACAGCCTGACCGTCCCTCCGGGCGAGGCGTAAGGTCCGGTGCCATGAGCGAGGCGAGGGGGGATGTCCGGCGCGCCGTCCCTCGCTCGGCGCACGCCGAGTTCTCCCCGGCCGCCGACCGGGATCCGATCGCGCTGCTGCAGCGCCAGGCGACCGAGCGCGAGCCGATGCTGGTGCCCCTGCGCCACCAGCGGATGTCGATCACCCCGTTCACCTACTTCCGCGGCGCGGCCCTGCCGATGGCCTGGGACCTCGCCCGGACCCCGACGACCGGCCTGACGGTGCAGCTCTGCGGCGACGCGCACCTGTCGAACTTCGGGATGTTCGGCTCGCCGGAGCGGCACCTGTACTTCGACGTGAACGACTTCGACGAGACGCTGCCCGGGCCGTTCGAATGGGACGTGAAGCGCCTGGCCGCGAGCCTGGAGATCGCGGCCCGCGAGCGCGGCTTCTCGGCGAAGCAGCGGCGGGGCGCGGTCCTCGGCGCGGTCCGCTCCTACCGGGACGCGATGGCGGGGTTCACGCAGCTCTCGAGCCTGGACGTGTGGTACGCGCACCTGGACGTCGACCGTCTGATCCCCGAGTTCCTCCGGGCGCTCGACCGCGTGCGGACGCCCGCGGTCTGGAAGGCGATCTCGACGGCGCGCGCGCACGACTCGATGCAGGCGTTCGCCCGGCTGACGGAGGTGGTCGACGGGCAGCCGCGGATCGTCCACGACCCGCCGATCGTGGTGCCGCTCCGCGAGCTGGTGGACGCACAACAGGAGGAGATCCACACCTCGCTCGAGTCGATGGTGTTCGCCTACCGGCAGACCCTGCAATGGGACCGGCGACACCTCTTGTCGCGCTATCGCCTCGTCGACGTCGCGCACAAGGTCGTCGGCGTCGGCAGCGTCGGCACCCGGTGTTGGATCGCCCTGCTGCTGGACCTCGACTCCGGCTCGCCGTTGTTCCTGCAGGTCAAGGAGGCGCAGGCCTCGGTGCTGGAGGGGTTCCTCCCGAAGAGCACGTTCCGCAACCACGGGCATCGGGTCGTCGCCGGCCAGCGGCTGATGCAGGCGACGAGCGACCTGTTCCTCGGCTGGGAGCGGCAGGAGTACGGATCCGACCGGCGCGACAGCTACGTCCGGCAGCTCCGCGATTGGAAGGGGTCCGCCGAGGTGGCCAACATGACGCCGGCAGGCATGCTGCTGTACGCGCGGATGTGCGGCTGGACCCTGGCGCGGGCACACGCGCGCTCGGGGGACCGGGTCGCGATCGCCGCGTATCTCGGAACCCGGGACGTCTTCGATCGCGCGATCGCGGATTTCGCCATCGCCTACGCGGACCGGAACGAGGTGGACCATCGCGAGCTGTTGCGGGCCATGGAAGATGGACGGCTCGCATCCTGAGCGTGCCGCGGGGAGCACCGGGACCTTCGTCGGGGGTGCAGATGCGACCGTCGCCGGATGGTCGCGCGCGGGCGAAACGGTCTAGTCTCTCCGCGTTCATCCCCTCGTCATCGTGAAGTCGTCCTCCCCCCGGGCAACGAAAGGGTCGTCGTTCATGAAGCGTCTGCTGTGTCTGCTGGCAACCTCCGTCGTGCTCTTCGCCGTGGCACCGCCCTTCGGAGCGTCGGCCGCCGCTTCCAAGGTCATCGTCCGGCCGGGGCACCTGGCCGGTTGGGTCCCCACCAGTAACGGGGTCGCGAAGGCCGGGCGTTGGGACACGGGGCCGGGCACCACCGCGCTCGGTGAAGGCAGCGTCCACCTCAAGTCCGGCAGTCAGGACCAGATCGCGCACCCGCTCGCCGGCCAGAGCCTCACGAGCTCGATCGCCACCTACCGCCTCTGGGGCTCGGGCTTCGTCCGCTTCTGGTTCCGCGCCTCGAACGGTGCGAGCCTCGGAACGGCGGCCGGAGGAGCCGCGAAGTGGAAGACGATCCACGCGATGCGAGCGCGGTGGCAGTGGGATTGCAACGGCGACGGCTCCGTGGACGGGTCGGGAACGGTCGGGCAGTTCGTCGCCGCATGTGGCAGCTCGACGGTGACCGAGGTCGGCTTCTCGGCGGTGACCGGTGAGGCCTGGATCGACAGCGCCACCCTCGGGACCCGAAGCCACGTCGTCACCTACAACTTCGAGCCGCCGACGATCACGATCGGGAACGCGTCGGTGGTCGAGGGGAACTCGGGCTCCAAGCCGATGCCGTTCACGCTCCAGCTGTCGGGCGCGAACCAGGATCCGGTCCGGATCGAGTACAACACCTCGGGGTTCACGACCGTCCCCGGCCGGGCCTGCCCCTGCGAGGACTTCGCCTACGCCGACAAGTCGCTGAAGATCAACCCCGGCCAGCTGACGGGTGTCGTCAACATCGAGATCTACGGGGACACGACCTCCGAGCCGACCGAGAAGTTCAACGTGAAGCTCACGGGGCACATCGACGTGGTGCCGACCGGTGCCGCCGGAACCGGCACGATCGTGAACGACGACTGAGGCTCACCCCGCGAGCGCGGCGGCGACGTCGCGCTCGCATCGGGTGGCGCCGCGCCCCGTCGACGCCAGCATCCAGGACTCCAGGTAGGGCGTCAGGAACGATGCCAGCAGCCCCTCCTGCCCGGCCACCGGATGGACGCCGTCGCTCCCCAGGTCCTCGGGTGGCACGAGGCGGTCCCAGTCGAGGACCGCGCCGTTCGGGAGTTCACCCATCGCCGTGAAGATCGCCCGGTTCACGCCGGGCACGGCGAGCTCGGGACCGTGCGCCGTGACCCACACGACCAGGTCCGCGCTCCCGACGGCGGCCAGGATCCGTTGCTGGTTCTCGGCGAACACGGCCGGATCGGCGTCGTTCACGCCGAGCTCGACCACCGCGACGTCGGGAGGCGGCTGCGGCATCGCCTCGGCCACGGCGACGCCTCCTCCCGACCCGCGCCCGATCAGCGCGTCGATCGACACGGTCCAGTCGGGCAGCGCGGAAACGACCGCATCTTTCGCGCCGTCGAGGATCGAGTCGCCGATCATGAACGCCGTCGGCGGCTGCTCGATCCGGTTCGGGTCGGGGAGGGTCAGCCAGCGCTCGATCAGCCCGCCCGCCTCGACGTAGAGCCGACGCTGGTCCGCGCTGAGGAACAGGCCGCCGAAGGACGAGACCCCGATCGCGCGGGCGTCGTCGGGCAGCGTCGCCACGGGGACCGCATAGGCCCCGCCCAGGAACCGATGCGGGAGGCTCTCGATGCCGAGCGCGAACACCGGGTCGAACGAGGGGTCGCAGCGATAGAGGACGGCCTTGCGTGGGGCCAGACAGGATCCGTCCGCCTGCCGCACCGGCTCGACGACGATCGCCCCCTGCTCGGCGCCGGAGACGTCGCAACGGTTCGTGACGGCATCCGCGATCGCACCCGGGGCGGCGACCGCGCCGGATCCCGAGGGCCCCGGGCTGAGCGACGGCGCGCCCGCGGTCGCCTGGTCACACGCCGCGGCCACCAGCATCACGAGCGCGAGCACGGCCGTCGCATGGCCTGAGATCCGTGTTCCCATGGGCGGGAAGCCATCGTAGCGACGGGAGCCGCCAACGGGGCGGCCGTCACAGGATCAGAACGCCGTGCCGGTCTTGCTGAACGCGGTCGTCGACGCCGTGTTGCCGGCCAGGTCCGTCGCGGTCGCGACGGGTGTCCACCGGATCGTCCCCGTGCCGGCCGCGGTGGCGGTCGCGCCCGACGGCGTGCCGAGGGTGATCGTCACGACACCGCTGGCGAGGCTCATCGTCGAGTTCGTGAAGTTGACGGTCGCGGTGGTGTAGTCGGTCCGACCCAGGCGCACCGTGCCGAGCGGCAGGACGGTCGTGTTCGCCGCGTTGTAGATCTGGACCCGGTCCCCGCCGCCGTTGTTCGTGAGGCGAACCGTGACCGTCGTCGAGGATCCGTTCCACCCAGAGATGATCGAGATGGGCTCCATCGTCTCGGAGTAGGTCAGGATCACCTTGTCGCCGGTCTCGGCCTTCCCGACCGTGCCGACGTTCGTGAACGAGATGTTCGTCGCGGTCGGCTTCGTGATGTCGGCCGTCACGGTCCCGTTGAACGGCGAGCCCGAGCTCGAGTTCCCGGCGACGTCGATCGCCCAGACCGTGAAGGCCTTCGAGCCCGCCGTCAGGCCGGCGTTCGATGTGAGCGAGGAGCTGCGGTAGCCGTACGTCACGCCGCCGACCGTGTACGACCCCGCCGTCAGCAGGACGTTCGTTTGGCCCGTGGTGATGTTGGCCACGTTCGCGCGGACCTGCGACACCCCCGTGGTGGGGAAGCCCGGGTCGTTCGCGTTCGCGTAGATGTAGTACGTGCCGCTCGCCTTCACGTAGCCGGGGGTTCCGCCGGCCGTCTTGCCGATCACGGCGGCGCTGACCACGGGCGCGGTCGTGTCCGCGACGTTCAGGGCGATCGCCGCGTTGGCCACGGAGCCGGACGACCCGATCACGTAGACCTGATGGACGCCGTTGGCCGTGCCGTTCGGGATCGTCACCGTGACGTTGGCGGAACCGCTCGCCGGCACCGTGCTCGGCGTGATCGAGCCGGTCAGCAGCGTGCCGCTCGTCGGGTCGTCGAGGCGGAAGGTTGCCGTCTCGCCGGTCAGGTAGTTCGAGATCGTCCCGTTCAGCGTGGCCGGGAGCGTCGAGAGGTTCGTCGAAGAGGTGAAGACGAACGACGGGGCCGCGATCGACACGACGTTGCTCGCCGGGCCCTCGTCCCCGACCCAGCTCGCGGCGATCGGCGTCACCGTGTAGTACCAGTCGCCCGACGCCACGTTGTTCTCCGTGCACGACAGGCCGGACACCGTCCCGCTGCAGCCGCTGGCGACCGCGTGCGCGGTGTCGGTCGCGTCGTCGTAGCGGATCACCTGGTAGTGCGTGATGTTCGACCCGTCGGAGAACTGCGCTGCGGACCAGCTGACCGTCACGTTGTGCCCCGCGAGGGACAGCGCGGGCTGGAGCCCGGCGGGCATGTCGTCGCTCCCGGCATACGCGGTCCCGGTGCCGCCCTGGTGCCACGACGCCGAGGCAAGGCCTGGCGCGGTCAGGGCGGCCACGAACACGATCGCGAACAGGACCCGCTTCACTTCTTCGGCACCGCCTTCACGACGTAGCTGAGCGGGAACCGCGTGCCCTGGCAGGTGTTCGGCGCCGAAGCGGCCATCGTGATCTTCACGAGGATCGCTTTGGACTTCCGCGGCTTGATCGTGACCTTGCCCTTCCAGACCTGGATCTTCAGGACCGAGGCCGAGCAGGTGCCGAGCGCGCTGGTACCTGTGCCGACCTTCGTCTTGAGGTTCTTGACCACGATCGCCTTCGGATAGGGGTTCTTCACGGTGACCCGCATCGTGCTGACCGCGCCGGGCCAGAGGTTCGTGATGTTGCCCTTGGCGGTCGGATGCTTGGAGGGCTTCTTCGCCGAGGAGCCGGGGACGGCGAACGCGAAGGCGGCGCCGATCGCGAGCAGGACGATCAGGGAGATCGCCGTGATCGCCGTGCGGATCCGCTTCATCGTTCCGTCCTCGATGGGTAGGCGTGAAGGGCGGGCGGTCGCCCGCCCTTCACGGAACCGTTCGGTCGCTCGATCAGTTGCTCGAGCCGGAGATCGAGACCGGGATGTTGAACGTCTCGCCCTGGCAGGTGTTGTCCGAGCTGCCGCTCATGTGGGCGGCGCCGCTCAGCGTTGCCCCCTGCGTGCCGCCGGCGGCCACGAGGATGTTCAGGCCCGTCTGGTCGGTGAACGTCACGCCGGTGCTGGCATCACAGGTCGAGTTGCTGTCGCCGGTGACGATCGTGCCGTTGCCCGTGACGCTGGTCACCGTGACCGGGTACGGGTTCGGGTTGCTGATCGTGATGTACACGTCGGCGTTGGCGCCCGGATAGAGGGTGGACCCGCCGATGCTTCCGCTCGTGGTGCCCAGCGGCACGGCCGAGCGCGCCTTCGCGTAGCCGGTGCCGCTGCCGGTCGCCAGCCAGGACGCGAACGCCACGGTGCTCGCGAACACGACGCCCAGGAACAGCGACGTCACGATCGCCCGCTTCGAGAACTTCCGGAAGGTCATGGGTTCCTCCTCGTCATCAGACCTCCATCGACTGTCTGAGGTATCGGACCGCGCCGCCGGGGGCCGCATACCCTCGTCGGGGTATCTGGAGTACGGAGGCGGCCGTCGCCCACCTGACCGATAGGCTGAGTAACGTTCCAGAGCAAGGGCTCTGGAGGTCGGCCGGAAGTTGGGGATCGACCGGAAGGGGTTGGGTGGCGTATGATCCTGCTTCCGGCGACCCGTCGGGCTTGGGAGGGAAAGCATGACCACGCACAAGCGCGTTCGGCAGCGCGCGACGCACGAGGTTGCTCGTTCGAGCATCGCCGACAGCCAGCCACCGTTCCGGGTGCCGCTTCCGGAACCGGAGACCATGCCCGAGACCATGCGCGAGACCATGCCGGCGACCATCGAGGACGTCGCTCCGCCGGCGCCGTTCGACGACGAGGTGCTGGAGACCGGTCCCGTCGATCTGGAGACCCTCGTCCGCGGGGCCGAGGTGGAACTTGGTGAGTTGCTCGCCGAGACCGAACCGGAGCCCGCGCAGCTGCCCCGGGTCCGCGACGCCGGCTCGGCCGCGGCCCGGCTGGCCGCGATCGACGCACGGCTCGCGGAGCTCGAGAGCGGCTTGGAGGAGTACTTCACGCGGCTGGAGCCGGCAGCCCGCCGGCGGATCGTGAACTCGGACCCGGCCACGGATTCCTCGGTGGCCGACCTGCAGCGCGTGATCGACCAGCGCATGGTGAAGCGCCGGTCGCGGATCCGCTCCCGCTAGCGGCCTCCGCACCCTCTGGTACGGTCGCGCGGTGGCGCCGCTGCACCCCGACGTCGAGCCGCTCGCGTTCCTGCTGGGGACCTGGCGCGGTGAGGGAACCGGGCAGTACCCCACGGTCGATCCGTTCACGTACACCGAGGAGCTCGTGATCGAGCACGTCGGTGACGCCTTCCTCCTGTACCGCAACGCCAGCTGGTCGCCCGACGGAGACCCGCTGCATTTCGAGCGCGGCTTCCTGCGGCCGGGCGCCGCGGCGGGGGAGGTGGATCTCTGTCTGGCGCATCCACTCGGGTTGGTCGAGGTGTCGCAGGGTCGGGTCGCGGGCGGCACGCTCCGATCGCGCACGATCGACGGCGGGGCGATCGTCCGAACCCGCACCGGCTCAGCCGTGACGGCGCTCGAGCGGCGGTACATCGTCGACGGAGGAACGCTCGCCTACGAGGTGGCGATGGAGATGGAGGGCATCCCCCTCGCCCCGCATACGTCATCGCGCCTGCGGAGACAGGGGTGATCGGCGCTCGGGATCGCCATCGCTGGTTGCTACTCGCCGCGGTCATCGGCCTGTCGGTGGGAGGGGCGTTGTGGCTCCTGGGGGACCACACCGCGGCGAACGCGGCCTGGGCGATCACCACCGTGGTCGGCGGCGTGCCCCTGGTGATCGACGTGGTCCGGTCGCTCGCGCGACGGGAACCGGGGGTCGATCTCATCGCCGCCCTCGCGATCATCGGATCGCTCGCGCTCGCGCAGTACCTCGCCGGGGCGGTGATCGCGCTGATGCTCTCGACCGGCAAGGCGCTGGAGGCCTACGCCGACCAACGGGCCCACCGCGAATTGTCGAGCCTGCTGGCGCGGGCGCCACGGCTGGCCCACCGCTACGAGGACGGGGCACTCGTCGACGTTCCGATCGATGGGGTGCAGCTCGGGGACCGCATCTTCGTGAAGTCCGGCGAGGTCGTCCCGGTGGACGGGATGCTCGAGACGGCGGGGGTGCTGGACGAGTCCGCGCTCACAGGAGAGTCGCGACCGGTGGAGCGCCCGCGCGGAGATCTGATCCGCTCGGGGGCCGTGAACGCCGGGGCGGCGTTCGACGTCCACGCGACGGCGACCGCGGCCGAGAGCACCTACGCCGGGATCGTCCGATTGGTGCGGGAGGCGGAGGAGCAGAAGCCTCCATCCGTCCGACTGGCGGACCGGTACGCGTTGGTCTTCGTGCCCGTCACCCTCGTGGTCGCCGGCGCGGCCTGGGCGGTGAGTGGCGACGCGATCCGAGGGCTGTCGGTCCTCGTGGTGGCGACGCCGTGCCCGCTGTTGCTCGCCGTGCCGATCGCGATCGTCGCGGGCATCTCCCGGTCCGCGAAGCGGGGGATCATCGTCAAGGGAGGCGGCGTCCTCGAGACCCTCGCCCGATCCACGACCCTGCTGTTCGACAAGACGGGGACCCTCACGTCGGGCGTGCCGGAGATCGCCGACGTCGAGAGCTTCGGGGCGCTGCCGCCCGATGAACTGCTCCGTATCGCGGCATCGCTCGACCAGGTCTCTCCCCACGTCCTCGCGAGCGCGATCGTGCGGGCGGCTCGTGAACGAGATCTGGAGCTGCTGTTCCCCAAGGAGGTCGACGAGACCTACGGTGCCGGGATCGTCGGTTCGGTCGATGGGCGGAAGGTGACGCTCGGCAAGGCGTCGTTCGTCTCGCCGGGCGCCTCCCTGACCGGAAGGGCCAAGGAGGTCCGCCGTCGCAGCCTCCTCGAAGGGTCGTCGTGCGTGTTCGTCTCGATCGACGGCGCGATCGCCGGTGCGATCGTGATCGACGATCCGATCCGGCCCGATACGCCGCGTGTGATCCGGTCGCTGCGCCGGTCGGGCATCACCCGAGTGATCATGGTCACGGGCGACCATCCCGACGTCGCGGAGTCCGTGGGCGCTGCCCTCGGCGTGGACCGCATCCTGTCGGAGCGCAGCCCCGAGGAGAAGGTCGAGGCCGTCCAGAGCGAACGCGAGGAGGGCGTCGTCGTGATGGTCGGGGACGGCCTGAACGATGCGCCCGCGCTCGCCGCCGCCGATGTCGGCGTCGCGATGGGCGCCCGTGGTGCCACGGCATCGTCCGAAGCCGCCGACGTCGTCCTCGTGGTCGATCGGCTCGACCGGTTGGTGGACGCGATCGCGATCGCCACGCGGTCTCGGAGGATCGCGGCGGAGAGCGTGATCCTCGGGATGGGGCTCGCGTTCGCCTTCATGGGCGCCGGCGCGTTCGGTCTGTTCGGCCCGGTCGCCGGCGCCCTGATCCAGGAGCTGATCGACGTCGCGTCGATCCTGAACGCGCTCCGTGCGCTCCGTGCAGGCGGCGGTGAGCGGGCTCCTTCGGTGAGCACCGACATCGCCGATCGGTTCCGCGGTGAGCACCGCGCCTTCGTTGCCGAGCTGCAACGCATCCGCGCGGTCGCCGACCGGCTCGAGGACCTGCCGCCGTCGGAGGCTCGCTCGGAGCTCCGGGCCGTGCAGGGGTTCCTCGTCGAGACCCTGCCGCGACACGAGGAGCAGGAGGAGGAGACCGTGTACCCGGTCCTCGCGAAGGTGATGGGTGGCGAGGACCCCATGTCCAGCATGGCGCGCGCCCACGTCGAGATCTCGCACCTCACGCGGCTCTTCGGGGGACTCCTCGATCAGCTGTCGGATGAAGGGCCGGGCCCCGACGACATGACGGACCTGCGTCGGGTCCTGTACGGGCTGTACGCGATCCTGCGACTGCATTTCGCGCAGGAAGAGGAGGCCTACGCCTGGCTCTCCTCCGAAGACGTCGTTCCCGTCGCCTGAGGGTCATCGAGCTCCGTCAGGTCGACTCGGTTCGCGTGGCTGGTCGGGTCCGTGGCCAGCAGCACCCGGAACGACGCGCCGCCCCCCGGACGGTCCTCGACCCAGGCGCGGCCGTCGTGCAGCTGGGCGAACCGTGCGACGAGCGCGAGGCCGACCCCCGAGCCGGAGGCGGCGCCCGATCCCTGCCGGAACGACTCGAAGATCCGCGCGCGCTCCTCCGGTGCGACGCCGGGGCCGTCGTCCTCGACCGCGATCAGCACGCCCTCGTCCATCCGTTCGACCCGGACCCAGATCCGCGAGTCCCCCGGCGTGTGCTTGACGGTGTTGCCGAGGAGGTTCTCGACGATCCGCTCGATCATCCGGGCATCGGCCTTCACCATGATCGGCGCGACGTCGAGCGCCAGGCGCCGGTCGGTCACCAGGTCGGAGTTCGCCACGATCTCCCGCACGAGCCCGCCGATGTCGAGCAGCTCGAACGACGGCTCCGCGATCCCTCGGTTCATCCGTTCGAGGTCCAGGAAGTCCGAGACGATCCGGTCGAGCTTGCGTGCGTTCTGGGCGATCCGGCCGGACATGTCGCGCGTCTCCTCGATCGACAGATCGATGTCGTCGCGCTCCATCGTGACGGCCAGGCCGAGGATCGCCGCCAGCGGTGTCCGCAGGTCGTGCGACACCG
>DATHCP010000023.1:0-33165 GCA_035490535.1 Actinomycetota bacterium
CAGCAGGGCGCACGAGAAGGAGAGCCGGCCGCCGACGTCCTCGAAGGCGTCGTAGCGGAGCACGCCGACCCGACGGACGCTCCCCTCGATCTGGACCTGCTGGCGTCGGTCCGTGCCGTTGAGGCTGCGGGCCGCGCGCTCCAGACGTTCGATCCGCTCGAGGAGCACGCCGACGGCCTCGTCTCCGGCCATCGGGGCCGCCGGCGCCCGCCGCCGGCTCGCGCCTCCGAAGACCGTGAAGGCGATCGCCAGCACGGCCAGACCGATCGCGATGAACGCGATCAGGGTCAGCGTGTGTGGTGACAGCGTCATGGCATCCGTCTCCCGTGCGATGCGGCACGGATGCCCGGAACCCGCACGTCAGCGGCGGTGTCCGGGAGGAACCGGAGTATACGATGGGGCCCCCGAGCCCGAAGGAGCGCGCCGCTGATCCTGATCGCCTTCGTGCTGGTCGTCGGGGTCGTGATCGGTTTCGCGACCGGCGGGTCGCTGCGGAACTTCCCGTCGATCCGGCTCCGGGACTGGGGCCTCGCGGTCGCCGGCATCGCGGTGCAGTTCGTGAACCCGCCGGGGGCGCTCGGCCACGTCGCGGTCGCCGCGTCGTTCGCGCTGCTGATGGCCTTCGCCGTGCTGAACGTCGACAAGCCGGGGCTGCTGCTGTTCGCCGTGGGGGTGTCGCTGAACGCGCTGGTCGTGATCGCGAACGGGGGAATGCCGATCACGCGCGAGGCGGTGATCCGCTCGGACCAGGCCGGAACGCTTCCGGCCCTCGTGGCCGGCGCGGGGGGCGCGAAGCACCATCTCGCCGACGACCGGTCGGTCCTGCTGGTCCTCGGCGACGTCACGGGCGTCCCCTCGCCGATCGCGGCGGCCGTGAGCGTCGGCGACCTCGTGCTGTACGCGGGCATCGCCTGGTTCGTGGCCGCCTCGATGCACCCGGCCGGCCGCGAGCGTCAGTTGACGTCGCGGGCGCGGAACACCAGCAGCGCCGCGGCCGTGAGCACGAGCACCCACGCCGCGAGCACCACCCACGCGCCGGTGACCGACAACAGGACCTCCTGGGACTGAACGATCGCGTCGCCGTTCGGACCGGTGGTCACCACGGTCCGACCGACGAGCGGCTGGTGCGAGATCACGACCTCGGCGGCGCGGATCAGGAGCCGCGGTTGGATCGCGGTCCACAGCCCCGCGAGGAACCCCTCGATCACGATCAGGTACCCGAACAGCACGCCGAGGGCCGCCACCGTCGACCGGCCGATCGTCGCGACCGCGTGCGCCACCACGCCGAACGCCGCGGCAACGGCCGCCACGCGCGCGACGATCTGGACCAGGTGCCACCCCATGTCCGGGGGCGTGCCCGCGGTGGTGCCCGAGATCGCGATCGCCACGCGGTACACCCCGATCAGGAACGCCTGCAACCCGACCGTGAACACCAGGATGACCGCGACCGTCACCAGCAGCCGCACCAGATGGACGCGGATCCGCCGCGGCTCCCACGTGAGCAGCGTTCCCATCGTGCCGGCGGTCCAGTCCGCGCCCGCCAGGGTCGCCCCCAGCAGGACGCCGAGCAGCACGACGATCGACGAGGTCCCGGAGGTGAGCGCATCGGGCAGGTCCGCCCACCGCCAGCGGCTCGCCCCGTAGTACTCGGGGCGGATCCGGTCGGCGCAATAGGCGGCCAGATCGCCGTGGTAGCGGCGCGGGATCTCGCTCGCCGGCACGAGTTGCCCGTCGAGGCACGCCTGTCGCGCCGTCTCGTAGGCCTCGCCGTTCGGATGTCGCGAGGTGTTGTACGTGGCGATCGCGAGGCTGACGAAGATCGAGATCGCCACGGCGACCGCGAGGACCCGCACCACCCGCCGCGACCACGCCCGCAGCAGCTCCGCTCGCACCAACCCGATCACGAGGCCGACCCCTCCTCGCGCGTCAGCTCCAGGAAGACGGTTTCCAGGTCGACCTCGTCGGGACGGAGCTCGGAGACGAACAGCCCCCGTTCGGCCAGCGTTCGCGTGATGCGCTCGCCCTGATCGGGCGCGAGATCGATCCGCAGGACCTCACCGTCGACCGCCACCCCGATGCCGGCCTCGGCCAGCGCCCGCGAGCCGGCGACCGGATCGGCGACGCGGGCGAGCATCCCGCGGGCCCGCCCGGCCGAGAGCACCTCCGCGACGGGACCCTGGGTGATCAGCTTGCCCCGCGCGACGATCGCGACCCGATCGGCGGTCTGCTCGACCTCCGACAAGATGTGGCTCGACACGAACACGGTGCGGCCCTCGTCGCCGAGGGAGCGGATCAGCTCGCGCACCTCGACGATGCCGGCCGGATCGAGGCCGTTCGCGGGCTCGTCGAGGATCAGCAGCGAGGGGTCCTTCAACAGGGCGGCCGCGATGCCGAGCCGTTGCTTCATCCCGAGCGAGTAGGTCCGCACCGCGTCGCGAGCGCGATCGGCCAGGCCGACGCGCTCCAGCACGCGGTCGATCGCCGCTTCGTCGCGGCCGCCGATCCGCGCGAGGATCTGGAGGTTCCGCCGCCCGGAGAACCGCGGGAACAGCGCGGGCTGCTCCACGATCGAGCCGACGCCGGCGATCACGTCGCCGAGCCGACCGGGGACCTCGGCGCCCAGCAGCCGCGTGCGCCCGCCGCCCGGCCGGACCAGCCCGAGGAGGCACCGGATCGTCGTCGTCTTGCCGGCCCCGTTCGGCCCCAGGAACCCGAAGACGCCGCCCTCGGGAACGTCGAGGTCGAGACCGTCGACGGCCATCGTCCTGCCACCGCGCAGCCTCCGGTACTCCTTGCGGAGCCCCTCGACCTCGATCACGCCCATCCGCGGGCACGATACCCCGGGCCGTGGGCGCGACCCTGGACGCCGGCTACGCCGTGATCTCTCCCACGGGGAGCACGCGGACCGACCGGTGGCCCGGCGTACCGCGGAGGATCACGGTGCGCAACGCGGCGTCGTTCGTCGTGTCGGCCTCGTAGAGCTCCCCCGTGGGGTTCGCGGCGATCTCGATCTGGTAGCGACCGTTCGGCAGGCTCGTGATGTCGAACGCCTGCCCGGGGAGGCTCTGCTGGTAGGTGTCACCCCAGCCGGTCGGCAGGGTCTCGCGGATCCACAGGGCCGAGGCGCCGGCGCACTCGCTGAAGCCCAGGACGTCGGGACGCCAGTCCGCACCGGGCACCAGCAGATCGATCGCGTCGGTGGGCGCCAGGCAGAACCCTTCCTTCTTGCTGCGCAAGACTTCGGTGCCGTCGGCGGCAAGGAGCCGGTAGCGCGCGAACTGCTGGAAGTGCCAGTGATCGTGCCCCGGCCGGCGATCGAACAGGAAGGTTCCGACCGGCGCCCGGCCGACGATCGTGCCGCCCGAGGAGAAGTACTCGAAGGCCGACATCGTGTCCGTTCCCGGCACCCGGTACCCCTCGACGATCAGCGGGGCCGGACCCGCATCCCACACGGTCGCGCCGAAGCTCAGCACGTCGTGCGAGCCGACGCGATCAACCTCGATCCCCCAGGCCGGAAGGGCGATCAGGTCCGGGAGCGTCGCGGGATCGGGCGCCGGATCGGCCGCGGCACGGAGACCGGCCTTCCGGGGAGATGCCCCCGACCGGCCGGGGGACGCGATCGGGCACAGATCGACGCAGCCGTCGCCCTTCTTCACATGGACGCGGACCGACACCTGGGCGTCCGCGTCCGCGATCCCCAGGAGCGACCGGAACGGCGGGGTGATCGCGACCTCCATCCGGTAGGTGCCCTTGGCCAGACGCATCGACACGCCGTAGCCGAGCGCGTTCGCCGCCCATCCTTGGTCGATCCCCCAGACGGCGCCCAGCGAGAACGGGTTCCCGTCGCAGGACTCCGGGAAGGTCGGTGCGAAGGGGCCGGCGCCGTCGATCCGCTCGAGGTCCGAGCCGTTCGGACAGAAGCCGACCCATCGGTGGCGGATCTGCGCGCCGTGGGAGAAGACCCGGATCGAGATCATCCCCCGCAGACCGTTCCAGCCGCCGAGCAGCTGCGGCGGCACCGGCACGGTCTGCCCACCTCCGAGGTCGACGTCGGCCGTGATCGGCGAGGCGTAGTCGGCGCGTCGGACGTCGATCCGCAGCGGCGCGTCCTGGACGCCCAGGTACGTCCCGAGGTCCAGGAACACGGCGCCGCCGCCGTAGGTGAACGCGTCGACGCTCGGGGTGGCGGCGATCAGACGGATCCGCGGCTGCGGCGTCGCGGCGCCCGCGGGCGAGGCGAGCAGGGGCAGGAGCAGCGCTGCGGCGAGCGCCGCCGCGCGGGTTCGTGCGCGCATCGTGGACCTCCCGGTCGGTTGCCTGCTGAGACGCGGGAACGCCCCGTGGGGTTCCCGGCCGGCGGTGCCGCTGGTGGGGGCGAGAGGATTTGAACCTCCACGGGCGTAAGCCCACACGGACCTGAACCGTGCGCGTCTGCCAAGTTCCGCCACGCCCCCAGGAACCTGCATCGTACCCGTTCCCGGCGGCGCGAGCGGCGCCACGGAACCGCAACGGGCCGAGGGTAGGATGACGCGATCCGTGCGGCCGCCGCACGTTCGCACATCGTGCCGAACCTCCGGAACTTCGAACGGCGATTGGGGGGCCTCGTCGAAGGCCTGTTCTCCAAGACGTTCCGCAGCGGCGTCCAGCCGGTCGAGATCGCTCGGGCCGTGGTGCGGGCGATGGACGACGGCAAGCAGGTCGCGATCACGGAGGTCTGGGCTCCGAACCGGTTCGAGGTTTCCCTTTCGAACGACGACGCCCCTCGCTTCCAGCAGATCGAGACCGCGTTGATCGGCGAGCTGAAGCAGGTGATCCTGGAGACGGCCGGCGAGCGCGGCTGGGGCCTCGTGGGGCCGCCCGAGGTCGAGCTGTTCGTCGACCCGCAGCTCCGCAAGGGAGACCTGGAGGTGGACGCCTCGCTCGTGGAGGGCGAGGAGAAGATCGAGCCCACGCCGGCGCCGGCCTCCCGCGCCGAGCTGGTCGTCCACGAGGGCGGAACCACGCGGAGCGTGCCGATCGACAAGGAGCTGCTGACGATCGGTCGGCTCCCGGACTGCGACATCGTGTTGGACGACAAGGGCGCCTCGCGCCGGCACGCACAGATCCGGAGCCAGGACGGAACCGTCACCGTGACGGACCTCGGATCCACGAACGGCACCCAACTCAACGGCGAGCGGGTCGCGTCCCGCGCCCTCTCCGACGGCGATCGGATCACGGTCGGCACCACGGTGATCGAGTTCCGGAGGGCGTGATGCTCGCCGACGGTGTCGAGCCGTTCGCGCTCTCGGTCCTGAAGTACGGCCTCTTCGCCCTGCTGTTCCTGTTCTTGTGGCGATCGATGCGCTGGGTGGTGCGCGGCCTGAACGTCGAGCGGACGCCCGCGATCGCGCCGGCGACGGGGCCGGGTCGCCGCGATCAGCCGGCGGGCCAGCCGGCCGCGTCGGCGCTACTGGTCCAAGCCGACGGCGGCAAGCCACGCACGGTCCGCCTGGCCGGCAGCACCGTCGTCGGCCGCGCGATCGAGTGCGACCTGCGTCTCGATGACACGTACGTGTCACAGCAACACGCCAGGATCTTCGGGAAGAACGGGTCGTGGTACGTCGAGGACCTCGGCTCCACGAACGGGACGTTCGTGAACGAGCAGCGGCTCGCGGCGCCGGCGATGCTCGCGGCCGGCGACCGGATCCGCGTGGGCACCACGGTGATGGAGCTGCGCCGATGAGGATCGAGTCCGGGGTCGCGACCGACGTCGGCCGCGTCCGCGAGGGCAACGAGGACGCGTTCGCGATCGAGCCGCCGCTGTACGCCGTGGCCGACGGGATGGGGGGGCACCGCGGCGGCGAGGTCGCCTCCCAGCTCGCGCTGCAGACCGTGGTCGAGCGCTTCCGGGCGCACCAAGGCTCGCTCGCCGAGCAGGTCCAGGCCGCGAACCGGGCCGTCTACGAGCGCTCGGCGAGCGACCGGAAGGTCACCGGGATGGGAACGACGCTGACGGCCGCCGTCGTGTCCGGCGACCGGGCGCACCTCGTGCATGTCGGGGACTCGCGCGCGTACCTGTTGCGCGCCGGCGCCCTCCGACAGCTCACCGACGACCACACGCTCGTGAACCGCATGGTCAAGGCCGGCGAGATCAGCGCGCGCGAGGCCGCCGTGCACCCGCACCGCAACGTGATCCTGCGGGCGCTCGGCCAGGATCCCGACGTCGCGATCGATGAGCAGGACGTGGGCCTGATCGAGGGCGACCGGCTGCTGCTGTGCTCCGACGGCTTGACCGTGATGGTGCCCGAGGATCAGCTGCAGGCGATCCTGGAGGCCACCGCCGGCGCGCCGCAGGAGGCCGCCGAACGCCTCGTGCGCGCGGCCAACGGCGCGGGCGGTATCGACAACATCACGGTGCTGGTGCTCGACGTCCTGGAGGGGGAACCGCCGCTCGCCGACGACGGCACGCCCGCCGTGGACGAGGAGGCCGCCGCGGCCGCGATGGGTCCGCCGCCGTCGGCCGAGGAGCCGGCGTCGCTGCGGAGCCGCCGGTGGTTCCGGTGGACCGCGATCGCGCTCGGCGTGGTGCTCGCGCTCGCGGTCGGGCTCGCGGGCCTGCGCACGTGGCTCGACTCGCAGTGGTACGTGGGCGTCTCGAACGGCCACGTCGCGATCTTCCAGGGGATCCCGGCGGACCTGTTCGGGTTCGAGCTCTCACACGTGGCAGAGGAGACCGACATCCCGGCGGCCGAGGCGATGGCGCTGCCCGTCTATGCCGAGCTCGCGAAGGGGATCAACGCGAACAGCCGCGAGGACGCTGCCGCGCGCGTCGAACAGATCCGCAAGGACCTCCGCACCGCGCAGCACCAACGACAGGCCACCGGGGCGGGGTCGTGAGCGCCGTCGCCGCGCCGGCGCACGCGCTCGAGCGGCGGCGGCCGAGGACCGGCTTGGCCCTGCTCGTCGTCGCGATCGTGGCATCGCTCCTGGCCTACGCCGCGCAGGGGCTCGGCTTGCACGGCGCGGTGCCGCCGAACATGGTGCTCTACGGTCTCGCGTTCGCGGCCGCGGCGATCGGCGGCTGGTTCGCGATCCACCTGATGGCGCCGCACGCCGACCCCGTCCTGTATCCGGTCGCGGTCCTGCTCGGTGGGCTCGGCCAGGCGATGCTCTACCGGCTGATGGACGAGCGTGGGGTGATCACGATCGCGCAGGATCAGGCGGCGTGGCTCGCGATCGGGCTCGGGTGCTTCGTGCTGACGCTCGCGGTGATCCGCGACGTCCGCCAACTGGACGCGTTCACGTATACGATCGGCCTGGCGGGCATCGTGCTGCTCCTGCTGCCGATCGTGCCGGGGATCGGTTACGAGATCAACGGGGCGCGCCTGTGGGTGAACCTCAGGTTCATCCAGTTCCAGCCGGCGGAGTTCGGTCGGCTGCTGATCGTGATCTTCCTCGCGTCCTACCTGTCCCAGCGACGCGAGCTCCTCGCGGCCGGCGTGGGACGGTTCGGGCTCCCGAGGCTGAAGGATCTCGGGCCGTTGCTGCTCGCGTGGGGCGCCTCGCTCGCCGTGCTGTTCCTGGAGCGCGACATGGGCGCGTCGCTGCTGCTGTTCGGCGTGTTCGTGGTGATGCTCTGGGTGGCGACCGAACGGTGGTCCTACCTCCTGCTCGGCATCGTGCTGTTCGCGGTCGGCGCCTATCTCGGCTGGCTCACGTCGCCGCATATCCAGGACCGCGTCGCGTACTGGATCCACGCGCTCGACCCGGCGCACGTCCAGGCGATCGGCTACGGCCAGCTCGCGCAGGGGTGGTTCGCGTTCGCGTCGGGCGGCATGGTCGGCACCGGCCTGGGGCTCGGCTCGCCCACGCTGATCCCCTACGTGGGCAGCGACTTCATCCTGGCGGCGTTCGGCGAGGAGCTCGGGGTCCTCGGTGTGGCCGCGGTGCTGCTCCTGTACCTGGTGCTGATCGGCCGCGGGCTGCGGATCGGGATCGACCGGCCGGACGCGTTCGGCAAGCTGCTCGCGGTCGGCCTCACCACCGTGATCGGCTTGCAGGTGTTCGTGATCGCCGCGGGGGTGCTGCGGCTGATCCCGTTGACCGGCGTGCCGCTGCCGCTCGTGTCCTACGGCGGCACGAGCCGGGTCGCGACGTTCGTGATGCTCGGGCTGCTGCTCCGCGCCTCGGGCGGTCCATGGATCCGGGAGGGGCGGACGCGAGATGGATAGGCAGATCCGGCGGCTCGGGATCGCCTTCGTCGTGCTGTTCAGCGTGTTGTTCGCACAGGTCGCGTACGTGCAGGTCTTCGCAGCGAACCGGATCGCCGACAACGACGCGAACGCCGCGCGGAAGATCCGGGCGCAGTACTCCGTACAGCGGGGGGAGATCCTGGCCTCGGACAACCTCACGGTCCTGGCGCGGAGCGTGCCGAACCCCGACACCGCCTCGCCGTTCCGGTACCTGCGCGAGTATCCGCAGGGCGAACTGTACGGCCAGCTCACCGGCTACTACTCGCGGCTCTACGGGCTGAGCGGGCTCGAGGACGCGATGGACCCGTACCTGGCCGGCACGGCGCCCGAGTTCGCGGCGCAGAACCTGACCGACTTGATCCTGGGCCGGCCGAAGCAGGGCGGCACGGTGGTGACCACCCTCGTGCCCCGGCTGCAGCGGGTCGCGAAGCAAGCGCTCGGCTCGCTGACCGGCGCGGTGGTGGCGCTCGATCCGCGCAGTGGCGATGTGCTGGCGATGTACTCGACGCCGGGCTTCGACCCGAACCGCCTGTCGAGCGGCACGACCGACCAGATGACGGCCGCCTGGAACCAGCTGAACGCCGATCCCCAGAAGCCCCTGCTGTCGAAGGCCTTCCAGGAGCTCTATCTCCCGGGCTCGACCTTCAAGCTCGTGACGGCCTCAGCGGCGCTCGCGAACGGCTGGGCCCCGACGAAGACCTGGCCGAACCCGCACGTGCTCGACTTGCCCGGCTCGCACTCGACGCTGGAGAACTTCGGCAACGAGCTCTGCGCCGGCGGCGCGAGGTTCGTGACGATGGCCGAAGCGTTCACCGAATCGTGCAACGTGACGTTCGGGATCATCGGGCTGGCGCTCGGCGCAGAGAAGCTCTCGAAGCAGGCGCGCGCCTACGGCTACTGCCCGACCGATCCCGACGCGAGCCCCGACTGCATCGAGCCGACGATCCCGTTCCTGCTGCCGTGGGCATCGGGCCGGTTCCCCGTCCCGGACTACTTCTCGGACAAGCGCTCGAAGGTGGCGACGTCGGCGGTCGGACTGGACAACGACCTGCAGAACCCGCTGCAGCTGGCGCTCGTGTCGTCCGCGATCGCCGACGGCGGAACGATGTTCGCCCCCAGGCTGGTGACCGAGGTGCGCGACAGCTCCGGCCTGCCGGTGCGGTCCTTCGCGCCCGCGGTGGAGGGACATCCGATCTCAACGGCGACCGCGGCCGCGATGCGCGCGATGATGGTCGACGTCGTCGAGCGCGGAACCGGAACCGCGGCGCAGATCTCCGGCGTCACGATCGCCGGCAAGACCGGCACCGCGACGAACGGCGACAACGTGCCTCCGAACGCGTGGTTCACGGCGTTCGGGCCGGCCGGGCCGACGCAGACGCCGCGGATCGCCGTAGCGGTTATCGTGCTGGACGGCGGCAGCCTCGGGAACGAGGCCACCGGGGGCCGCGTCGCCGCACCGGTCGCCAAACAGGTGATCGAGGCGTTCCTCGGGAGGTGACCGGACCAGCGTGAGCGATTCCGTCCTGGCCGACCGCTACCGCGTCGAGGCGCGGATCGGCGCCGGCGGCATGGCCGAGGTCTTCCGCGGGTTCGATCCGGTGCTCGGCCGGACCGTCGCGATCAAGGTGCTGCTGCCGCAGTTCGCGCGCGACGCCGGCTTCGTGGCGAGGTTCCGCCGGGAGGCCCAGGCTGCCGCCCGGCTGAACATCCCGAGCATCGTCGGCGTGTACGACACCGGCGCCGACGGCGACACGCAGTACATCGTGATGGAGTTCGTCGAGGGCCGGACGCTGGCGGACTTCCTGGCGAGCGGCCGACGGCCCACGCCGATCCAGTCGGTGGAGCTCACGCAGAAGATCGCGGCCGCGCTGGGTGCCGCGCACGAGCAGGGCATCGTCCACCGCGACATCAAGCCCGCGAACGTGATGGTCACCCGCGACGGCCAGGTCAAGGTGATGGACTTCGGCATCGCACGGATCCGAACCGACATCACCGCCCCGCAGACCTCCTCGGTGATCGGAACCCCGACGTACCTGTCGCCCGAGCAGGCGCAGGGCCAGGCGGTGGACGCGCGCTCGGACCTCTACTCGCTCGGCTGCGTGCTGTACGAGCTGCTCGCCGGCACGCCGCCGTTCACCGGCGACACGCCGGTCGCGATCGCCTACAAACAGGTGAACGAGACCCCGCTGCCGCCCTCGCAGCACAACGCCGACGTGCCGCCGCGGCTGGACGCCGTGGTGATGAAGTGCCTGGCGAAGAACCCCGCGAACCGGTACCAGACGGCCGCCGAGCTCTCGGCCGACCTCGAGCGGGTCAAGCAGGGGCAGGAGGTCGAGGCCACGCCGCTGCTCCCTTCGGCGGGCGAGGCCACGCAGGTGATCGCCCGGCCGCAGGCCACGCAGGTGATGCCGCCGCCCGAGCCCGAGGGCTCGTCGCGCAAGGTGTGGCTCGGCGTGCTGATCGGCGTGCTGGTCGTGGCGCTCCTCTTGGGAGGCGGCTACCTGCTGTCGCAGGTGCTGAAGAACAAGGACCAGTCCGCAGCCTTCGCGATGCCGAGCGTCAAGGGGCTGACGCTGCAGCAGGCGACCGATCAACTCACGAACCAGTACGGCCTGGTCGTGACGGATCCGTCGACGAAGCGGCCGACCGACGCCGCGCCGCCGCAGACGGTGCTGGACCAGTCGATCGCGGCCGGCACGATGGTCCATCGCGGCGACACGGTCACCCTCACGATCGCGGTCGCGGTCAAACAGGTGGAGGTTCCGGATCTGACCTGCAAGACGCTCGCCGATGCGCAGGCATCGCTGACGCAGGCTGGCCTCGTGTTGGGGAGCAAGGCCACGACCACCAGCGACACGTGCCAGGCGGGCGAGGTCGTCGATCAGTCGCTCGCGCCGGGAACGAAGGTCGACCGCGGCACGCTCGTGAACGTGACCGTGGTCTCGGGGCCGGCGTCGATCACGCTGGCCGACTACACCTGCCAGACGCTGGCCTCGGCGCAGAACCAGATCCAGCACCTCGGGCTGAAGGTGGTCTATGGCGGCACCCAGCCGCCATTGCCCCGATGCCCGAACCCGAACCGCGTGGTCGCCCAGGATCCGGTCGCGGGCTCGTCCGTGCTGGTCGGCGACACGATCACGTTGTGGACCGGCGAGACCAGCTCCCCCACGGAGAGCGCGACGCCGTGACGCTCTGGTACGCGACCGAGTCGTTCGACGCCGGCGAGCGCGAGGTGCTCGCACGCTACGTGACCGATCTCGACGGACCGGTGTTCGCGCTGGTGAACCTGCCGGAGGCGGTGAAGGGCGCGCTGTTCGCTCGGTATTCGCGCTCCACGAAGTCGTTGCGGCGGCTGCTGTTGGACGAGTTCGCCGAGGACCTGGCCGAAGGGCCGGCGACGACGGCCGCGGGATCGGCGCGCGCCGAGCGTCTGTACGACCGGGTGTTCGTGGAGTACGGCGACGACTCGGTGGCGCAGCTGGGCGGCGTCCACCTGGCGTGCGAGCAGTCCTCGCAGCTGCTGGCCAAGGCGCTGGAGTGGGGGCGTCTGGCCGCGTACCTCGAGCAGTCGACCCGCTACATGCGCTACGACGACCGTCCCGGTGGCCGCTGGCGCGCCACGGTGCCGCCCGAGATCGAGGGCACGCAGCTCGAGGAGCGCTACGGCGCCTTCCTGGACGAGACGTTCGCGACGTACGGGCGACTGTTCGATCGGCTGGAGCCGTGGTTCCGCGAGCGGTTCCCGCAGGATCCGGGCGACTCCGACTTCGTGTACCGCCAGTCGATCCTCGCGAAGACGTGCGACACGCTCCGGATGATCCTGCCGGCCGGCACCCGCTCGAACGTCGGGATCTACGCGACCGGACAGGCGTACGAGCAGCTGCTGATGCGACTGGCGCAGCACCCGCTCGCCGAGATGCGCGCCTACGGCGAGCTGATGCTCGTCGAGCTCCGCAAGGTGATCCCGGAGTTCCTCAAGCGCGTCGATCAGCCGGACCGCGGGATCGCCTGGTCGTCCTACTGGCGCGACGTCCGCGAGCGGACGCAGGAGCTGACGGCGAAGCTCGTCGGCGACGTCGCGCCGGAGCCGCGGGAAGAAGTCAACCTCGTTGACCATGATCCCGAAGGCGAGCTGAAGGTCACCGCCGCGGTGCTATACGCCTCGAGCGAGCTGCCCGACGACCAGCTGCTCCGGCTCGTTCGCGCGATGGACCCCGCCGAGCGCGCGGCGATCCTGGCCGCGTCGCTCGGCGAGCGGACGAACCGCCGGCACAAGCCCGGCAGGGCGTGGGAGCGCACCGACTACCGCTTCGACATCGTGTGCGACTACGGCGCGTTCCGGGACCTGCAGCGGCACCGCCCGCTCACGATCGAATGGCAGCGCCTGACCCCGGAGCTCGGCTACGACGTTCCGGCGGAGGTCGAGGAGGCGGGACTCACCGCCGAGTGGGACCGCGCGATGACCGCGTCGGAAGCGATGCACGACGAACTGGCCGCGGGCGGGCTCCTCGACGCGGCGCAGTACGCAGTGGCGATGGCGTATCGGATCCGGTTCGTGATGCAGATGACGGCGCGCGAGGCGATGCACCTGGCCGAGCTGCGCTCGCAGCCGCAGGGTCATCCGGTCTACCGGCGTGTCGCGCGGGCGATCCACCGCGAGATCTCGGCCGTGCATCCGGCGGTCGGGGACGCGTTCACGTTCATGAGCCAGGAGGACACGGACCTCGAGCGGCTCGAGGCCGAGCGGCGGAGCGAGCGCAAGCGGCAGAGCGGCGGTCGCTAGCCGCCCGGTCGGGGGTTCCACAGGTCCGGTACCCTTGAAGCTCCCATGACGCGAGACGCGACGTTCCTGCTTGCGCTCATCCTGTTCGCCGCCGCGGCGCTGGCCGTGGGCGTCAGCGGATGGGTCCTGTGGACCCGCGATCACCGGCTGGCCAAGGCCACCGGCGCGCCGGAGCCCGCGGGGCATCCCGAGGTCGTCGAGGAGCACTGATGCTCGAGCTCCTCGACCTGCGTGAGCGGGGCGGGAGGCTCGAGCCCTCGAAGCTCGAGATCGATCCCGCCACCACCGAGACCGTGCGCTCGATCCTGCAGAGCGTGTTCATCGAGGGCGACGACGTCCTGATCGAACTCGCGAAGCAGTTCGACGGCGCCGACCTCGACGGGATCCTCGTGACGGAGGAGGAGTTCGCGCGCGCCGAGCGGGAGGTTCCGCCCGAGCTCCGCGCAGCGCTCGACGAGCTGATCGAGCGGCTCCACGGCTACTGCGGCCGCCAGGTTCCCACCGAGTGGTGGGACGAGCACGACGGGGTCCGGTTCGGCGAGATCGTGCGACCGCTCGACACGGTCGGCTGCTACGTGCCGGGCGGCAGAGCACGCTATCCGTCGAGCGTCTGCATGACCGTCGTGCCGGCGATCGTGGCCGGCGTCCGCGAGATCGTCCTGTGCACGCCGCCCCAACGCGATGGCTCGGTCCACGCGCCGGTCCTGTACGCGGCACGGCGGGCCGGCGCGACCCACGTCGCGAAGGCCGGCGGTGCGCAGGCGGTGGCGGCGATGGCGTACGGCACCGAGTCGATCCCCTCGGTCGACCGGATCGTCGGGCCCGGCAACGTCTACGTGACGGAGGCGAAACGCCAGGTCGCCGGGTTCGTCGGGATCGACGGGCTGGCCGGCCCCTCCGAGCTCGCGATCGTCGCCGCCGGCTCGATCGATCCGCGGATGGCGGCGCTCGACCTGATCGCACAGGCGGAGCACGACCCCGAGGCGCGCACGTTCTTCATCACACCGGAGCCATCGCTCGCCGAGAAGGTCGACGCCGCGCTCGCGGACGAGCTGACGAGCGCGGGCCGGCGCGAGATCGTCGACCAGGCGATCCAGCACACGCGGCTCGTGCTGGTCCGCGACCTCGTCCACGCGGCCGATGCGGTGAACGACGTGGCCGCGGAGCACCTCTTGCTGCTGCTCGAGGAGCCGTCTGCGTTCCTCGCCAACGTCCGCAACGCCGGCGCGATCTTCCTCGGCCCGTGGACCGCGGTCCCCTACGGCGACTACGGGGTCGCCTCGAACCACGTGCTCCCGACCGCGGGCACCGCTCGGTTCGCGAGCGGCCTGCGCGCCGCCGACTACGTCACCGTCAGCTCGGTGCTCGAGATGTCCGCCGACGCGGCCGCGCGCTACACGCCCGGCACGTCGGCGATCGCCCGCGCCGAGGGCCTGGTCGGGCACGCCCGGGCGATGGACGCACGCGCCGACGAGGCCGGCCCGCGATGACCGCGCGCCCCCGGGAAGGGCTCCGGGACATGACGCCGTACGTCTCGCCGCAGCTCGACGTGGCCGCCCGGCTCAACACGAACGAGAGCCCGCACCCGCTGCCGCCCGGGTTCTTCGAAGAGCTCGCGAAGGTCGTGCGCGACCTGCCGCTGCACCGGTACCCCGACGGCGCGGCGACCAGACTGCGCGAAGAGCTCGGCGCCGTGCACGGCCTGCCCGCCGCGGCGGTCTGGGCCGCGAACGGCTCGAACGAGGTCCTGCAAACGCTGCTGCTCGCCTACGGAGGCCCGGAACGGCGCGCGATCACGTTCGAGCCCACGTACTCGCTGCACGGGCGCCTGTGCTGGAGCACGCACACGGACCGCATCCGCGGCGGCCTCCCGTCCGACTTCGTGCTCGGCGACCCGCAGATCGACGAGGCGCGCGCCGCACGGCCGGACATCGTGTTCGTCTGCTCGCCGAACAACCCCACGGGCAACGCCCAGCCGATCGGGGCGATCCGCGGGCTGGCCGAGGCGCTGCCCGACGCGCTGCTGATCGTGGACGAGGCCTACGCGGAGTTCTCCGACGCGCCGTCGGCGACCGGCCTGCTCGGCGACCTCCGGAACCTCGCCGTCGTCCGCACGTTCAGCAAGGCCTACGCGATGGCGGGCGCGCGGATCGGCTACGCACTGACGTCGCCGGCGATCGTCGAGGACCTGGGCAGGGTCCGCCTCCCGTACCACCTGTCGGCGTTGACGCAGGCCGCAGGGATCTGCGCGCTCCACCACCGTCCGGCGGCACGGGCGCTCCTGGCGTCGATCCGCGTCGAACGCGACCGGATCGCCGCGGAGCTCACGACGATCCCCGGCTGCGTGGTGTATCCGTCCGACGCGAACTTCGTCCTGTTCGTACCGCCCGGCGATGCTCGCGAGCTCTGGCGGGGCCTGCTCGACCGCGGCGTCCTGGTCCGAGACATGAGCGACGCGGTGCCCAACGCCTTGCGCGTCACCGCCGGATCCGAACACGAGACCGATCTGTTCCTGAAGGCGCTCCGGGAGTGCTTGCCGGCATGAGCGACGCGCCGCGCACCGCCTCGGTCACGCGCGCCACGAACGAGACCTCCGTGCGCGTCGAGCTCGCGCTGGACGGCGCGGGCGCGGCCGAGGCGGCCACCGGGTTGCCCTTCTTCGATCACATGCTGCAGCAGCTCGGCAAGCACGCGGGGTTCGACCTGACGATCGCGTGCGAGGGCGACCTGGACGTCGACGGCCACCACACGGTGGAGGACTGCGGGATCGCGCTCGGCCAGGCGCTGCGCGAGGCGCTCGGCGACGAAGCCGGCGTGCGGCGGTTCGCATCGATCGTCGTGCCGCTGGACGAGGCGGCCATCGAGGTCGCGCTCGACCTGAGTGGGCGCACGTTCGTGGTCCATGAGGTCGACGTGCCGGCCGAGACGATCGGCACGTTCGACACCGGCCTCGTCGAGGACTTCGTGCGGGCGTTCGCCCAGGCGGCGGAGCTGACGCTGCACGTCCGGCTGCGGAGCGGCCGCTCGCCGCACCACGTCGTCGAAGCCGAGTTCAAGGGCATCGGCAACGTCCTGCGCGACGCGTGCGCGCGGACCGGCACGGCCGGGATCCCCAGCACGAAGGGCACGCTGTGAGCGCGCGGATCGCGGTCCTCGATTACGGCATGGGCAACCTGCACTCGGTCGCGCGCGCGCTCGACCGGGTGGGCGCGGACGCGGACGTCACCGCCGACCCGGCCGCGATCGACCACGCCGACGGCCTGGTGATCCCCGGCGTCGGGCAGTTCGGCGCTTGCATGCGGGCGCTCCGGGCCGCAGGGCTGGCAGACGTCGCGCGCGCGTGGATCGGAGCCGGACGGCCGATCTTCGGCGTCTGCGTCGGGATGCAGGTGCTGTTCGCGGGCAGCGAGGAGGATCCCGAGCCGGGTCTGGGCGTCCTGGACGGCTCGGTGCGGCGCCTGCCCGGGAGCGTGAAGGTCCCGCACACCGGATGGAACACCGTGGCGTGGGCGGGACGGCGTCACCCGTACGCGGCCGGGATCCCCGACGGGACGTTCTTCTACTTCGTGCACTCCTACGCCGCGGCACCCGACGAGCGGACCGTGGGCGTGAGCGAGCACGGTCGGGTGTTCGCGGCGGCCGTCGCCGATGGCGCCGTGTTCGCCACGCAGTTCCACCCCGAGAAGTCCGGCGAGGCAGGGCTGCAGCTCTACGCGAACTTCGTCGGGGCGGTGGCGGCGTGATCGTGATCCCCGCGATCGACCTGCGCGGTGGCCGCGCCGTCCGCCTGCTGCGCGGCGACCCGCACGAAGAGACGTCCTACGACGACGACCCGGTGGCGGTCGCCGTGCGCTTCCAGGAGGAGGGCGCGCGACGCCTCCACGTGATCGACCTCGACGCGGCCCTCGATGCCGGCGGCGACAACCGTGAGGTGATCCGCCAGATCTGCTACTCGGTGGTCCTGCCCGTCCAGGTCGGCGGCGGGATCCGGACGCTCGAGGACATCGCGGCCCTGCTGGAGCTGGGGGCCGGCCGCGTGATCCTCGGAACCACCGCCGCCCTCGACCCCACGTTCGTGGCCCGCGCGATCGAGGAGTTCGCCGAACGGATCCTGGTCGCGGTCGATGTCCGCGGCGGCCACGCCATGGTCAAGGGCTGGACCGAGGAAGGGCCGCGGGTCGAGGAGGTCTTCCCGGCGTTGAACGAGGCCGGCACGCCGCGGTACCTGGTGACGGCGATCGCGCGAGACGGCACGCTCGACGGTCCCGACCTCCGCCTCTACCGCAAGGTCCTGTCGCTCACCGATCGGCCGGTGATCTCGGCCGGTGGCGTGCGGACCGCCGACGACATCTGGGCGCTCCGCGATCTCGGCGTCGAGGCGGCCGTCACGGGCAAGGCGCTCTACGAGAAGACGCTGAAGCTCTCCCAGGTGATCCGGGGCTGAGGCGCCGTGCTGGCCAAGCGCGTGATCCCCTGCCTCGACGTCGACGCCGGCCGCGTGGTCAAGGGCGTGCGGTTCGTGGACCTACGCGACGCCGGTGATCCGGTGGAGCTCGCCGCCAGGTACGACGCCGAGGGCGCGGACGAGCTGGTGTTCCTCGACATCACCGCGACCCTCGAAGGGCGCGGCGCGATGCTCGACGTGATCTCCCACACCGCCGAGCAGGTCTTCATCCCGCTCACGGTCGGCGGCGGGGTCCGCAGCGAGGACGACGTGCGCGATCTGCTGCGCGCCGGCGCCGACAAGGTGTCGCTGAACAGCGCCGCCGTGCGCGATCCGGCGCTCCTGTCGCGCTGCGCCGACCGGTTCGGCGCGCAGTGCATCGTGATCGCGATCGACGCGAAGGCCGAGGGCGCGGGTTGGCGGGTCTTCGTGGACGCCGGCCGCACGCCGGTCGATCGCGATGCGGTCGCCTGGGCGGCCGAGGCGACGGCGGAGCGCGGCGCCGGCGAGATCCTGCTGACCTCGATGGACCGCGACGGCACCGGCGAGGGCTACGACCTTGCCCTCCTCGACGCGGTCGCCGGCGCGACCACGGTTCCGTTGATCGCGAGCGGCGGCGCCGGCACGGTGCGGCACTTCGCCGACGGGTTGCGGTCCGCCGACGCGGTGCTCGCCGCGAGCCGCTTCCACGACGGCAACCTCTCGATCGCCGAGGTCAAGGACGGCCTGGCCGCCCAGGGGATCGTGGTGCGCCGGTGAACCCGATCAACCTGGACGCCGTGGCGTTCGACGACCGGGGGCTGGTGCCGGTGATCACGCAGGACGCCGACGACGGCGCCGTGCTGATGTTGGCCTGGGCGAACCGCGAGGCGCTCGAGCGCACCCTGGCGGAGGGCCGGATGGTCTACTGGTCGCGCTCGCGCCGCGAGCTGTGGCGCAAGGGCGACACGTCGGGTCACGCGCAGCACCTCGTCTCGCTCGCGATCGACTGCGACGGCGACGCGGTGCTCGCGCGGGTGCATCAGGTCGGCGCCGCCTGCCACACGGGCGAGCGCACGTGCTTCTACCGCGACCTGTCCGATCGACCGCCGGGCCGGGGATAGACTCGCGCCCCCATGCTGAAGCTCGTCCTCCCCAAGGGATCGCTCGAGGCGCAGACGCTCCGGCTGTTCGACGACGCGGACCTGCACGTCCGGCGGAGCTCCGACCGCGACTACCACGGCACGATCGACGACGACCGGGTCGAGCGCGTGTCGATCCTGCGACCCCAGGAGATCCCCCTCTACGTGCAGGACGGCCTGTTCGACGCCGGCATCACCGGCGAGGATTGGCTGGCGGAGACGGGAGCCGACGTCGAGGTCCTGGCGCGGCTCCCCTACGCGCGCACCGGCACCGGGCACGGCACGAAGATCGTGCTGGCCGTGCCGAGCGCCCATCCGGCGAACACGGCCGAGGAGATCCCGCCGGGCACGCGCATCTCCACCGAGTTCGTGGAGCTCACGAAGAAGCACTTCGCGGACCTCGGCATCGACGTGAAGGTCAGCTGGTCCTACGGCGCCACCGAGGCGAAGGTGCCGCAGATCGTCGACGCGATCGTCGACGTGACCGAGACGGGCTCCACGCTGCGCGCCCACGGCATGAAGATCCTGGAGACGCTGCTGACGTCTGATCCGGTCCTGATCGCGAACCGCGCGATCGCCGCCGATCCGGTGAAGCGCGGCGCGCTCGACGACCTGCTGACGTTGCTCCGCGGCGCGCTGGAGGCCGAGGGACGCGTCCTGATCAAGCTCAACGTCGCCGCCGAGCACCTCGACGCGGTCCTCGCGGTCGTGCCTTCGATGAAGGCGCCGACCGTTTCGCCGCTGTCCGACGGCGGGTTCGCGGTCGAGGCCGTCGCCGACAAGCGAGGCGTGAACCGGCTGATCCCGCTGCTGAAGGCGGCCGGGGCGACCGACATCCTCGAGCTGCCGATCTCGAAGATCGTGCCGTGACCCTCCGGCGTCTCCTTCCGACCGTCGTGATCGGCGTCATGGTCGCGGTGCTGCTGCCGGTGCCTCCTGCCGGCGCCGCGCCCGGAGCGCGAGATCCTCGCTTCGACGGCGACGGGGTCGCGACCGCGTTCCTGTCCGGTAGCGGCGCGACCGCCGTCGTGATCGATCGCCTCGGACGGATCGTGGTCGCCGGCTCGACGACCGACGGCGACGTCGGCCTCGCGCGCTTCCTGCCCCGGGGGGTGCTCGATCCGACGTTCGGCACGGGCGGCCGCCTGCTGATCGACCTGGGCGGGGTCGACGAGGCGTTCGCCCTGGCGCTCGCGCCCGACGGCGGCCTCGCGGTCGCCGGGCGGACCACGGTTGCCGGTGCGAGCTCGATGTTCGTGCTCCGGCTCGACGCCGCCGGCGCGCCGGTCGCGACGTTCGGGACCGGCGGGGTGGCCACGGTCACGTTCGGCTGGCGCCTGCAGGGCGCGAACGCGGTCCGGTTCGACCGGACCGGCCGGATCGTCGCGGCCGGCTACACGTCGAACGGCGCGGCGATCCGCTCGGCCCTCGTGCGCCTCCGGGCCGATGGCACGCCGGATCCGGCGTTCGGCGACGACGGCCGCGTCACGCTGGACGTCTCCGCCGGGGGCGAGACGGTGAACGGCCTGATCGTGCTCCCCGGCGGCCGCATCGTGGCGGCCGGCACCGCCGACGTCGGCTTGGAGCCGCGGTTCGATCTGTTCCGCCTGAACGCGAACGGCACCCGCGATACCACGTTCGGCACGAGCGGAGGGATCACCCGGACCGACGTCGGCGGCGCCGGCGTGGGGAACGCGATCGCACGCACGCCCGACGGGCATCTGGTCGTCGCGGGGCAGGCCGGCGACGGCTGGGGCATCGCCCGGTATGGGGGCGGCGGCCGGCTCGACCCGGGCTTCGGGGCCGGTGGCGTGGTCGCCCTGCCGTTCACACCGGGGTTCGATCAAGCCCTCGGCGTCGCCGCCGCCGGATCCGCGCTGATCGTCGTCGGACGGATCCGGTCGGCCGCCACCGGTGACGACGCCGGGATCGTGCGCCTCCGGACTACCGGCGCCCTCGATCCGACGTTCGGGACGGGCGGTGTCGTCCGGCTCGACCTCGCCCACGGCACCGACGTCGCCCGGTCGGTCGCGCTGCAGCGCAACGGGAAGATCGTGATCGCGGGCACCGGAACCCGGGGCGGGGTTCCCCGGTTCCTCGTGGCCCGGCTCCTGGCGCGCTGAGGGGCCGCTTGACCGCCCGGGGTGCCGTTTGGGAGGATAGGGCCATGTTTGAACGGTCGTTCAAAGGCGTAGGTACCTAGCGGCGCGTGCCGCGGCCCACCGGGGCCGCTCACGCGCCACCCGACCTCCCGGCAGCCGCCGGGAGGTTTTCCGTTCCCGGAACGCGGAGGCAACGATGAGGACGATCCAGGACGAGATGCGCAACGAGGCCGCCTCGCTCGCACGGCGGTGGGCGACCGACCACCGGTGGCGCCGCGTGACCCGTCCCTACAGCGCGGAGGACGTGGTTCGGCTCCGCGGGCGGATCCGCGAGGAGCGGACGCTGGCCCGCGACGCGGCGGAGCGGCTCTGGTCGTTGCTCGCGACCGAGGATGCCGTGGCGGCGCTCGGCTGCCTCACCGGCGGTCAGGCGGTCGCGTGCGCGAAGGCCGGCCTTCCCGCGATCTACCTCTCCGGCTGGCAGGTCGCGGCCGACGCGAACCTTGCGCAGGAGACCTATCCGGACCAGTCGCTGTACCCCGTCAGCTCGGTGCCGACGGCGGTGCGGCGGATGAACAACGCGCTGCGGCGCGCCGACCAGATCGCCTGGGCCGAGCAGCGCGAGATCGACTATCTGCTGCCGATCGTCGCCGACGCCGAGGCGGGGTTCGGCGGGCCGCTGAACGCCTTCGAGCTGATGCGAGCGATGATCGACGCCGGCGCCGCCGGCGTGCACTTCGAGGACCAGCTGTCCTCGGAGAAGAAGTGCGGCCACCTCGGCGGCAAGGTGCTGGTTCCCACGCGGCAGTTCGTTCGCACGCTCGTCGCGGCCCGGCTCGCGGCCGACGTGCTGGACGTGCCGACCGTGCTGATCGCGCGGACCGACGCGCTGGCCGCAACGCTGCTGACCTCCGACGTCGATCCGCGCGACGCCGCGTTCGTGGAGGGCGAGCGCACCGCCGAGGGCTTCCACCGCGTGCGCGGCGGGATCGACGCCGCGATCGTGCGGGCCCTCGCGTACGCACCGTACTGCGACCTACTCTGGTGCGAGACCTCGACGCCGGACCTGGACGAGGCGCGGACCTTCGCCGACGCGGTGCACGCCGAGCATCCGGCCAAGCCGCTCGCCTACAACTGCTCGCCGTCGTTCAACTGGCGCCGGCACCTCGACGAGGCGCAGATCGCGACGTTCCGCAAGGAGCTCGCTGCGATGGGCTACCGGTTCCAGTTCATCACCCTCGCGGGGTTCCACGCGCTGAACGCGGGGATGTTCGACCTGGCGAAGGGGTTCGCCGACGAGGGCATGCCGGCGTACGTGCGGCTGCAGGAGCGGGAGTTCGAGCTGGAAGAGGACGGCTACACGGCCGTGCGCCATCAGCGCGAGGTCGGCACCGGCTGGTTCGACCTGGTGTCGTCGGCCGTCGGCGGGTCCGACACGCTTGCGCTCGAGGGCTCGACGGAGGCAGCCCAGTTCTGACGTAGGCTCCCCGGCATGTCGAGGCCGGCGCCGTTGCGAGGCGCGATCGCCGCGGCGGCGACGCCGCTGACCGAGGGCGGGCGATCGCTCGACCTCGACGCCGTCGATGCGCTGGTCGCGTTCCTCGCTGCCGGTGGGCTCGACGGAGCCCTGGTCGCCGGCACCACCGGCGAGGGCGTGCTGCTGCACGTCGACGAACGGCGGCGGCTCGCCGAACGGTTCCTCGGCGCGCGGCCGCCGGGCTTCGCGGTCGCGGTGCATGCGGGCGCGCAGAGCACCGAGGACACCGTCACGCTGGCGGCCCACGCCCGCGATGCCGGCGCCGACGCCGTCGCCGTCATCGCTCCCCCGTACTTCCCGCTGGATCCGGACGAGCTGTTCACGCACCTCGCGGCCGCCGCCCGGGCGGCCGAGCCGCTGCCGTTCTACGTGTACGAGTTCGCCGGGCGCAGCGGCTACCCGATCCCGGTCCCCGTGATCGAACGGCTGCGCGCATCCGCGGGCAATCTGACGGGGCTGAAGGTTTCCGACACGCCGTTCGATGCGGTGCGTCCGTACCTGCTCGACGGCCTCGACGTGTTCGTGGGGTCGGAGCCGCTCGTGCTCGATGGGCTCGCCGAGGGCGCGGTCGGCTCGGTCTCGGGACTGGCCACGGCGTGGCCCGACGTGGTCGCCGCACTGGTCCACGACCGCGATCAGGAGGCGGGCCGGCGCGTGGCGGCGCTGCGGGACGGCCTGGCAGAGATCCCGTTCCACGCGGCGCTGAAGCACGTCCTGGTTCGTCGCGGCGTCCTGCCGTGCGGCGACGTCCGGCCCCCCCTGCGCACGCTCACCGTGGACGAGCGCGCGCGGGTCGACGCGCTCCGGGACTAGCCGCCGGGCGGTGGATCCGCGGGCGGCGCGGGCAGCTCTGAGGTGACGTCAGGCTCGGCCGCCGCGCTCGGCAGGCGCATCTCGAACGTCGTTCCCGGCGCTGCCGGATCGGCCGGGAGGACCCGGACTTCCCCGCCGTGGGCTCGCACGATCGCCGCGACGATCGACAGGCCGAGGCCTGCCCCGCCGGTCGAGCGCGACCGCGCGGGATCACCCCGGTAGAAGCGCTCGAACGCGTGGGCCGCGGTCTCCGGGTCGAGACCCTCGCCCGCGTCGTGCACGGTCAGGACGGCGCGCTCCTGCTCGCCCACCACACCGACGCGGATCGGCGTGCCGGGCTCCGTGTGTTCGCGTGCGTTGTCGAGCAGGTTGTCGAGCACCTGCCGTAGCCGGCCCGCGTCGCCGGGGACCTCCACCGCTGCCTCCGCTTCGAGCTCCAGCGGACGATCCGGCTCCACCGCACGGGCTGCGTCGACCGCCTCGCCCGCGAGTCGAACCAGGTCGACCGGTTCCCGCTCGAGCGGGCGCCCTTGATCCAGCCGTGCGAGCAGCAGCAGGTCGTCGACCAGCACGCCCATCCGCGCCGCCTCGGCCTCGATCCGCGTCATCGACTTCTCGAGGTCTTCGGGCCGGGTGTCGGCGCCGCGCCGGAACAGCTCCGCGTAGCCCCGGATCGAGGTGAGCGGCGTCCGCAGCTCGTGCGATGCGTCCGCGACGAACGTCCGGAGCCGCTCCTCGGATCGCCGACGTTGATCGAAGGCGGCCTCGATCTGGGCGAGCATCGCGTTCAGCGCCAAGCCGAGCCGGCCGACCTCCGTGCGCTCGTCGGCCGGCTCCACGCGGCGCGACAGGTCGCCGGCCGCGATCGCCCCGGCGGTCGCGCCGATCCCCTCGAGCGGCTGCAACCCCAGGCGCACGAGCCACCACGCCAGCGCCGCGACCGTCGCGAGCACGACGAGGCTCACGAGGATCTGCACGCCGAGGAGCCGATGCAGGGTCGCGAACGTGTCCCCCACGGGGATCGCGATGATCAACGTCCCCGGCGCCCGCTCGTTGGCGCGCGCCAGGACCCGGTAGGTGGTCGACCCGTCGGTGGACGGTGCCGTGAAGATCGTGGTCTCGCCCGGCGTGGACGAGTTCGGCAGGTCGGACGGAAGCACCGGCGGCGAGTAGCCGTCGCCGCCCAGGAACCGCCCGGCGACCGTCGAGCCGTGATCGTCGCAGAGCCCCACGTAGGTGCTGAGTGGGAGGTTGCCGGGGCCGGGGCCGCCGCCGTCCCCCGGGGCGAACCGCACGGCGTCGACCAGCTGCTGGTCGACGCGCTGCAACAGGAAGTCCCGGAGCCCGTGGTAGATCGCGACGTTCGCGACCAGCAGACCGGCGCCGACCAGCGCGACGGTCACGATCAGCAGGCGCGCGCGGAGCGACATCTCAGCCTCGCGGCATCCGCAACGTGTAGCCCACGCCGCGGACCGTGTGGATCAGGTGCGGCTCGGCCGCGTCCACCTTGCGGCGCAGGTAACTGATGTACGTCTCCACGATCGAGGCGTCGCCGCCGAAGTCGTAATGCCATACATGGTCGAGGATCTGATCCTTCGAGAGCACGCGGCGCGGGTTCAGCATCAGGAAGCGCAGCAGGTTGAATTCGGTGGGCGTCAGCTCGACCCGGTCGGTGCCCCGCCAGACCTCGTGCGCGTCCTCATCGAGCTCGAGATCCTCGAACCGGAGCCGGCCGCCCTCGGTCGCCGTTCCTTGCGCGCGCCGGAGGATCGCGCGGATCCGGGCGATCAGCTCCTCCAGGCTGAACGGCTTGGTGACGTAGTCGTCGCCGCCGATCGAGAGCCCGCGAACCTTGTCCTCGGTAGCGTCGCGGGCCGTCAGGAACAGCACCGGGACGCGGCGACCGCCGTCCCGGAGCCGGCGCTGGACCTCGAAACCATCGACGTCGGGAAGCATCACGTCCAAGACGATCAACTCGGGACGGAACGAATCGACGAGCGGCTCGACGTCGCGGCCGGTCCCCGCGGTCGTCACCTCGAACCCTTCGTACCGCAGCGCCGTGCTCACGAGGTCCGCGATCGCCGGTTCGTCGTCGACGACCAGGACGCGCGGGCCACCGACCGATTGCTCCCGGTCCGGTTCGGTGACCCGCGGCGCCATCGCCGACCTCAGCCCTCGTCCGCGGGCTCGGCCGGCGGTTCGGCCGCCGGCACGGCGGGGGCCTCGGGGGCGACCGGCGGCGGCGCGCCGCCGAGGTCGACCGACCGCTGCAGGAACTCCTCGTGCGGGAGCTCGCCGCGGGCATAGCGGATCCGCAGTTCTTCCATCGCGGGGTCGCGCGGTGGCGGTCCGGCGGCGGCCACGGCGGCCGGCGTGCGGTGGGAGGTGAGGTAGAGGACCGCCCACACCACCACACCGATCACGATCAGGAACATCACCAGCGGCACCAGGAAGTGGACCACGCCCCATCCATGATGCACGTGCGGGTCGAACCCGCCCGGACCGTACCGCCCCATCTCGCCTACCTCCTTCGTTCCTGCGTCACCCGAAGTCCAACACCGGAACCTGAGAGCCGGCTGGGAACCATCTCGGTGTTCGTCGGGACCCTTGCGGTCAGCCCTGCGTGAACAGCAGCCGCATCTCCACCGTGCCGCTGTCGGCGATCGAGAGCACGAAGAACCCGGTCGGCGGGTCGATCCCGTAGTCGGCCAGCGCGACGTCGAAGCTGGCGGTGGCGGCGACCAGGTCGCCCGACCACACCGCGGTGATCGGCACCGTCACCGGTTTCGTCACACCGTGCAGGGTGAAGGTCCCGGTCGCCTCGAGCCTCACCTGCTGCCCCTGCTTCGGGGTCGAGCCCACGTCGATCGGCTTCGTCAGCTCGAACGTCGCGGTCGGGAACCGGTCGGTCTCGAGACCCCGCTCGCGCAACTGGTTGTCCCTGCGCGAGTCGTCGCTCTCGAGCCCGGTCATGTCCACGCTGACGTTCAGCGCGGTGATCTTCGTGCCGTCGATCGTCATCGAACCGGAGACCTGCGAGGTCCGTCCCACCGCGGTGTTCGCTCCGACGTTCGCGAGCTGCTCGTCGATCCGATAGCCCGCGAAGGTGCCGGAGCCGTCCGACAGGGTCGTCGAGGTGTTGATCGTCCAGGTGCCGTCGAGGCTCGCCGGCGAGCCACCGCTCGAGGCCGCGACGGACGGCAGGTCCAGGCTCGAGAGGCTGACCGGCGGCGGAGCGCTCCCGCCGAACACCCGCCACAGGAGGAACCCGCCGATCGCGGCCACCACCACGACCGCGACCCCGACCCCCACGCCGATCCGTCGTCCCCGGCTCGCCATCCGCTCCCCCGATCCACCGTGTGCCCGTCGCGCACCCCATCGAACCGGCCGAACCTGGGGGTTCGCTGAGGATCCGGCGAGGGTACCGTGGGAACCGGCGCGGCTAGCGGGTCCAGTACTCGGTGCTCGCCGTCGACCGACGCATGCTGCGCCGCATCAGCATCACCCCGACCGCGAACACGAAGATCAGCGCGATGGACGCGAACTCCCATGCCGTCGCGCTCGGAACCACGCAGATCGGCGACGAGGTGCTGACGCTGCCGCCGCCGAGCACCTGCGTCAACTTGACCCCCACGCGGTCGAGCGATCCGCTGCTCTTGCAGGAGATCACGTCGCTTGGACCCAGTAACGCGACGCAGACCGATGCGAAGACGGCCGCCAGCAGCGCCGCCGCCCCGGCGAGCGTGATGAACGCCCACCGGGTCGGCTGGGGGGAGTAGCCCATGGCCAGAGTATGGACCGGCGCCCCGCCGTCCGAGAAGGCCCCTTCCTCAGGGCAGGAGCGGCAGCAGCTCTCGGAGGTCGCCGACGGCCGGGCCGTCCCACTCCTCGGCTTCCGGACGCAGCTGGACGGACCGGTCCAGGCCCGGCTCCCGGATCTCGACCGCCGTCATGCCAACCCGCGCCGCGCCGCTCAACTCGCCGTACGAACCGTCGCCGCAGTACAGGACGCGGTCCGGCGCGACGCCGAGACGTTCGCACGCCAGGAGATAGATCTCGGCATCCGGCTTGCGCAGCCCGGTCTCGCTGCTGAAGATCGCGACGTCGACGAGCGGCGCGAGCGGGGTGGCCCGCCACATCGCCGGCGTGTCCGGCGCGCACATCGAGATCAAGCCGACCGGATAGTCGCGCGTCCGGAGCTCCGTCAGCGTCTCGAGCGCGCCGTCGCGCGGATGGAACCACCGGTCGTACATCGCGCGGCGCGGCCCGAGCGCGTCGAGCACCGCGTCCTCCTGCGGCGGCTCGGCACCGATCGCCGCCGCGGCCGCCCGCACGTTCTCCGGGATCCCGCCGGGGAACGCCCCGGTCTGTCGGTCGACCGACGTTGCGTCCCAGGCGCGCTCGAAGGCCGCCACGTCGAGACCCAGAGCGGTCGCGATCGCTCGGACCGTTCGGGCGAACTCCTCGCGTGCGATCTCCGGCACGAGCGTCCCGTACAGGTCGAAGATCACCGCGTCGTAGGCCCGGCTCACCGCCGGGCCCGCCACTCGTCCTCGAGGATCCCGTAGGTGACCAGGTCGAGGTAGCCGCCGTGCACGCGCTCCCCGTCGCGCGCGATCCCCTCCTCGGTCATGCCCAGCCGCCGCGCGACCGCCCGGCTGCGGTCGTTGCCGACCGCGGCGCACAGCTCCATCCGGTGCAGGCCCAGCTCGTCGAACGCGAAGTCGAAGAGCCGCGCGCACGCACGGGTCACGATGCCGCGCCCCTCGAACGCTGCGCTCAGCCAGTAGCCGATCTCCGCGCTGTTGGCCGGCGGATCGACGCCGAATCCGATCGAGCCGGCGAGCTCGCCGTCGACCCAGATCCCGTTCGCGTCGAGGCTCTCCGGCGAGGCGAGCGAGCGTTCGATGAAGTCCCGAACGTCCCCGGGGGCCTTCGTGGCCGGCTCCCAGAGCATCCAGGGCCGCAGGCGATCGCGGTTCGCCTCGATCAGACCGAAGAGCTCGGCGTCCTCGTCGGGCACGAACGTCCGCACGATGAGGCCGTCGCCCAGATCGAACCGGATCGGGTTCACGACGAGGACGCCGGCGTCGATCCCGCCTCGGCGGTCGCGTGCTTGTGCCGCTCCTCGCCGATCAGGATCCGGCGCAGCACCTTGCCGACCATCGTCTCGGGCAACGCGTCGCGGAACTCGACCTGTTTCGGAACCCGGTACCCGGTCAGGCCCTGCGCCGGGTCGCGCGTCCACGCGATCAGCTCGTCGGCCGTCAACGATTCGCCCTCCTTCAGGACGACGAACGCCTTCACGGCCTCGCCGGTGCGGTCATCGGGCACACCGATCACCGCGGCCTTCGAGATCTTCGGATGCATGTACAGCACGTCCTCGACCTCGTTCGGATACACGTTGAAGCCCGAGACCAAGATCATGTCCTTGAGCCGGTCGACGATCCGGAAGTACCCCTGCTCGTCGATCGTCGCGACGTCGCCGGTGTGGAGCCAGCCGTTGCGGATCGACAGCGCACTCTCCTCGGGCCGTCGCCAGTAGCCGAGCATCACCTGCGGACCGCGGATGCACAGCTCCCCGGGCTCGCCCGGCGGCATCTCGAGATCGGGATCCTCCAGCGACATGATCCGGGCATCGGTGTCCGGGATCGGCAACCCGATGTGCCCCGGCTTGCGGACGCCGTTGAACGGGTTCGCGTGCGTGACGGGTGAGCACTCGGTCAAGCCGAAGCCCTCGACGACCTGCCCGCCGCCGGTCACGCGCTCGAAGTCGTTCGCGACCGCCACCGGCAGCGGCGCGGCGCCGGAGACGCACGCCTTGATCGACTTCAGGTCGAACGAGGGCGTCCGCGGATCCTCGTTGATCGCGATGTACAGGCGCGGGACGCCGGGGAACAGCGATGGCCCCTCCTTCTGGATCAGCTCCAGGAGCAGGTGGATGTCGCGAGGGTTCGGCACGGGGATCAGCTTCCCCGCGATCAGCATCGTCAGGTTCATCGCCATCAACCCGTACGAATGGAAGAACGGCAGCGCCGCGAGCAACGCGTCGTGGCCGTCCAAGATCTCGGGGAACCAGGCCGCGCACTGCCGCGCGTTGCACTGCAGGTTCCAGTGCGACAGCATCGCGCCCTTCGCGACGCCGGTGGTGCCGCCCGTGTAGATCAGGACGGCCGGGTCTTCCTTCGGACGGACGGTGGCGACCGGCGGCATCGGGGCGGCGACCTTCAGCTCGCGGTGCCAGCGCAGAACCGGCGCGTCCTTCGGCACCGGTGGCCAGGGCTTCCCGGCCGCCTTCTGCTGCTTCCGGAACACGGCCAGCGGCGCCAGGAGCCTCTTGATCGGCGGCATGTAGTCGTTCAGCCGGGTCACGACGACGGTGCCGATCCCGGCGTCGGCGAAGACGTCGGCGAAGTCCGCGTAGAGCAGATCGGCAACCAGCACGAGCCGCGGTTCGGCGTCGCGCAGTTGGTGCTCCATCTCGCGCTTCGTATAGAGGGGGTTGTTGCCCACGACGATCGCGCCCAGGCGCTGACACGCGTAGAAGGCGATCACGTAGGGCGGCGAGTTCGGCACGATCAGCGCGACCCGGTCGCCCTGGCGCACGCCGAGCCGGGCGAGCATCGCGCTGCAGCGCTCAACCTCCTCCAACAGCCGGGCATAGCTCAGGTGGGCTCCGAACCAGGCGATCGCGGGCCGATCGGGGAACCTGCCGGCCGCCGATTCGACCAGCGAGAAGAGCGAGACCTCGGGATACGGCTCCAGCGAGGCCGGGACGTCCGACGGATACGACGCGAACCAGGGTCGGTGGCCGGTCATCCGCGGCATCATAGGCGGCATGGCCGTGGCGACGCAGCACGACGTGGCGCCCGAACGCGGGCTCTTCCGGCGCGGGATGCGCCTGGTGACGGCGTACGTCCGCATGCACCCGCGACCCTTCATGATCTCGGTCGTCGGGTCGTTCGTGTTCGCGATCTCCTCGATCCTGCTGACGACCGCGCTCGGCAAGGCCACCGACCAGGTGCTGAAGCCGTCGTTCACCGCGCCGGTTCCGGCGCGCTCGGTGTGGCTCGCGGTCCTGGCCCTGATGACCTTCGGTGTCGGCCGGGCGCTCGGCATCATGGTCCGCCGCTACTACAGCGGCGTTGCCGGCGAGCGCGTGATGGCCTCCCTCCGGAACCGGGTTGCCGACCGGTACCGCGATCTCCAGCTGCAGTTCCACCGCGAGACGCCGACCGGCGAGCTGCTCGCACACATGGAGGCCGACGTCAAGGCGGCCGTCGACGTGTTCTGGCCGGTGCCGTTCGCGACCGGCGTGATCGCACTGACGGTCTTCGCGATGATCGACCTGGCGCGCGCCGATCCCTGGCTGGCCCTGATCGGCCTGATCCTGTTCCCGTCGCTGGCGCTGATGAACCAGGCGTTCGCCCGCCGCATGGAGGCGCCGGCGGCCGCCGCCCAGGTGGATCTCGGCGACGTCTCCGCCGTCGCCCACGAGTCGATCGACGGCGCCCTGGTCGTGAAGACCCTCGGCCGCGAGGACCTGGAGACCGAACGGCTCGCCGAACGGGCCGAGTCCCTGCGCCGACACCGCGTGCAGGGCGGTTACATCCGCGCGACCTTCGAGGCCGGGTTGGACGCCTTGCCGACGCTCGCGACCGCGCTGCTGCTGGCGGTCGGATCGTGGCGCGTGTCCACCGGCGCGATCACGACCGGCCAGCTGATCGGGTTCGTGGCCCTGTTCGGGCTGCTGTCGTGGCCGATGCGGTTCATCGGCTGGATCCTGGCCGAGCTGCCGCGCGCCGTCGTGGGCTACGCCCGCCTCGAGGACGTCTTCGCGCAACGGATCGTGGTGACGCCGCCGGAGGACCCGGTGGAGCTGCCGGGGGGACCCCTCGGCGTCGAGGTGCGCGGTGTGCGCCACCTCTACGACGGCCTGCCGGTCCTCGATGGGGTCTCGTTCGACGTGACGCCGATGGAGTCGGTCGCGATCGTCGGGCCGACCGGCGTCGGGAAGTCGACGCTCGCGCAGCTGCTGGTGCGGCTGGCCGACCCCGACGAGGGCCGCATCCTGGTCGGCGGCGTCGACGTGCGCGACGCCGATCCGATCGAGCTGCGCCGCGACGTGTCGATCGTGTTCCAGGAGAGCTTCCTGTTCGCCACGACGGTCCGGGAGAACATCGCGCTGGACGCCGACGTCACCGAGGCCGACGTCGTGCGCTCGGCGCTGATCGCCTCGGCCGACCGCTTCATCCGCGAGCTCCCGCAGGGCTACGAGACCGTCGTCGGCGAACGCGGCTACACGCTGAGTGGCGGCCAGCGCCAGCGGGTCGCGCTGGCCCGCGCGCTCGTTCGCGCGCCGCGGGTGTTGATCCTCGACGACGCCACGTCCTCGGTGGATCCGACCGTCGAGGCCGACATCCTCTCGGCGCTGCGCCGAGAGCTGTCGACCACCCTGATCGTCGTGGCCTATCGACTGTCGACGATCCGCCTGGCCGACCGCGTGATCTTCCTGGAGGACGGCGTCGTGAAGGCGACCGGCCCGCACGAGGAACTCGTCCGCCGCGAGCCGGGCTACGCCGCGATCATCAACGCGTACGAACGAGGCGAGCGATGAGCGCGATCGAGCTGATCCGCGAGGACGACGACGACGCGCGGGTGTCCCCCGAGCTCAAGGGCGCCTGGGCGGTGCTGCGTCGCGGGCTGCGGGAGAGCCCGGAGCTGCGGGCCGGCCTCGGCTTCACGGTGATCGTCTCGTTGGGCGTGACGGTCGTCTCGCTCGTCACGCCGGTCCTGGTCCAGCAGATCCTCGACGAGGGGTTCACGCCGGCGTTCGATGCGCGGTTCGTCTACAGCCGCTGTGCGGCGGCGTTCGTGCTGGTCGTGCTGGCGTTCATCGCGGCGCGGGCGGCCGGACGGCGCCTGGTCACCGCGTCGGAGAACGCGCTGAAGCACCTCCGGATCAAGACCTTCCGGCACATCCACGCGCTGTCGATCGCGGAGCAGTCCGAGGAGAAGCGCGGCGTGTTCGTCGCACGTGTCACCGCGGATGTCGATGCGCTGCAGGACTTCATGGAGTGGGGTGGCATCGCGTGGATCATCTCGGCCGCGCAAGCGATCGGCGCCTTGTTGCTGATGCTCCACTACTCCTGGCAGCTGTCGGTCGCGGTGATGATCCTGCTGATCCCGCTGCTGGTCGTGATGTGGTCGATGCAGGCCCGACTGTCGGCGGCGTTCAACGCGGCCCGGACCCGGGTCGGCGAGATGCTCTCGGAGGTCTCCGAGTCGGTGATGGGCGCCGCGGTCGTGCGCGCGTACGGGCTGGACGAGCAGACCCACGGCAAGGTCGAGCACGCGATCGCCGAGCGGTACAAGGCCGAGGTGCTGGCCCACTTCCGCGCGGCGACCTTCTGGCCGATGTCGTCGATCTTCTACGCGGCGGCGCTGTCCACCGTGATCGCCGTGGGCGCGTTCTACGGCAGTTCGTGGGGGCTCCAGTTCGGGCAGGTCGCGGCGTTCCTGTTCCTCGCCGACGTGTTCCTGCACGTGTTCACCGATCTCCCCGAGATCTACGGCGAGACGCAGACCGCGATCGCCGGCTGGCGCAAGATCCTGTCGGTGCTCGACATCCCGATCGAGGTCGTCGAGCCCGACCCGGGCGTCGAACTGCCGAGCGGCGCGCTGTCCGTGGAGGCGCAGGACGTCCGCTACGCTTACCGTGCCGGTCCCGAGGTCCTGCACGGGATCGGCCTCGAGGTCCCGGCTGGAGGCCACGTCGCAATCGTCGGCGAGACCGGCTGCGGCAAGACGACGTTCGCGAAGCTCACGACGCGCCTGGCCGATCCGGTGTCCGGCCGGTTCCTGATCGGGGGCGTGGACCTGCGCGAGGTCTCGCCCGGATCGAGGCGACGCCGGATCCGGATGGTGCCGCAGGACGGTTTCCTGTTCGACACGTCGGTGCTCGAGAACGTGCGCTACGGGCGAGCGGGCGCGAGCGACCGCGAGGTGGAGTCGGCCTTCGAGGAGCTCGCCCTCGGCGAATGGGTCGCCTCGCTGCCCGACGGCATCGCCACGCGGGTCGGCGAGCGTGGCGAGGCGCTCTCGGTGGGCGAACGGCAGCTGGTGGCGCTCGTG